>JAGXQV010000027.1 GCA_018336195.1 Sulfuricella sp. | reverse complement strand
GGACAGCCAGCCGAGGTCGCCGCCTTTCGATGCCGAGCCGTCTTCGGAGTATTGGCGGGCCAGTTCGGCAAAGTTGCCGCCGTTGTCGAGGCGTTCCTTGACCGAGGTGAGGCGCAGCTTGGCGTCGTTTTCCGAGACGGCTTCGTTGGTTTTGACGAGGATGTGGCGGGCGTGGGTCTGTTCGACGATCAGCGGGGTGTCCTTGCCGCGCCGGTCGATCAGGCGAAGGATGTGAAAACCGTTGGGGCTACGCAGGATGGCGCTGTTTTCGCCGGGGCGGAGGGTCTTGAGTTCGTCGGTGAAGATGGTGGGCAGGCGGTTGCCGGTGCGCCAGCCGAGTTGGCCGCCCTGCATGGCGTCGGGGGCGTCGGAATAGGTGGCGGCGATCTGGCCGAAATTGGCGTTCTCGGCGAGCGCCTTGGCGGCCAGTTCGGCGCGGCTGCGCTTTTCCTTGACCTGCTCGGGGCTGGCCTGTTCGGGCACGCGGACCAGGATGTGGGCGAGGTTGAATTCTTCCTCGCCGCCCAACTGGGTGACGCGGGTACCGAGGAAGTTGTCGACTTCGCCGTCGGTGACGACCACCTTGTTGTCGACTTCGCGTTCGCGCAGGCGGTCGATCAGGATTTCGTTGCGAACTTCTTCGCGGAACTGCGCGAAGGTGGTCCCATCTTTTTCCAACACGACGCGGAATTTGGCCACGCTCATGCCGTTTTGCTCGGCGATGCGTTGCAGGGTGCGGTCGAGCTGGCCGTCATCGACGCGCATCCCGGTTTCCTTGGCGAACTGCAGTTGAATGCGTTCGGTGATGAGCCGTTCGAGCAGTTGTTTTTCGAGGAGCTCGGCGGGCGGCAGGGGGGTGCCCTGGCGCTTGAGTTGCTGCAGGGTGTTGCGCAGCTTGTCGTTGAGCTCGAATTGGGTGATTACGTCGTTGTTGACCACGGCGACGATCCGGTCGAGCAGGGCGGGGGCGCTCGGCGCGGCGCCGACGCAATTCGTGCCGAGCAGGAGGAGGCCGCTCAGCAGCAGGGTTTTAGCGTTGCGGTAGGTCATGGTTGCTCTCGTTGGTTTTAGTGTATCCGTAAATATTGCGCTTCAGCACATCGAGGGGATTGGTGCCGATGTGGCCGATGCCGTTGAGTTCGAGCTGGAAGAATATGGCGTTGGTGCGTTGCGTCGCGGCGGTGGAGAAACTGTGCAACACGGTGCGGAACGCCCAGCAGCCGGCATCATATTCCATGCCGATCAGCCCTTCCACCAGTTTGCTGTCGAACATCGAGTAATTGACCCGGCCCAGACCCTGCCAGCGGCGGGTAACCGGCCATTGGGTGGAGAGGTCGACCTGGCGCAGGGTCTCGCGGGTGTAACGGTAGCCGAGGTTGACCGTCTTGCCGGCTTCCGGCGAGAAGCGCGCCGAGATGTTGGCCTTTTCGGTCTTGCCTTCGTCGGGGTTGAACTGCCAGCCGCTGTCCAGGGACCATTGCGAGGTGAGGTTGCCGGACAGCAGAGCGAGGAAATCCGAGGTCTTGCCGCTGCGCGGCGGGGCGCTCAGGGTGACTTGCTGGTCGCTGAAATAATAGCGCTGGCCGATGGTGGCGCGCAGGCGTTCGCGGCCCGACTCGCTTTCGAGGAAGCGCGAGGTGACCGCGAAAGTCAGATGATTGGCGTCGCTGATGCGGTCGAAGCCGCTGAAGCGATTTTCGGTGAACAGGCGGGCGTAGTTGAAATCCGCCTCGGCGCTGTCGAAAACCGGGAGTTGCGATTGGTCGCGGTACGGCACGTTGAGGTAATACAGGCGCGGTTCCAGGGTCTGCTGAAAGGCGTGACCGAATACCGAGGTCTCGCGCTCGAAATGCAGGCCGCCGTCGAGGCTGAAGATCGGCAGGCTGCGGGTGGCGTCGGGCTGGGTGGCGGTGTCGCGGTCCAGGGAGTAGCGGGTGAGGTGCAGGCCCAGCTTGGGGGTGAGAAAGCCCCACGACTCGGCGAACGGTACGCTGACGGCAGGATAGAAGGTGCTGCGCTGTCCGTTGGGCAAGGAGGGATGGACGAAATTGACGAATTCGCCGCTGACCGCCAAGTCGGCCCCGAGTCCGTCGATGCCGCCGTTCAGCAGAATTTGCGGAGTGCGGTGATAGGGCGGCGTGACCGGGGCGGAGACGTCCTGCAGGGTCTGGAAGGTCTGCATCCGGGCGAGCAGGTTCCAGCGTCCCAGGGTGTAGCTCAGTATCCCTTCGCGGGGCAGGTGGATTTGCGAGGTGGCGGTGAGCTGGGTGCCGAGGTCGCGGAAATAATCGTTGTCGGATGCCTTCTGCAGGTTGAGCATCCCTACCAGGCCGGGCGCCAGCGCCTGGCGGTGGTTGAGCATGAGGAAATAGCGGTCGATGCCGAGTGCCTGATCGTTGGGCAGGTAATCGGCCTGCGCCTCGCCGGCGAAAGTGGGCATCAGGTAACGGAATTCGCCGCTCAGTTGCAGGCCGCGCTTCTGCATGAGGCGGGGCGCGAGGGTGGCGTCGAGGTTGGGGGCGATGTTCCAGTAATAGGGCAGGGTAAATTCCGAACCGCTGCGCCCGGTGCTGCCGAAATGCGGCGCGAGAAAACCGGACTTGCGCGACTTGTCGAGCGGGAAGGTCATCCACGGTGCGTAGAGGATCGGTACCCCGTAAAAATCCAGTTGGGCGCTGTGTGCCGTGCCGGTCTGGATGTTGCGGTCCAGGTCGAGTTCGCGGGCGCGCAGATACCAGTCGCGCGATTCGGTGGGGCAGGTGCTGTATTCGGCCTGTTCCAGGCGGTAATGGTTTTCGCCCTCGAACCACAGCTTGTCGCTGGTGCCGCGTCCTACCGGGTTTTGTTCGCCCAGTTCGAAGGAAGCGGCGTTCATGTAGCCCTGCTTGGTGTCGAACTTGAGGCGCAATTCGCTGCCTTCCGCGACGTCGTCCTTTTGTTCGATGCGCACGTGACCTTCCGCGAACACCTCGTCTTCCGGCTGGTGGTAGAGCAGGTGATCGGCAAACATCACCTGCCCCCACTTGCGCAACTCCACGTCGTCGAAGGCTTCCACCTCGCTGTCCTTGTGGCCCTGGAGGCGTTGCGCCTGGATGATGACGGGCGTCGGGCCGGAATCGGGAGGCGGCAAGGTGGTGAGCTTGCGATTGCGTTTCAGTGCTGGCGAATCGGGCGCATCGGCGCCGGCAATCGGCTGGGGACGCGCGGGAACATTCAGCAGTTCGGCGCTCAGCGTCAACGGCGGAAGATTCGTGGCGGCCTGCGAATACGCGGGGAAAATGGCGAAAAGGGCGGCGATGGCCGAGCGTAGGGGGAGAATCTTCATCTTGGTTGGGCGATTATCGGTGATAAAATCGCATAAATTCATGTTTAACGCAATGCGGAGTTATTTTGCAAAGACTCGAACTTCTTGAAAACTGGCTGAAACAGCAATTTCCCGACGAACCTTTTAGTTATGCCCCGGCGTCTGCCGACGCCAGTTTCCGGCGCTATTTCCGCGTCACCCTGCCCGAGCGTACCCTGATCGTCATGGATGCGCCGCCGAGCCACGAGGATTGCCGGCCTTTCGTCCACGTCGCCGGACTGCTCCGCGAGGCCGGGGTAAACGCCCCCGCCGTGCTGGCGCAAGACCTCGCACAGGGCTTTTTGTTGCTCACCGACCTGGGCGACCGGACCTACCTCGCCACCCTCGACGAATCCAGCGCCGATGGATTATACCGGGACGCCATCGACGCCCTGGTGAAATTCCAGTTGACCAGCCGCGCCGATGCCCTGCCGCCTTATGACGATGCCCTGCTGCTGCGCGAAATGCGCCTTTTCCCCGAGTGGTATGCGAGCAAGCACTTGCAGTCCGAATTGTCGAACGAGGAAGCGGCGGCGCTGGAGGACACCTTCGCCGTGCTCAACCGCAACATCCTCGCCCAGGGACAGGTGTTCGTGCACCGCGACTACCACTCGCGCAACCTGATGGTGGCGGAGAATAACCCCGGTGTGCTGGATTTCCAGGATGCCGTGCATGGCGCGGTGACCTACGACCTGGTATCGCTGTTCAAGGACGCCTACATCGGTTGGGACGAGGAACGGGTGCTCGACTGGACCATCCGCTACTGGGAAAAAGCCAGAAAGGCCGGCCTGCCGGTGGCGGGCGATTTCGCGGCCTTTTATCGCGATTTCGAATGGATGGGCGCGCAGCGTCACATCAAGGTGCTGGGTATCTTCGCCCGCCTCTACCGCCGCGACGGCAAGGGCGGCTACCTCAAGGACATGCCGTTGGTGAAGACTTACCTGCGCAAGACCTGTCAGCGTTACAGCGAACTCCATCCGCTGGTGAAGTTGCTCGACAAGCTCGAAGACCGTCAAGCCGAGGTGGGGTTCACGTTTTGAGGGAGGGTAATGCACCCGAGGTATATTGTGTCTATAATGGACTCAACATGTAGACATAAGGAGCGTGCCATGTCATGGAACATCGCCCAAGCCAAGCAGCAGTTTTCCGAAGTCGTGCGGCTGTCCGTTCAGGAACCGCAGATGATCTACAACCGCGAACGATGCGTTGCCGCCGTGGTCGACGCGGAAACATTTCTATCCTTCGAGGCGTGGCGCAAACAATCCCAACGCAAAACCCTGGGTGAGGAATTCGCCGAATTACGCCGCATCGCCGCCGAAGAGGAGTACGAACTGCCCACCCTGCCCCGCCCCGCGCTGGGCCGCCCCAATGCGTTTGTCGACATGCTGGAAGAAATGGAGGAAGGTGCCGCCCATGAGCGTGCTGCTTGACACCAACATCGTCAGCGAACTGGTGCGCCGGCAACCTGACCAGGGCGTGATTGCCTGGGCTGCAAGGGAGGTCGATTACCTGATCTCGGCAGTCACCGTCGATGAAATCGCCTTCGGTCTGGCGTGGCGTCCCAATCCGCGCATTGCCGCCTGGTTCGACGCATTTCTGGCCGCGCATCCGGTGTTGCCCATTTCGCTGGAAATCGCCCGCCGCGCCGGCGAACTGCGCGGCGCCTTCGCGACGCACGGTATCGTTCGCAGCCAACCCGACATGCTGATCGCAGCCACCGCCCAAGTCCACGCGCTGACGCTGGTTACCCGCAACGCCGCCGATTTCAGCGGTTGCGGCATTCCCGTTCTCAACCCGTTTTCCGGCTAATTCCCGAATCGCATGCAACAACTCGACTTTCGTCATGAAATTTCCGATGAACGGCTGATCGCCATGATCCTCGCCGCCGGGCGTGGCGAGCGGATGCGCCCGCTCACCGACCATACCCCCAAGCCCTTGCTGGAGGCCGGCGGCAAGCCGCTGATCGTGTGGCACATCGAGCGCCTGCAGCGTGCCGGATTCACCGACATCGTCATCAACCACGCCCACCTGGGGCGGATGATCGAGGACTGTCTGGGCGACGGCAGCCGTTTCGGGGTGAATATCCGCTATTCCCCCGAGGTCGAAGCATTGGAAACCGCCGGCGGTATCGCCAACGCCCTGCCGTTGCTGGGCGACGGACCTTTCCTGGTGGTCAACGGCGACGTGTATTGCGATATCGACTTCGCCGCTGTGGAATTGGGCGAGAGTCAAAGTGCGTTGCTGGTGCTGGTCGATAATCCACCCCAACATCCCGGCGGTGATTTCGTTTTGAACAACGGCAAGGTGCAGGGCGAAGGCGAGCGCAAACTTACTTTTAGTGGGGTGGGCATTTACCGCCCGCACCTGTTCGCCGGTATCCCGCGCGGCGCCAAGGCCAAGCTCGCGCCCCTGCTGCGCGAGCAGATGGCGCTGGGCAAGGTCGGCGGTATCCATCATCGCGGACGTTGGGAAGACGTCGGCACACCCGAACGATTACGTTGCCTGGATGAGGAATTGAGGAATTTATGATAAACGAAACCACTTACCGGCAGCGCCGCTGGCACCTCGCCCACCTGATGGGCAGCGGCATCGCCGTCATCCCCACCGCCCCGGAGCGTCCGCGCAACCGAGACAGCCACTATCCCTATCGCTACGACAGCTATTTTCATTACCTCACCGGTTTCGGCGAGCCGGAAGCGGTGTTGGTGGTGGTGGCGGGCAAGCACCCAAGAAGTTATTTGTTCTGCCGCGAGAAGCATCCCGATCGCGAAATCTGGGACGGATTTCGTTACGGCCCGGCGGCGGCGCGAGAGGCTTTCGGCTTCGAGCGCGCCTTTCCCATCGCCAAGCTCGACGCCATGCTGCCCAAGCTCCTGGAGAATCAGGAAAACCTGTTCTTCCACCTGGGAGCGGACGGCGAATGGGATGCCCGCGCGGTGGGCTGGCTGAACAAGGTGCGCGAACAGGTACGTAGCGGCATTACCGCGCCGACGGCGATCCGCGATGTGCGGGTGCTGCTCGACGAGATGCGCCTCATCAAGGATGGCGGGGAAATCGCGGTGATGCAGCGCGCCGCCGACATCTCCTGCGCCGCCCATATCCGCGCCATGCGCCGCACCGCGCCGGGCGTCTTCGAGCATGAAGTGGAGGCCGAACTGCTCCATGAATTCCGCCGCCACGGCGCCCAGGCGCCGGCCTATACCTCCATCGTGGCGGGCGGGGCGAATGCCTGCACCCTCCATTACGTGGGCAACGACGCGCCACTCCGGGACGGCGACCTGCTGCTGATCGATGCGGGCTGCGAAGTGGACGGCTATGCTGCCGACATCACCCGTACTTTCCCGGTGAACGGGCGCTTCTCGCCGGCGCAGCGCGATGTTTATCAACTGGTGCTCGCCGCGCAGGAAGCCGCCATAGCGGAAATCACCATCGGCAAGTGTTGGGACGACCCCCATCAGGCGGCACTGAAAGTCCTGGCGCAAGGTTTCATCGACCTCAAGCTGTGCCGTGGCAGCCTCGACGAAGTGCTCGAAGAAGGCCATTACAAGCGCTTCTACATGCATCGTACCGGCCACTGGCTGGGCCGCGACGTGCACGATGTGGGCGACTACAAGCGCGACCGGAAATGGCGCGCCCTGGAACCCGGCATGACTCTGACGGTCGAACCGGGGTGCTATATCCGCCCGGCCGACGACGTGCCGGGGCATTTGTGGCATATTGGCATCCGCATCGAGGACGACGTGGTGGTAACGTATACCGGCTGCGACGTCCTCACCGCCAAGGCTCCCAAGGGGGTGGCGGAAATCGAAGAATTACTTACCGACAAGGAAAAATGATGTTGAAACAGTTTACCCGCAACCTTCTGGCAACCGCCTTGCTGGCCGGCGCAGCTTTGGCTCACGCTGCCGACCCGGTCAATCCCGCCGCCGCGATCAAGAAGGACTTGCAGGCCAAGTTCCCCGATGCCCAATCCATGGTGGTCACCAAGCTGCCCTACGGCAATCTCTATGAAGCCGTGGCCGACAGCGAATACGTGTTCTATACCGACGAGAAGGTTTCCTTCATCCTGCACGGCAACCTGTTCGACGGCAAAACCCAGAAGAATCTCACCGAAGTGAAAATGCGCGAACTGCAAAAAGCCCAGTTCGACAAACTGCCCCTCGACTCGGCGATCAAGGTTGTGAAAGGCAATGGCAAACGGGTGGTGGCGGTGTTCTCCGACATCGATTGTCCTTATTGCCGCCGTCTTGAAGAAGAGTTCGCGAAAATCACCGACGTGACCATCTACACCTTCATGTACCCCATCGACAGTCTGCACCCCGATGCCGCCCGCAAGTCGCGTGCGGTATGGTGCGCGCCCGACCGCGCCAAGGCCTGGGACGAACTGATAAACAAGAAGGCCGAACCGAAAAACCCCGGCACTTGCGACAACCCCGTCGCCAAGACCGTGGAACTTGGCGCCAAACTCGGCGTGCGCGGCACCCCGGCTCTATTCTTTGCCGATGGCAAGCGTGTGCCCGGCATGATGCCCGCCGAGCAACTGGAAAAATACCTGAGCGGCAACGGGAAATAATCGCATCACCGTACCATGAGTGAATTCTGGAACCAACGCTACGCCGTCGACGAATACGTCTTCGGCACCGAGCCCAATGCCTTCCTCGCTTCCCAGGCGTCGCGTTTCAGCCCCGGCCAGCGGGTGCTGGCGGTTGCAGACGGCGAGGGGCGCAACGGCGTGTGGCTGGCACGCCAGGGGCTCGACGTGCTGGCGGTGGATGTATCCCCGCCGGCCATCGCCAAGGCCGAAAAGTTGGCCGCGCAACATGGCGTCACCCTGCAAACCGAACTCGCCGACCTGCTCGGCTGGGAATGGGGCGAAAACCGCTTCGACGTGGTGGTGGCGATCTTCATCCAGTTCGTTGGCCCCGCCGAGCGTACCTTGATCCACCAGTCGATGCGCCGCACCCTCAAGCCCGGCGGCCTGCTGATCCTCCAGGGCTATACCCCCAAACAACTCGAATACCGCACCGGCGGCCCGTCGCAGGTCGAAAACCTGTACACGGCGGCAGATTTGCGCCGCGAATTCGCCGGCATGGAATTTCTCCACCTTGTTGAGAGCGAACGTGAAATCAGCGAAGGCGCTGGCCACAGCGGCATGTCGGCGCTGGTGGAGATGGTGGCGCGGAAAATCTGAGCGGAATCCGTCCCGCGCGAAAGTAAGGGGACGGGTTAAATTGTCAGCGGCTTTAGCGAAGCAACCACGCATCCCACCGGGTTGCCGATCTGCGCAACGCCACTGGCGTCGACTGCACACAACGGCGGTTTTTCCACACACCCATTGGTCCCCGGGGCAACGCCTGGCGCGCAGACCGTGCCGCCCATCGGCTGGCATCCCGGCGGATTGTCGAGCATGGGAGCGCCGGCGGCGTTCGTCGTGCAATAGACCGGGCCTGGCGGCTTGGTGGTGCAGCCGGTAGTCGTGGAACCGCCGGAGGTGGGCTGCCTTGGTACCAGCGCATGTCCAAAAATATGTTGTCCCTGAATGCCGGTCAAAGTCTTGGTCAGTCCGTTCATGGACAGGCTGATAGTGAACTGGGTTTGCGAACTGGCGGGGCCGGGCAAGCTCAGAAGGACATGCCCGCCCGCATCGGTGGTCGCGGTCTGCGTTCCCAATGAAGACGAGATTACCGCCCCGCTGAGCGGGGCCGGGTTGGACAGCGACGGGCTGGTGGTCGTTTGCGTCGAGCATTGCTGATCGACGGCGGTCACGTAGCCCTCGATGGTTGTCGAGGTGTCGAACGGGCTGAAGCGCATGTGCCTCTTGGCGGTGGTCATGTCGCTTACGTCCGCGCCGTATCCGACGAACAACTCCAGGTCTTTCAATTCCCCGACATTCATCCCGGAAATAATCGGCACCGACAAGCTGGATGGCAGCATTCCCTGGAACCACGCCGGTGGCGCGCTTCCCCGCCAGGTGCTCCACGAGCCATCCGGGCTTTCGAATACCAGCATGCCGTCGACCAAGGCGGCGATATAGATGCTGCCCTGCTGTCCGACGTCGATCGCGGCGATCTTGATCACCGAATTGGCGGTCAGGTTGGAAGCCTCTCCCGAGGTTGATGAGACGATGAAGAAATCGCCGCTGTCACTCTGGGTAGACGGTAGCGATGTTCCACTTGCGAGGCAGGCGGACGAGGTAAACAGGATGGCGGCCGCTAGGGCAGCGCTGAAGGGGGATGTCGACGCCAAGGGAACCTCCGGATACGTTTCCGTGTAACGGTTTCGAATCGAGCATGTTCTTCCGCAAACCGGGTTTTATCCAGTTCATAAGCCCCATGGGCGCATATAAAACTGTTTGTCCGGGGCACCATTCGGATACGCCAACGGCACCCAAACGGCATTAAGTGGAAATAAAACCAAATACGAGTGTATTTCGTAATTGTTTGGTTTTTAACTGAAATCTGGCGTGCCCGACTGGAGTCGAACCAGCGACCTTTGGCTTCGGAGGCCAACACTCTATCCAACTGAGCTACGGGCACACAAGCGCGCATTCTAGCCTGATACGGGGTTGGCGTCCATGTCGAGGCGTTTCGGATAGGTACGTGTCGGCGTCCACGGCTGTTTTGCCTTGACTAGGTAGTTCTACCTATTTCGATCCGGTTGCGCATTCAATTATAGTGGTCGCAATTAAAGCCTACTGCGATTAAGGGTAAGGCGAATAAATCCGGTTTGGGGGCGGTGTGGCGCGAATAATGAAGCATTACTGCAAGACAAGATCGATCTTTCCCTGGTTTCAAGTTCTATTCCTGACGCTTTGGCTGGTTTTCCCCGTGCGCGCGGCTACGTCACCCCTGAAAATCGTGGTCAGTTCACCCGGCCCACGAAATATTTCCTATTTGCCGGTGGACTTGATTCCGCGCATCGGCGCGGATCGCGAGGAGGGGGCGCAAGTGGTTTTGCTCCCGGTCGGCGGTGGTTCCATCGCGGTCCAAGAGTTGATATCGCGCAACGCGGATTTCGTGGTGGTGGGGATGCCGGCGCAGCTATCCGCCCGGGCTGCGGGTAGCGATATCGTCGCGATTGCCGCAGTGGACAATGCCCCGCTGTTTGTGTTGATGGTGCGCGAGGATTTGAAGGGCAAGATCAAAACCATTGCCGATCTCAGAGGAAAAGTGGTCGGTGTGAACACCGGCACCGTCTCCAGCAAGACCACCTCCCAGCAATTGCTGGAATTGATGCTGACTACCCACAAGGTTCCGGTGAAATCCGTCAGGATCGTGGCAGCGGGGCAAAGCTGGGACGAACAAGCCTCACTGTTACGCAGCGGCGCAGTGGATGCCATCATGGGGGACGAGCCGTTTGCTTCGCGCCTGCAGGCGGAAAAGAAAGCATTCTTTCTGGCTAATTTGGGCGACCCGGAGCGGGCGCCGAAATTTCCCGGCGCCCAATTTCTGCATGCGGCGTTGGCGACACGTGGCGAAATCATTGCGCATGACCCGGCCAAGGTGGAAATAATGGTAAAAATCCTGCGCCGTTCACTGCGCTGGATTGCCCGTCATACGCCCGCTGAACTGGTCGACAAGCTGGACATCCGGGAGCCGGCGGAACGTAGTGCCCTGCTGAGCTGCCTGCGCAAATACAAGAAGCTCTATAACCCGGACGGCCAGTTTTTGCGCCGCCAATTGCAGGAAACCGAAAGTTTTTTCCGTGCGGCATCGCCGGGCGATCCGGTGGCACTCGGCCTGCGCATCGAGAGCATGGTCGACGACCAATGGGTGGGGACGCGGCAATAGTGGTGAAAGCTGCCGTGCCGAATCCGAACTCTCTCCTCGCGCAAGCGTCGCGCCGCCTGCTGGTTTCGCTAGTCATGCTTGCCCTGCTTGGCGGCTTCCTGGGTAGCTGGTTTTATGTCGCCGCGCTTAAAAAAACGGTGCACCACGACACACTCGAAGTTGTTCAGCATTACACCGCCAAAATGGCGGGGGTGGAGGAAAACTGGGAAAAAGAGGCCGTCGAACTCAAATCGCGCCTCGAGTTCTACCGCGTGCTCGACGATCCGCGCAGCCGTTGGGATAAATTGCGCGGCGATTTGACCATCCAGGGCGAGAACCGAATATTTGCCAATGTGATGGTTACGTCGCAAAACGGCAGGGTGTTGTTCCAATTTGGCACGGACATGCCGGAATTCCCGGACACAATGCCAAAGGGCTTTGCCGGCTGGTTCTACCATGCGCAGAGCGGCAGCTTGTTTCGGGTTTACCGGCAACCCCTCTGGCTGGCAGGTCAGGGCGAGGGACGTCTGGTGACCTTCAAGAAACTCGACAACGCGCTGCTTTACCGGAGTGCGTTTCCCAATACCGTTCTTTCCCTGAAATGGCGGACATATCCGGTTGCCAGCTCCCTGGGCGGGCGGACTACCGATCAGGCGCAACAGCCGGACGGACAGCATTTCGAAAGCATGGAATTAGTCGAGCAGGCGAGCTTTTCCTGGCCGGGGCGGAGCCAGGATTCACCGCTCCTGGTGATGCAGCGGCGCCATTCGGCCAGCCTTTTCTCATTGCCCCAGTTGGCACTCGCCGGTTTAACGATATTTGCCGTTTTGGTGATCCTGTTGTGGTTTTCCCTGGGGAAGTGGCTGATGAAAATTACCCGGCGCATTGCGTCCCTGGGGAATGCCTCGCGCCAATTCACCCGGGATGCACTGCTGTCCGCGCCGCTCAAGGCGTTGCTCGATGCATCCAAAAACCCGACCGGCGACGAGATCAGCGAGGTGGCGCACTCCTTTGAAGCGCTGATCCTGTCGGTCCGGCTGCGCGAACAGGAACGCAATGCGGCTGAGATGGCGGTATGCGAGAGCGAAAAACGCTTCCGTTTGTTGTTCAACGGCGTCGATGACGCCATTTTCGTCGTGGCAATCCACCCTGATGGCTCACCGGGCAGGTTCATCGAGGCCAACGAGACGGCCTGCCGGCGCCTCGGCTATTCCCGCGAAGAATTGTTGGCACTGTCGCTGCGGGACGTCAATATTTCTGAGGATATGGCGGAGTCCGCCAAGATCCTGAAAAAAATCCTGGAAGAGGGCCACGCACTTTTCGAGCGTACCCATGTCGCCAAGAATGGACGGCGTATCCCGGTGGAGGTAAGCGCACATCGCTTCACGCTGGAGGGCCGGACCGCCATCCTGGGGGTGGCGCGCGACATCAGCGAGCGCCTGATGGCCCAGCGCAGCCGCCAGCAAATCGCCATGGAACCCTTGCAACGCTTGAATATCGCCACCGAAATGACCTTCGGTCTTACCCATGAATTAAGCCAACCCATCGCCGCGGCCCACACCTATCTGGATGCCGCCTTGCGCTGGCTGGAAAATGGCGGATACGAGCCGGACAAACAGCTCAAGTGCGTCAGCCTCGCCCGCCAGCAAACCGAACGCGCGGGGAACGTGATTAACCGCTTCAAGCGTCTCGTCCGCCAGGAAGGCGGGGAGCGTAGCCACGTCGACCTCAACCAATTAATCCGCAACGCGGTTGATTTCCTGGGATACGAAATCAACCGTAGCGCCATTACCGTCTACTTCGACTTGGAGGCATTGCCCGCGGTTTTTGTCAGAAGCGTGGAAATTGAACAAGTGCTGCTCAATTTGCTGAAAAATGCCGTCGAGGCAATGCAGGAAAGCGCCGTGCGCGAACTGCGCCTACGCAGCCGCCATAACGAAGACGACGGCGTGCTGGTGGACGTCAGCGATACCGGCAAAGGCGTGTCGGTCGCCGACATGCAAGCGATTTTCGAACAATTTCATACCACCAAGAGTAGCGGTTTGGGGCTGGGGTTATCCATCTGCCAAACCATTATCGAGTCCCACGAAGGCCGCGTCTGGGCGGAATCGGTGGTCGGGCAAGGCGCCAAATTCAGTTTCGTCTTGCCGGGCTGAGCGCGGGCGATGCCGACATCCGTGAGGCGGCGCTTTTCCTCGGTTATGTCGTTTTCGTAGAGGTGCCGACGACAGGAAGCGCATCGCTCGCGGCCATTGTCGCCGCTACGCGACAGATGCGCCTCGTGCCTCGGCACATCCTTCGGCCCGACGAATTGTAGCCTGGATGCAGCGTAGCGAAATCCGGGAGCGTCCGCGAGGACGCAAGCAGTGGCGGCATTTTCAACCATCGCATCCGCCTATCGGCGGCCCCGGATTCCGCGATGCTTCATCCGGGCTTGCTGTTGGGCGTCGCGATGAAGCCGCTCAGACCAACCTACATTTGGCGGCATCACTTTCCAGGTTGGTTGATCTAAAACGGGAAATTATTTCGTAGGCGTTCCTAAGCCGGACAAGCCGGAACCAAGCAAGGTGATGAGTGATGGGTAATGGGTAATGGGAGGGTGGTTTTCATCACCCATTCCTCATCACCCATCACCTCAGAATTCACAAAAATCCGCAATGGTGTCATGTTTTGTCATCACTTGGCGGATAAGAGACTAAGCACTCGCCAAGTACCGCTCAGAACTTGACGCCCTGCGTCCTGCCGTGGTCGGTGTCGGCGTCGAATTTCTTGTCGCGGGCGCGGTATTCCTCGGTGACCCGTGCGCCTACCAGGGCAATCTCGCGGTTCAGGCTGTCGCAATCGGCTTGCGGGATGATTGCGCGCACCCGGTTTGCCATTTCGTAAGTGGCCGCCACGCCGTTGTCGCGGTGTCCGTCTTCGTGTCGGCGCAAGGCGCGCTCGTAACGATCCCAGGTCGTTTGCACTTCCTTGGGCGCCGCACTGCGGTTGACCCAGCCGGGCATGTAAATCACGTTCGCCAAGCGCAGCGAGAAAGAGGCGATGGCGCAGCGTTGCGGCGATTGGTCGTAGCGAAATTTCCAGGTGATGTCCCAGCGGCACCGACCACCCCAGGCTTTGCCCTGCTCATCGAGCAATGGCGAGTTCTTGGCTACGAATTCCGACAACTGGTTGAGGGTGAAGCCGCGCACTTCATAGCGCCGGATCGTTGGCGGTTCGATCTGGATGTCCACGTTCGCCCATTTCCGCGAGGGGGTATCGGGGAGATTGACCGGCTTGGCCGCAGCGCCTTCGGGCGGCGGCGTATCCTGATAATGGATGCGCCCGTCGGCGTCGCGCCATTTGTAGATTTCCCCCGCGCCGACCGGCAACGCAACGGACAGCAGCAACAAACACCGCGCCGCCGCAGAAAGTGGGGTTGGACAGAGTGGCAGGTGGATATCCATGCGTCGCTCAAGGGGGGGGACTCGCCGAATCGGCTTTCCTTCGCCGCCCGGCACTAAACCGGAAGGCGGCAAACGCCATGATTATCCTATATTCGCCAGTTGGGCGAGGCGCCTACTTCTTCAACATCGCCTTCAAATTCGCCAGCCGGGCGGTGCCGGTCAGCTTGTTTTCCTCCGCCGGGATTTCCCGCCCGGCGTAGCGCAGGTCGTCCTGTTCCATTTCCTCGATGAAGCGGCTGGCTTCGCAGACCTGCCATTCGCGGCCGCGCTTGCGCTTCTTGCAGTGGCTGAGGGTGAGGCTGCGCTGGGCGCGGGTGATGCCCACGTACATGAGACGGCGCTCTTCCTCGACCTGGTCGTTTTCGATGCACTCGCGGTGGGGGAGGATGCCTTCCTCGATGCCGACCAGGAACACGTGGGGGTATTCCAGCCCCTTGGCGGCGTGCAGGGTGGAGAGGCGTACCGCGTCGGTTTCGGTGTCTTCGCGGTTTTCCAGGATGTTGAGGAGGGCGATGGTCTGGGTGAGTTCGAGGATATTTTTTTCCTCTTCCGCGCCCTTGCGAGTCAGCCAGCCGACGAATTCGAGGACGTTGTTCCACTTGGTCTGGGCGGGCTTGGCGTCTTCGCTGTCGAACAAGTAGCCTTCGTAGGCGATGGCTTGCAGCAGATCCTGGAGGATCTGCCCGGCCGGTTCGCCTTCGGCGCGGCTTTGCAGGGCGTTGATGTAGTTGCAGAAGATCATCAGCGCTTCGTATTGCTTGGCGCCCAACTGGGTTTCCATGCCGGCCTCGAAGGCCGCCGCGAACAGGCTGAGATGACGCTGGGCGGCGTAGAGACCGAGCTTTTCCAGGGTTTGCGCGCCGATGCCTTTCTTGGGGGTGGTCAGGGCGCGGATGAAGGCCGGGTCGTCGTCTTCGTTGGCGATCAGGCGCAGGTAGGCGACGATATCCTTGATTTCGGTGCGCTCGAAAAACGAGGTGCCGCCCGACAACTGGTAGGGAATTTTCTCGTTGCGCAGGTATTGCTCGAAGATCCGCGCCTGGTGGTTGCCGCGGTAGAGGATGGCGTAATCGGCGAAGCTCCCGCGATACTCGAACTTGTGCGCCAGCAGGCGCATCACCACGGTTTCCGCCTCGTGTTCGTCGTCGCGCGCCGCCAGTACGGCGATCGGGTCGCCGGTGCCGAGGTCGCTCCACAGGCGCTTGTCGAAGAGCTTGGTGTTGTTGGCGATGAGGCTGTTGGCAAGCCTCAGGATGCGCACCATCGAGCGGTAGTTCTGCTCCAGTTTGATGACGTGGAGGCGCGGAAAATCCTCGCCGAGAACCTTCATGTTGTCGGCGGAGGCGCCGCGCCACCCGTAGATCGCCTGGTCGTCGTCGCCCACCGCGGTGAAGGCGCCGCTCACCCCGCTGATCGCCTTGATGAGGCGGTATTGGCAGACGTTGGTGTCCTGGTATTCGTCGATCAGCAGGTAGCGCAGCTTGTTGCGCCAGCGTTCCAGCACTTCCCGGTTGGTTTCGAGGAGATCCACGGTGAGGCGGATCAGATCGTCGAAATCCACTGCCTGGTAGGCGCGCAGGGTGTCCTGGTAAGCCCGGTAGACCTGGGCGGTGCGCTGTTCCATTTCATCTTCGCAAACGTGCCAGGCGCCGTCGGGGCTGAGCAGGGCGTTTTTCCACAGCGAGATGCGCGTCTGGGTGGCGCGGATCAATGCCTTGTCGGTGGTTTTAAGAATCTCGCTGAGGATGTGCAGGCTATCGGCGGCGTCGAGGATCGAGAACTTCGGCTTGTAGCCGATGTGCGCCGCTTCCTGGCGCAGGATGCGCAGACCCAGCGAGTGGAAAGTGGTTACCGTCAGCCCCTTCGCACCCTTGCCCGGCAGCAGCTTGCCGACGCGCTCCTGCATCTCGCGGGCCGCCTTGTTGGTAAAGGTGATGGCGGCGATATTGGCAGCCGAATAGCCGCATTCCTGGACGAGATAAGCGATCTTGTGGGTAATCACCCGGGTCTTGCCGCTGCCCGCCCCGGCCAGCACCAGCAATGGCCCGTCGAGGTATTTCGCGGCTTCGCGCTGGGGAGGGTTGAGGTGGGAAAGCATCGAATAAGGTGGGCCGGAAAAGCGAGGCGCCGATTCTAGCACACGCCTTCTTCGCTCCTGGCAGCGGCTTGAAATTGCCCAGTGAAATGCTATCATACAGTGTATGACAAACTCTGCTGGAGACAGATCATGCGCGTTAACGCCCGACTCGACGACAACCTCGCCTATAAGCTCGACTACCTCGTCCATGCTGAAGGACTCAGCGTATCGGATGTCGTGAAGGAATCCATCGACCGTTATTACGAGGCGGCGCGGGCTTCCCAGTCCGGCGCGCTGGAAATTTTCGAACACAACGGTTTTATCGGTTGTGCCGAGGGCGACGCCGATTTGTCCGTGAACTACAAACAATCCCTGAGCGACTCCCTGCAAGCCAAACATGGTGATCGCTGATACCGGCTTCTGGGTGGCGCTCGCCAACCGCCGCGACGTTTTTCATGGACGCGCCCGCGCCGCCCTTGCCGATCTGCGCGAGCCGCTCATCAGCACTTGGCCGGTATTGACCGAAACCTGCCATCTGCTGGTTAATCGCCTGGACGCTTCCGCGCAACTCAAATTCATCGCCAGCTTCGCCCAAGGCGCTTTCGTCGCCTGGGGGCTGGATTCCGCCCACGCGCCCCGCCTGCATACGTTGATGACAGGCTACGCCGACCTGCCGATGGACTTGGCCGACGCCTCGCTGGTGCTGCTTGCCGAACATCTCGGGCATGGCCGGATACTCTCCACCGATCGGCGCGATTTCAACGCCTATCGCTGGAAGGAACACGAGCCTTTCGAGAATTTGCTGCTGCGCTATTGAGATAAACTGGCGCCGCCTTGTAGCCTCCCCCTTAAGTCCCGCCGGCGTTTAGCTACAAATGCCTGATTTTTTCACCCAGGGAAAACTCGCTCCCTGTAAAATGCCGGGAATCCAAACTCTCAGCACTTCACTCCCGCACCGACATGTCCACCTACGCTATCGGCGATGTTCAGGGATGTTTCTCCGCCCTGCAAAAGCTCCTCAAGGAATTCCAGTTCGATCCGGCCCATGACCGCTTGTGGCTGGTCGGCGACCTGGTCAATCGCGGCCCGGACTCGCTGGCGGTGCTGCGCTGGGCGCGGGAGTTGGGCGCGGCGGTGGAGGTGGTGCTGGGCAACCACGATCTGCATTTGCTGGCGGTTGCCTATGGCTTCGTCAAACCGGCCAAGAAGGACACCATCGCCCAAGTGCTGGAGGCGCCGGATCGCGACGAGTTGCTCGATTGGCTGCGCCATCGCCGCCTGTTCTACCGGGAAGGCGATTACGCGATGGTCCATGCCGGCTTGTTGCCGCAGTGGACGGCGAAGAAGGCCGAAAAGCTCGCCGCCGAGGTGGAGGAAGTGCTGCGCGGCAAACGCTACCTGGACTTTTTCAAGAACATGTACGGCAATGAACCGCGCGCCTGGACCAAGGATTTGAGGGGCATGGATCGGTTGCGCATGATTACCAACGCCATGACGCGCCTGCGCTTTTGCTCGGTGAAGGGCGAGATGGAGTTTGCCCACAAAGGGCCGCCGCAGATTGCGCCGGAAGGCTGCGTGCCGTGGTACGACGTGGAAGGCCGTGCCAGCGCCGACACCACGCTGATTTTCGGGCATTGGTCGGCGCTCGGCCTGACCCTGCGCCCTAATCTGCTGGCGCTGGATACCGGGTGTCTGTGGGGCGGCTGCCTGTCGGCGATGCGTCTGGAAGATCGCCAGTTGTTCCAGATATCCTGCCATGACGAGCCGGGAACAACACACTGGTAATCAGGTTGTGGGCATGGCCGGCGAGTTGGCGGCGGTTGAGTCCGTGTGGCGAGATGGCCGCACAGAAGTGCAGTTCGGCATGAATCGCCGGGCGGCTGAGGATCTGTTGCAAACACTCGACAAAGCTCAGGTCGCCGATGTAGGCGGGAGCGCTGTCGATTTCCCCGTTTTCTTTCAAGAACCGTAACGCCACCGGATAAAGCGGCGTCCCCGCGTCGACCGCGGGCTGCAGGAGCGAGGCGTGAAAATGCTTGAGTTCCGTGCCGTCGCTGGTGGTGCCTTCGGGAAACAATGCGACCAAGTCGCCCGCCAGCAGGGCGTGTTCGATGTCGCGATTGGCGCGCCCGGTATCCTGGCGCTTTCCCCTTTCAATGAACAAGGTTCCCGCCGACCGTACCAGCCGGCCGATGAGCGGCCAGTCGCGTACTTCCGCCTTGGAGACGAAGCGCAACGGCTGGACGGCGTTGAGCACGAAAATGTCCAGCCAGGAGATGTGGTTGGCGACCACCATTGCGCCGTGGGCGCCGCCTTGTGGCGGGTTGCCGCGTATGCTCAGGCGGATGGCGAGGATGGCGAGCAGCTTGGCCGACCAGGCGCGGATGCGCCGGTTGCGCGCCGCCCGGTCGACCCGGGGGAAAACCAGCGCGGCGCTCAACAGGCCGTGCAGGATGTGCCAGCCTAGCCTGATAAGGCGTATCCAGCGCACGGTTGCCGAGGTTGGCGGGGGAGGCTGCACCACGGGTTCGTGCCGGGAATCGTTCAGAGCGTCATGCCGTCGGGAACCAGCAGTTCGCGCAATCCCTTCTGCACCTGGGCGAGCGCCCGGGGCGCCTCGATTTCGATGATCTGGTCGATGATCCACGATTGGTCGTGTTTTGCCATCACGTCCATGATGCGGTTGCCGAGATAGCGCAGCACCGGGAAATCCGGCTCGTCGGCATAGTCGAAGCCGGCGTAATCGCCGAGCCGCTGGTTGAGCGTGGCGATGAAGCGGGATTTGTAGCCTTCTTCGCCAGGCGGGCCGAGACGCGGCAAGGCGTTTTCATCAAAGGTTTCGGCGATTCGCTTGGCGAGCGCCTGCATGAACGGCGGGCGCAGGTCGCTGCCCAGGCGCACATAGGAAACCCGGTCGGCAAGCTGGATGAAGAAGGCGAGGAACTCTTCGATCATGGCGAACGCCTGTTCCTGCGAGGCAATCTCGAATTTGTCCTGCTGGATGTGGGTGACGGTTTCTTCCGTGACTTTCCAGATGATGAGGGCGACGACGCTGGCAACCTGGGGGACGGTTCTCTGTTTGCCGTCCTTGTGCCAATGGGTTTTTACCCGCATGGCAGTTCTCCGTCATGTTCGCCGTGGCAGGGCAGCACGCCGCGTTCGCCGGTTTCCACGGGGCGGGCGGGATCGGCGATCCATTCGCTCCACGAACCGGGATAGAGGCGCGAACCGGAAAGTCCCGCTGCTTCCATGGCAAGGATGTTGTGGCAGGCGGTGACGCCCGAGCC
>JAGXQV010000026.1 GCA_018336195.1 Sulfuricella sp. | reverse complement strand
GGGGGAGCCGATGTGCAGGGCCAGCGCGCCGCCGGGGGCGAGGTGGGTACGGCAGGCGGCGTAGAATTCGGCGCTGTAGAGCGGCGTCGCCGGCCCGCCGGGGTCGGTGAGGTCGAGGATAATCAGGTCGAAAACTTCCGTGCTGTCGCGCACGTAAGCCAACCCGTCGCCGATGCGGATTTCCACTTTGGGGTGATCCAGCGCGCCGTGGTGGACGGCTTGCAGCCAAGTGCGCGAGATGTTTACCACTTCCTCGTCGAGTTCGGCGATCACCACTTTTTCGATGCTCGGGTGTTTGAGCAATTCTTCGGCGGAACCGCCGTCGCCGCCGCCCACCACCAGCGCGCGGCGCGGGGCGGGATGGGCGATGGCGGGGAGGTGCACGATGTTTTCGTGATAGAAGAATTCATCCCGCTCGGAGGACATGAAGCAGCCGTCGAGACGGAATAGCCGCCCGAATTCGGGAGTGTCCCAGACTTCGATATCCTGGTAACGGCTGCGGCGTTTTTCCAGGCAGCGTCCGGCGCGGGTGAACCAGCCGCTGTCGGCGTTGAGATTTTCGCTGAGGCGGTCATCATTCATGCGGACAGGCTTTCATTCAGTTCAAACCGCATTGGTGCCATGTTTTGACATCACTTGGCTGATAAGAGACCTAATTCGGAGGGGAATCCCCCCGGTTAACGCGAACCCCCGGGGATAATTACCCGTTTTTCAAGATAACGTGCCGCCACCACGATGACGGAAACGAACGCCAGGTAAACGAGCGCCGCGAACAGGTAAGCCTGGAAGAACTGAAAATTGGTCGCGGCGAGTTCCTGCACGCGGGCGAAAAATTCGGTGTACTGGATCAGGAAAGCGACCGAGCTGTCCTTCAAATTGCGGATCACCTGATTGGTCAAGGCGGGTACCGACAGGCGCAGCACCTGCGGCAGGATGACGAAGCGGAATATCTGCAGGTGATTGAAGCCCTGGGCCTTGGCGGCCTCAATCTCAAGGTAATCCAGCCCATTGTAGGCGGTGGTCAGATAAGCGGCGTTGTAGGCCGCCACGTTGAAGGTGAAACCGATTACCGCGACCATGAATGGAGACGGGGATATCCCCCACTGCGGCAAGCCGTAGTACATCAGAAACAGCAGAACGATCAATGGCATACCGATGAAGAAGGAGATGTACGCCTGGATCGCGCGTCTCACCCCCGTGTGGCGGCTCAGGCTGAGGTAGAACACCACGATTCCCAATGCCAATCCGGTAATGCTGAACGCGACCGTGAGCTTCAAGGTTTCGCCGACGCCGGTCAGAATGAGCGGCATCTGTTCAAGCAAATCGCGCAGAAATGCGCTCCAGCCGTTCATTGGGCGTTTTCCCGATGGCCGAAAAACGCGCGCACGCTTTCTTCGGGATGTTGGCCGGCAAGATGGGCGATGCTTCCTTCCGCGCGGATCACGCCCCTGTCGAGAAACGTGACGTGCTCGGCGATGGCGCCGGCCAGCACCAAATCGTGGGTCACGCACAGCATGGTCACGTTTTCCCGATGCAGTCGCTCGATCAGTTGCGCGACTTCACGCGACATCACCGGGTCGAGTGCCGAAGTGGGTTCGTCCAGAACCACCACGGCAGGGTCCATCGCGAGTGCGCGCGCCAGGGCCACCCGCTGTTTCTGGCCGCCTGAAATCTGCGCTGGGTATTTGTCCTTATGCCCGGCCATATCCAGCCGCGCCAATTCGTGCAAGGCTTTTTCCTCCGCCTCGCGGCGCCGCATGCCGCGCAGCTTGCGCAAGCCCAGCGTGACGTTCTCCAGGACCGTGAGGTGGCGATACAGGGCGAATTGCTGGAAAACGAAACCGATGCTTTGGCGCAACGCGCGCACGTCGACAGCCGGGCCGCTAATGTTCTGGGCGCGTATGTATATGGTGCCGGAATCGAACTCGACCAGCCGGTTGATGCAGCGCAGCAAAGTCGATTTGCCGCACCCCGAAGGGCCCATCACCACCTTGACCTCGCCTTCGACCACATCCAGATTGACGCCGTCCAGCACGGTCTGCCCGTCGAATTTTTTCACCAGGTCGCG
Source organism: Sulfuricella sp. (assembly GCA_018336195.1). Taxonomy (GTDB): domain Bacteria; phylum Pseudomonadota; class Gammaproteobacteria; order Burkholderiales; family Sulfuricellaceae; genus JAGXQV01. Next base: position 21,382 of record JAGXQV010000026.1, on the reverse strand, counting down.
AATCTCTATCAATGCCATGTCACCTCCTGTGGATTCATTCCGGGCCTATGCCTGGCTCAGGCCGGGGACGTGGTAACGCCGCTCCAGCCAGTGCACGCCAACCAGCAAAATTCGATAAATGGCGAAATACAGGATACCTACCGCCAGATAAACTTCGATGCCGCGCAAGGTCGTCGAGGCAAGCGTCATCGCCTGTTTGGTAATTTCGGGAATGCCGACGGTATAGGCGAACGGCGAGTATTTCAGCACGGTGGTGAACTCGTTCACCATGCCCGGCACCGCGAAGCGCAGCATTTGCGGCATTTCGATGTAGAGCAGAATTTGCAGGCGGGTCATGCCCATCGCTTGTGCGGCGAGTATCTCGCCCGGATCGACCGAATCCAGCGCACCGCGAAAAACTTCCGCGAGATAGGCGGCGGCGATCAATCCCAGGCTCAGCATCATCGCCGGCAATGGAGAAACCTTGATGCCGATGCTGGGGAGTCCGAAGTAAACCAGGAAGAGCAATACCAATACGGGAACGCCGCGAAAGATGTAGGTAAAACCGTCCAGCAGCGGCGCGATGCCCGGCCAGGCCAGGCGCCGCAGGCCCGCCACCAGCAGCCCTACCGCCAGCCCGGTGGCGCAGCAGGCCAACGTGACGGCGACGGTATAACCCACGCCCTGCGCGAGCAGCGCAATGATGCCGAAAAAATTCATGGGCGAGGCGAGCGCGGAATCACTTCATCCATTTATCGACTATGGCCTTGATCTTTTCCGGGCCCAGTTCAGCCAGGTATTTATTGAAATCGTCGCGGCGCGGGGAACCCTTGGTGAAAGCGAAACCCAGTTTGTCGAAGCCGGTGAAGGCATAACTGCTCTCTATAGGCAGTTTCTTCTTGTACAGGTAATCGGCGAAGACCGGTTCTTCGATAAATGCCAGATCGAGGTTGCCGTTTTGCAAATCGGTCACCACTTCGCCATAGGTCGGGTAGAGCTTCACCATGCTGAGCGAGTAATAGCCTTTGGGTTCGAGCTCGCTTTTTATCAATTCGTTATACGCCATGCCGCGGGGGTAGCCGATGGAATATTTCTTCAATTGGGCAAGATCGGTAATCTTGATGTGGTTCTTCTGCAAGCTCACCAGATGCCAGACGTTGTCGTAATAGGGCTGCGAGAAATCCATCGCTTCCTTGCGCTTGTCGGTAATCGAAATCCCCGAGAAAGCCACGTCGGCCTGCCCACTGGAAACGGCGCCCAACATGCCTTGCCAATCGTAAGGGGTGATGTTGAGGGTGCATCCCCTGGATTTGCAGTAGCCTTCGAAAATCTCCATGTCGACCCCGGCGATTTTTCCGGCGTCCTCGAACAGCATGGGGGGCGAGGCGGGAGATACGGCGACTTTGATGATGTTGGAATCCCCCTTGTTGCCGGATTCGGCTTTGGCCGGGGTTCCCCCGTCATTGTTGGAACAACCCAGAACGAACAAGGCGACCGTGCAAAACAAGCCAAGCTGCTGAAGTTTTTTGTACATGAGGCTCCCCAATTAAATTGATTTGTATGTCATTAATCTTACAATAAAATCCTATTCCCACGAAGCATTCCGGTGGCAGCGCCGGTCTTTAAAGCGCTTTGAAAACCAGGGAAGCGCCGCTGCCCAGCAACAGCAGGCCAATGACCCGGAACAACTGGCGCTGGGAAATGCCGAGGTGGACGTGATGGCCGAGATACAGGCCCAGCGCCATCACCGGCAGGGCCAGAAGGAGCGCGGTGAGCATGTTTTCCTGGAGGAGCAGCCCGGTGACCAGGAATGCGGCGAGACGCGAGCCGCCTTCGATCATGAACAGCGCCGAAAAGGTCGAACGGAATTCCGCTTTTTCGCGCAGGCGGTGGGTCAGGTACACGATGTAGGGCGGCCCCCCGGTGCCGAACAGCGCGCCTACCGTGCCGCCGGTCAACCCGGCGGGAATCGCCCACAGCCTAGAGATCGGCTTGTCGCCGTGGATGTGCAGCAGGGTCCGGATCCCGAACACCATCACGAACAGGCCCAGGCCGATCAGCAGCGGCTCCCTGGGTAGCTTCACCAGCAGGAACACCCCGATGAGCACTCCCGTCAACCCGAACGGCAGGAGAGGCTTCAATTCGTCCCAGTTGACCCGTTTCAGCCCGCTGCCGCCGAGCAGCGTGACGGCGGCGCTGAAATCCAGCACCAGCATGAACGGCACCACGAAAGGCAGGGGCAGGAAGTGCGCGAGCAGCGGGATCGCCACCAGCCCCGAGCCGAAGCCGGTGATGCCGCGCACGAAAAACGCAAAGAGGATGATGGCGACGGCGTAAGCCAGGTGTTCGGGAGTCACGCCGGGCGGCTGCGTTCGATGCGAATGCCGAGGCGCTTCACGCCGCGCAACATGCCCAGCTTGGCGACGCTGACCTTCACCCATGGCGCGCCGAATTCATCGAGAATCAAATTGGCGGCGTGTTCGGCGAAGGCTTCCACCAAGTTGAAATGATGGGTCGTCGCCGTCTCGCGCAGGCGCACCATGACTGTGCCGTAATCGATGGTGTCCGCCACGTCGTCGGACTGCCCGGCGCGGCTGTGGGGCAAGCCGATTTCGATGTCGAGCTGTACCGTCTGGGGCGCCTTGCGCTCCCAATCGTAAATGCCGATGACGATGTCCAGCTTGATTTCGTCGAGAAAGATGATGTCCATGGCGTGTTTGCCGTAAAATGGCGGCGGATTTCCAAAACCCCGGATTTTAAGCGATTCCCCATGACCACGATAGTTTTCGCCCTTATTTCCTACCTGATCGGCTCGATTTCCTTCGCCATCGTCACCAGCAAGCTGTTCGGTCTGCCCGACCCGCGCACCTTCGGCTCGAAGAATCCGGGAGCCACCAACGTCCTGCGCACCGGCAAGAAAGCCGCCGCCGCGCTGACCTTGTTGGGCGACGCCGCCAAAGGCGGGGTGGCGGTGTGGCTGGCATTGCACTTCGCCCCGCTTTACGGGGTGGGCGACGAAACCGTGGCAGCCTGCGTGCTGGCGGTGTTTCTCGGCCACGTTTACCCGGTATTTTTCAATTTCTACGGCGGCAAGGGCGTCGCCACCGCGCTGGGCATCCTGCTCGCCCTCAACGTCTGGCTGGGCCTGGCGCTCGCCGCCACGTGGCTGGCGGCGGCTTTCTTCTGGCGGATATCCTCGCTGTCCGCCCTCATCGCGGCGGTCTGCGCGCCGCTCTACGCCTGGTTCTTCCACCTTCCTCCCCTGCTGGTCGGCGCGGTGTTCCTGCTCTCCGTCCTGCTGATCTGGCGCCATCAAAGCAACATCCGCAACCTGCTTTCCGGTCGGGAAGGCGCCATCGGCAAGGGTAAGGCGGGCTGACGGAAGCCTGGAAAACCGGACGGAATAAAACAGAGGAAGGATTGCCATGACCAGCGAAGAAAGGCGGCGTTTCTGCCGGATTCCATTTCATCTCGATGCTGAAGTAACTTGCGCGGGAAATCGTTATTCCCTGGCGCTGCTGGATATTTCCTTGAAGGGCGTCATGGTCGGGCGCCCCGCCGATGTCGAGCTTCACAACGGCACCCTTTGCCAGGTGCGCATTCCGCTCGGCACCGAAGTGTGGATTGAGATGGAGGGGGAGGTCGCCCACTTGTGCCCGGAGCGCATCGGCATCAAATGCACCGCCATCGAACTGGAAAGCATCACTGCCCTGCGTCGCTTGGTGGAACTGAACCTTGGCGACGAATGGCTGCTACAGCGGGAATTCGACGCGTTACTGGAAGGCTGACGTGATCCCCAACGCCCTGTCCGACCAGGAATTTACCCAGTTTCAGGATTTTATCTACCGCATCGCCGGGATCAATCTGTCCTTCGCCAAGAAGCCCCTGGTGGTCGGGCGGCTCGCCAAGCGCGTGGACCATTATCGCCTTTCCAGTTTCGGCGACTATTTCCAGTTGCTGAAAAGCGGTGCTCATCCCGATGAGGTTCAGATGGCGGTGGACTTGCTCACCACCAATGAAACCTATTTTTTCCGTGAGCATAAACACTTCGATTTCCTGCGCGACACCATCCTGGCGCAGCGGAGCGCCGTTAAACCGTTCCGGGTATGGAGTGCCGCCAGTTCGACGGGGCAGGAAGCCTACAGTGTCGCCATGGTGTTGGCGGACAAACTGGGCGGCCAGCCCTGGGAGGTGATAGCCTCGGACATCAGCACGCGGGTGCTGGAAACCGCCCGTGGCGGTCACTATCCGCTGCCCCAGGCCGAGCATATTCCGCAGGACTACCTGTCCGGCTACTGCCTGAAGGGGATCGGCGCCCAGGAAGGGACGTTCCTGGTGGCGCGCACCCTGCGCGAGCGGGTGACTTTCATGCAGGTCAATCTGAATACCCAGTTGCCCAAGCTGGGGGATTTCGACGTGGTGTTCCTGCGCAACGTGATGATCTATTTCGATATGGAAATCAAGCGTCAGGTGGTGCAGCGCATCGCCGAGAAGATCAGGCCCGGCGGTTATTTGCTGGTGGGGCATTCGGAAAGCCTCAACGGCGTCACGGATGCGTTTCGTTCGGTAAAGCCTTCCGTTTACCGCAAACTTTGATGACCGATCATGAATAAAATCAATGTGCTGATCGTCGACGATTCGGCGGTGGTGCGCCAAGTCCTGACCGGCCTGCTGGAACAGGATCCGGCGATCTGCGTGATGGGTGCCGCGGCCGACCCGCTGTTTGCCCTGGAACGCATGAAGAAACAGTGGCCCGACGTGATTGTCCTGGACGTCGAAATGCCGCGTATGGATGGTATTACCTTCCTCAAGAAAATCATGGCGGAACACCCGACGCCGGTGGTGATCTGTTCGACCCTCACCGAGGCGGGGGCGGAAACCACCATGCAGGCGATGTCTGCCGGGGCGGTGAGCATCGTCACCAAGCCCAAGATCGGCCTCAAGAATTTTTTGGAGGATGCGTCTTCTAATATCGTCGGCGCCGTCAAGGATGCCGCGCATGCCCACGTCCGGCGCATCGTCTCCAGCGCGCGGCCGGTGAAGATCGAACCCAAGCTCAGCGCCGATGCCATCCTGCCCGCCGGCGGGACGGCGCTGGTGCAGACTACCGAGCGCATCGTCGCCATCGGCACCTCGACCGGCGGTACCCAGGCCCTGGAACTGGTCCTGACCGCGCTGCCGCGGATCTGTTCTGGGATCGTCATCGTCCAGCACATGCCGGAAATGTTTACCGCCGCCTTCGCCGCGCGCCTCAACGGGCTTTGCCAGATCGAGGTCAGGGAAGCGCAAAACGGCGACCGGGTGATGCCGGGACGCGCCCTAATCGCCCCGGGCGGCCGGCACATGGTCCTGAAACGCAGTGGCGCCCAGTATTTCGTCGAGGTTCTCGACGGGCCGCTGGTCAACCGTCACCGGCCTTCGGTGGACGTGCTGTTTCGTTCCGTCGCCAAGGCCGCCGGCAAGAATGCGCTGGGCATCATCATGACCGGCATGGGCGACGACGGTGCTGCCGGCCTCCTCGAAATGCGCAACGCCAAGGCCCACACCGTGGCGCAGGACGAAGCTTCGTGCGTGGTGTTCGGGATGCCCAAGGAAGCCATCAAGCTGGGGGCCGCCGAAAAAGTCATGGCGTTGGCGGCGATTCCCAATGAGATCGTGAACGGCTGAGCGGTTTTCTACGGGGCGGCACAAACCGCTCCGGCTTATTCTTCCTGCGGCGTTTCCTCGGCGGACAGCGCTTTCGCTGTCGGGAGGGTGAAGTAGAACGTCGTCCCCTTGCCCAGTTCGGATTCCAGCCAGATGCGCCCGCCGTGGCGTTCCACGATGCGTTTGCACACCGACAGGCCGATGCCGGTGCCGGGATATTCGTCGCGGGAATGGAGGCGCTGGAAGATGACGAAGATGCGTTCGAAGTTTTCCGGGGCGATGCCGATGCCGTTGTCTTTCACCGCGAATTCCCATTCCCCGCCTTTTTCGCAGGCGCTGACGTGGATCAGCGGTTTTTCCGCGCCATGGAATTTGATGGCGTTGCCGACCAGATTCTGGAAAAGCTGGGTGAGTTGCGAGCCGTCTGCCACCACGCTCGGCAACGGGTCGTGGGTGATGGTCGCCTGCTGTTCCTGGATGGCGATTTGCAGGTTGTCGAGGGCCGCTGCCAGGGCCTGGTAGCTGTCGGTGGGGACGAAAGGCTTGCCGCGCGTGCCGACCCGCGAGTAGGTGAGGAGATCCTTGATGAGTTGCTGCATCCGGGTGGCGCCATCCACGGCAAAGTGGATGAATTCGTCGGCATCCTGGTCGAGCTGTCCCTTGTAGCGCCGTTCGATCAGCGACAGGTAGCTGGAAACCATGCGCAGCGGCTCTTGCAGGTCGTGGGAGGCGACGTAGGCGAACTCCTGAAGCTCCTTGTTGGAGCGTGCCAGTTCTTCGGTTTTGCGGGCAAGTTCCTCGGCGGTTTTTTTTGCTTCGGCGATTTTCCAGATCGAATCCATCATGATGGTGAGCTGGCTGACATCGAAATGGGTGTAGTCGGTGGGTTTGTTGGCGACCCCGACCGTCGCCACGATGCGCCCCTCGGCGAACACCGGAAGGGTGAAAAACCGCTCCAGATGGGCGTGGCCTTCCGGATAGCCCTTCTTCCAGGGATTTTCCGCAGTGAAGTCGTTCACCACGATGGCTTTGCGCTGCCGCACCGCTTCGCCCCACAAGCCGGTTTTGTCGAGTTCGTAAACGGTCTGCGGGTCGAGTACGCGGCACTCCGCCATCACTTCCTGCGACCAGGAGTGCAGGGTGAACAGGCGGGTATCCTCGTCGTAATAGTAGATATACCCCAACTGACTGCCGGACAGGGCGATCGCTTCATTGAGCGCGAAGTCGATCAGTTCGTGCAAATCGCCGGTGGCGTGCTGGGAAATCCGCAACGTGCTTTCCAGGCGGATTTCGTCGAGCCGCATCAGTTCTTCGGCACGTTTGCGCTCGGTGATGTCGCGCAGGATATGGGCGGCACCGATGATCCTGCCGTCGCCTTCGCGGATCGGGCTGTAGGAGAGTTCGTAGGCGCGGCGTTGCAGGCTGGCCGCGCCGAACTCGCTTTCGATGGTGAAGGATTCGCCGCTGAGCGCCCGTTGCCAGAGCGCCAGCGACCTTTCCATCTCGTCGGGGAGATGGGCGAGCGCCTCGAACAGGCTCATGCCGATGCGGGTCGGTTTGCCGAAAATCTTCTTGAAATCATTTTCGAATGCGTCGTTGCAGGCGATGAAGCGGTAATCCAGATCAAGCGCGGCGATCAGGTCGGGCGAGCCGTCGATGATGCCATTCAGGCGGGCATTGGCGAGTTGCAGTTCCTGGCGGGTAGTGCGCAGGCGCTCCTCGTCCGTTTCCAAGGCGCCCAGCATCAGGTTGAAATTGTCGCCCAGGCGGCCGATCTCGTCCTTGCGGCTGAATTCGACGCGCAGCCCGCGCTCCCCGGCGCGCACCTGTGCCGTGGCATCCACCAGCCTTTGCAGGCGGCGGGTGAACCAGCGCGCCATGAACGCCGCGAAAGCGCTGCCGGCGAGAATCGTCAGGGCGATGAACAGGATTCCCTGCATCTTTACCAGGCGCAGATTTTCGTTGAGCCGCTCCTGATCCAGCCCGATGCGCGCCCAACCCACGAAGCGCGCTCCGACGAGGACCGGGGCCGCCACATCGACAAGGTTGGCGTTGGCGATCAGGGTCTTGCGGTTTGGCGTTGCGTTGAGCAGGGAGCGGCTCAGCGGGTCTTCGATATAGCGACCGACCAGGGCCGGATCGTTGTGCGCCAGAACCCGTCCATCGGGAGCAAGCAGCATGGCATAACGCAGGCCGGGGTAACGGGTGACCGACTGGATGATTTCCTGCAAGCCGACCACGTCGTTGGAAAGCATCCACGGCGTACTGCTGGCGGCCAGGGTTTCCGCGAGACTGCCCGCCTGCTGTTCGCTTTCGCGATAAAAAAAGCGTGTCTGGTGCCACGACAGGTCGGCGACCAGCACCGTCATCAGCAGGGTGGTCACTACCACCACGCCGGCGATCAACTGGTGGCGGATCGACTTTTCCCAGAAACGGCGCAGGAGGGTGAAAGGATTCATGGCGTCATTCATCCAAAGGCCGCACCGTTCTGGTGAAGTGACCGATAAAATCGCTTACCGGCTGGTAGGTGGCGTCGTTCGCCGCCTCGAAGCGCGACAGGGGAAGGCGCGCCAGGAGATCGCGCCCTTCCGTACTGTCGTGCAGGGTGAACAGGATGTCCGCGACCTTCTTCAACAATTCCGGGGGGAAATCGTCGCGCGCCACCAGGCCGTTGTTGAGCAGCGGCTCGGTCATCCAGAGGATTTTGAGCTGCTCGGCGATGTCGTGGTGGTCTTTCTTGAAAGCGATCCACGGCGGCGGCCACGTTGCCCCGGCGGCGGTGTCGCCGAGATAAACGTTCATGATCGAGGATTCCTGCGACCCCACGTAGCGTGCCTCGTAGCCGCTTACCGGCAGGCCGCGCTCATGGAGGAATTGTTGCGGCATCATGGTCGCCGCCAGGGCGGTCTTCGCCGGGAAGCTGATCGCCTTGCCGCGCAGGTCCGCGGTGCTGCGGATCCGCGAATCGCGGCGCACGATGAATACCCCGCGGAACATACCGTCGTCGCCCATCTTGCCGAATACCCGATAGCCATGTTGAACTGCGTTGACGGTTTGGTAGGGATTGGGCAGGGCTAGGTCGAAATGGCGGGCGTAGAGCTTTTTCTCGTATTCCTCGTAATTGCGCGACGCTTCCAGGCTGAAATGGACTTCGGGAATCCGTGCGTTGAGACGGTCGACGATAGGCCCGTAAGTCTCCAGCAGGCGTTTGGGATTGTGGAGGGGGTGCACGCCGAACAGGTATTCCTTCTTCTGGAGCGTGGCCGGCGGGTTGCCGAATTGCGGCTGATAATCCGCCTTCTCCCCATTCCCGCAGGATTGCAGCAACACCCCGGCGCACAGGGCGATAATCAACCCTCGCCAGGCGAGAAATCGCGTTCGAATTGGGCACATGGGGATGTCAGGGTAGCCTCCACTGATTTGATTCTAGCCTATTTTTCAAACCGCCCCAGGCCGCGACGCGCCGTCGAATTGCCGGGAGCGGTGGCGGCGCGCCGACCATGAGCGCCGGCCCGGCGAATATTGCTCGGCGGCGCGAGAGCAGTCCACCGCCAATACTTGCTCTGTAGGTTAGCGTCTACTACCCTGTTATTTATTACAGGTTTCGCGAGGACGGCTTTCCGGTAACCTTGGCCGTTCCGGGAGTGCGTGGCATGGGGATTATTTCCCTCGCCCGCCCCGGAGAGTCCGCGAAGCAACGCTACCCCGATGGCTATTCAAGGTTCACGGTGGGGCGACGGAGCACGCGATTGAGGCCACGTCAAAAGGGGAGAAACGACTCATGGCTCAGCAAGACAAGCAACAAGCGCAATCGGCTTTCGGTGCATGGTTTCAATTGCTGGTGGCGGGTATCCTGTCCGCCAGTGCCATCCTGCTGCCGCCCTTGACCAGTATGCGCCCCCCGCCGGACGGCGCCGGCAACGACTCGACGGGCATACAGGACGTCGATGCGCGGCTGTGGCAAGACCCTTTCGAGGCTGCGGTCAAGGCCGATAAGGACAAGGACAAGGAATACTGGGAGTGCCTGAAACACCGGAACGAACTGAAAACCGATGCCGAGAAAAAAAAGCAGACTTGCACCTCCAACGACTACCGCGATCTGACATGGCTGACGGGTATTTCAAAAACGTTAAAGGTCGGGAAAATCATTTACGCGCTGGTCCCCGGCGACAACGCCGTGGGTAACGAGGAATCGCGGCGGCGCCAGCGCTACGCGCTGCTGGCCGGCCTGAGCGTCTCGGGTTATGCGCCCGACGACCCCGAGCATGTCGGCTACGTCAAACAGAAGATTCTTGGCAAGGAATTGATTATTCCCTATGAGGTTCTCAACGCTTCGGAACCCGAAAAAAAACCATTGCCAAAAACATTGCTGCTGTGGGTGGACGAAGAAGCGCTGATACAGGCCGTGGCGAATAAGGAAAAAGATCAGCCGTGCGATGGCGGGGATGAAGCGCGTTGCCGGGAAGTCCCGCTTGCCCGCTTGAGCGAGCTTATCCAGGGGATCAAGGACGTTACGAAAGATCAGGCGATTATCGGCCCCTCGACCTCCACCTTCCTGGTCGCGGCGACAGCGGAAATCTGCACGAACGAAACCAAGAAAATCAATCCGGAAATCCAGGACGACTCGTACATCAAGTCCCTGCGCAAAGTCCCCTGGTATTCGCCGAACGCCACGCTCCCCAAAACGAGCCTGGAGTTCTCCTGCAAACCGTCCTTCGCGGGCAAGCCGATTCGCTATTGGGACGATGCCATGGACTTCAAGCGCCTCGTTCCTTCCGACGACGAGGTGCTCGATGCGCTTACGCAAGAACTCAAGGAGCGGCATGTCTTGAAGGAGGGAAATGCCATTGCCCTGGTGGGGGAGTGGGATACCGGCTATTCGCGTTCCCTGATACGGATTTTCGGCACCGAACAGTGCCAGACAGGTCGCGACAGGATGCTCTGCGCGAGCTACCTGCGCGGCCTGGACGGCAAACGGCCCGGCGCACGCGCCGAGAAGGAGGCGGTCAGGAAGGACGGCGATGCCGACAAGCACGACCGCGAGCGCCCCGAAGGCGACGCCCAGCAGGACTACCTGCGCCGCCTCGGCGACCAGCTCAAGGCCCGTGCCAAAAGCGAGGGGCGCCACGTCGCGGCGGTCGGCATATTGGGCAACGACTATCACGACAAGCGCCTGGTCATCGAGGAATTGCGCAGCAAATTCCCCCAAGCGGTGTTTTTCACCACCGACCTGGATGCCGCGATGTTGCACCCCAAGGACAACAAGGTCATGCGTAACCTGGTCGTGGCGGCCGGCTACGGGCTGGAACTCAGTCCCGAACTGCAAAAGGGCATCCCGCCGTTTCGCCAAACCTATCAGACCGCCACGTTCCTGGCGGCGCAAATGGCCGGCGACCCTTCGCGTTTCCGTGACCACATGGAAGAAAATTGGTGGCTCCGTCCCAAGATATTTGAAATCGGGCGCAGGGAAGCCGTTCCGCTTCCTGCTGCGCTGGAAGACAAACCAGCCGGTATCGCCGGACCTGCCCACCCATTCGGCGGATGCGCGCCCCACGTCTGCGACCCGCTCCAGCCAGCCTGGATTACCGTCTTATACGCGCCGGGTAGTTTGTTTTTCGCGCTATTGGTAAGCGCGGGCTGCGGGCTGGTGCGGCGCGGATGGGTATGTTGGTGGTCGAGGGCGATCGGCCTGACGATGATCGCATCCGTCGTGGTGGTCGGCTCCCAGCACGTCGGCGTGATCGAACCGTTTGACTGGTGGCAGGGCATCAGCATCTGGCCGAGCGAGTTGGTGCGAATCCTTGCGATAGGCTTGAGCATCGCATTCATCCTGCATGGCAGGTTTCTGATCGCGGACAAGAACGCCCGCTTGAACGAGCACTATCAGTTTGACCTGCCCGGAAAGGGTAAAAACGGCAACGATGCCGACGGAGTGCATCACGACAGCGTTACCGGCTGCTGGTCGGGAGGGTGCTGGGAACACGCCACCGAAGGAAAGGGATGCCGCGCGGAACGACAGGCGCTGCCGCTGCCTCGTGAGAGCGCGTCAAGCAAGGTGCGGCAGGCGTGGAAGGAAATCCGGGACATGTCCTGCATGCTGTTCTGCCAGGGCAATTCCCTGCCGGATGACCAAGACGGGAAGAAGGAAAGGGATATCATCGAACTCTTCAGCCGGTATGTGCATCCCTGTTCGGTGTCTGCCCAGCAGCCGCGAGCCCCCTGGTTTCTGCGCTGGCCGACGTGCCAGCGCGCCATCCTCTTCTGTGCCCTGTATTTTCTCGGCAGCATTGTGATATTACAGTGGATACTGGGTCTCGAAAGGCCCAGCGTGCCGGCACGCGGCGATTTCGCGTTCGGCGTGGACATGGCGATTCTGCTCGCGATGGCCGGATTCTTCTTGTTGCTGTGCTTTTACGCCCTGGATCGAGTCAGCCGCGCCATCTGGCTGGCAAGGGAACTGGATGCCGAATCGCACCACTGCACCAACTGGCCAACTGGCGTGTTGAACGTCTTCCGGGTCAGCACATCGGGTAGTAGAAAATTCATCCCGTTCGATAAGCTCAGAATATATTACAGCGACTGGCTCGACGCCCATTTCATCGCCCAGGTGACCGAACCGGTGCAGAAAATCATTTTCTATCCCTTCGTAATCCTGTCGCTGATGATTATCGCGCGCAGCCGGCTCTTCGACGGCTGGCATTATTCCCCGATGCTGGTCATCGGATTTTCCGCCATATGCCTGTTGCTGGTCATCGCCACCTTCCGTCTGCGGATGATGGCTGAAAAAGTCCGCGAACAGGCGGTGCGCCGCCTGAACCGGCACTTGGTCAACGTTCGCGGGCAAGGCGCGCCATACAGCGACAAGCTCGCCGGGCAGATCGAGGTCATGCTGAGCCAAGTTCGGGAACTGCGGGTCGGCGCATTTGCCCCCGTCAGCCAGCAGCCGTTGTTCCAGGCCGCGATGACGGTGGTGAGCAGCCTCTCCGGCATGCAATTGCTGGATCATTTCGGCGCCGCCCTGATCTGACGCGCTCCAGCGCCGCGTTGCACCGCGGGGAAAGCCCTGCGCGGGGCAAGCGGCGCTCACCGAAGCGGCGCGCCCGCAACTCGCCGCTCAGTCCATTTCCAGGCGCAGACTCAGCCAAGCCACCCGGCCGGGCACCTGGTTGTCGTGGCGGAATTCGTAGTATTCGGCATTCGCCAGGTTCTGGACGTTCAAGGCCAGTTCGCCCTTGGTCTTTCCGAACAGGAAGTTGTGGGCGACGCGCGCGTCCCAGCGGCGCTGGGTGGGAATGAAATAGTCGCGGCCCTGGTTGACGTCGTAGTCGGTCCGGGAGAAATGGTTTTCGCCGGTCTGATAGCCGATCAGGCTGAAGCGCCAGCGCTCGTTGAGGCTGTGGGTGAGCATCAGGCTCTGGTTGTTGGTGGGCACCGAGTTGGTGTAGGGAATCCGGTCGACGTTGGGGCTGTCCACCACGGCGTGGGAGAGCCCGTAGATGAGACGGGTCTGTTTGGTGATGTTCCATTTCACCTGGGTCTCGAAGCCCTTGATGGTAGCGCTGCCGGAGTTGAGGTTGCCGCGATTGGCCGCGTCGTTGCGCTGGTCGGCGATCAGGTCGGTGTAGTTTTCGTGAAACAGGCGGAAATCCACGTCGAATTGCTGGTATTTGCCCAGGTAACCGAGGTCGTAGGTCTTGACCCGTTCCGGCGTCAGGGCCGGTAGCAGCGGATTGCCGGTGCGCAGGCGCTGGTATTCTTCCCAGCGTTTTTCGAATACCGAGGGCGTGCGGGTTGCCTCGGAGTAACTCAGGCGCAGCGTCTGCCCGGGAACGACGTGCCAGTTCGCGGCCACGCGCGGGGTGACATCGGTCCCGGTATAACTGTTGTTTTCGGCCATGGCGCCCAGATTGACGAGCAGCGCGGACAGGGGACGCCATTCGAGATTGCCGAACAGGCGGGTCAAATTGAAGGCGCGGGTTTCGTAAAGGTCCGGCATGACCGTTACCCCGATCCCACCGCCGCCCAGGTCATGCGGCGCAAAGGTGGTGTCGCGGCGCACGCTGCCGCCCCATACGATGCGGGTATCCTTGCCCGCCGGGAAGATGTGCTGGACTTCGAGATCGCGGCGGCGGGCGTTGACGTCGCCGTTATTCATGTCGGCGGGCAGGGGAGGGCGGAAAAGATTGGCGTCCTGCAATGGGGCGGAACTGCTTTCCGTGGCGTCGTAATACTGCACCGACAGTTCGCCGCCATCCTCCAGCGCGCGTCGCCAGTTCAGCTTGGTGAAATAGTTGTGGGCGATCTTGTTGGGCGCGAACACGTCCTGCACTTCGCCGGCCTGGCGCGGACCGCCGTTGTAACCGAACTGGACCTCCAGGGTGTCGGTGAGATTGATCTGATAATCGCCGCGCAGGTTGAGGCGCTGGATTTTCTTGTCGTCGAACTTGTTTTTGGTCCACACGAACGACTGACTGGTGGGGTTGTGGATTTCGTTGTCTTCGCCCCGATCGTTGCGCAGTCCGGCGGAAATGCTCCAGGTCAGGTCGCCGCTGCGCCCGCCCTGCTGAGCGGTAGCTTCTTCGCGGTTGCGGCCGGTCGCCACAGACACCCGTGCCCCCTGCTGGTCCGCGGAATGGCGGGTGATGATGTTGATTACGCCGATGAACGAGTTGGCGCCGTAGCTGGCGGCATTCGGCCCGCGCACCACTTCGATGCGGTCGATGTCGTCCAGGCCGACCGGGATGTCGTTCCAGATCACCCCGCCGTACAGCGGTGAATACACGGAGCGCCCATCCACCAGCACCTGCATGCGGTGCGACATGGTTTCCGACATCAGACCGTGGTAGCTGACGATGCTGTCGGTGGAGTAAAAACGCGCGGCATGATAGGCCACGTACATGCCCGGCACCAGGCGGAATACTTCCGAGAGATCCCAGGCGCCGGAATCGCGGATCATCTGGCGGTCGATCACGGTGACGGCGGCGGGCGCTTCATCGACCCGCTGGGCGAGGCGCGATACCGTCAGGACGATCGGGACTTCGCTCAGATAAGCGCTTTCCGACGAGGCTTCAGCGCTCTGCGCCTGAACGTCGAGACTTGCCAGACAAGTGGCGAGGGCCGCCAGCAGAGGGCGGCATGTTGATTTTTTCACGAATTGTCTCCCTGAATTTTTTTATTTAAGAGGGTGAAGCACGCTTATTCGGAGAACTCCAATGGCTTTTGCGGCGAATTGTAGCCTGAAACTTTGACAAGTTCGAATGCCGGTGGCGGCACCCAGCCTGCGACCTTGTAGGTCTTGTTGGGGTGGAACGGCTGGCCTTTCAGCATCATGTTCTGGATGCGCCGCCCCGCGGACTTGGTGAGGTAAGCGGAAATGTCGCGGTAACGGGTTTTCATGGGGTTGCTCGTAAACCTAAATTGCCAATTTTGATTAACAGTATCATTCCTGAACTTTAATCCGTAAGCTGGCGGTTTTCGGGCGGAACAAGCGTGAAATCAAGACAAATCAACCGAGCCTTCCCCCATTGGCCTGACTTACTCCAACCATAACCCCCAGCCGCCCCAACCGGCGGCACCAGTCTGCGGAAAACTTTTTTATGAACGATCAAGCTGTAGTGAGCTGGGAAGAATCCGGCAAACCCAAAACCGCGCTGTGGCGCTCCGAGAGCGGCGTGCTGCCGCCCAAAAAAGTGGTGATCGCCGACGACACCCTCACCGCCGATGCCGCCTATCGTCTTGCCTGCGAAGGCACCGCGATGCTGTGGCGCGGCGATTTCCAGAATGCCCGCCAGTTGTTGCAGGCCTTGTCGCGCCGCCTCACCCGCAAACCGCGGCGCGCCCAGCGCAAAGCACCCAAGGCCGAACCGACCATCACCGAGGCATTTCACCTCTACCGCCAAAGCCAGGCCCAACGGGCGCGCATTCTGGGGATGTTGCTGGTGCCGCTGGAGAAGGACTACAGCGTGCCGCTGCGCCGTGCGGCGGATGTGCAGCAAGCCTGTTACGAAACCTACGGCCCGGCGCGGCAGGCATCCGTGGTTTCGTTGCGCGAACTGCTGGGCTTGGTCGGCGCTCACGAATGGCGTAAAAAAGGAGTCGAGATTCCGCTGCTGTTTGGCCGGATTCATCCGCACTACGGGGTGTTTTCCCCGGTGCGCGGCGAATATCTCACCCTGGTCAGCGAGGCGCCGCTGCCCCCGACCAAACTGGCATTCGACATCGGCACCGGCACCGGCGTGCTGGCGGCAATGCTGATACGACGCGGCGTGAAAAGGGTGGTGGCGACCGACATGGATCAGCGCGCACTGGTCTGCGCCCGCGAAAACATCTCGGAGTTGGGTTTGCATGGGGAGGTGGAAGTGGTCCAGGCCGACCTCTTCCCGGAAGGCCGGGCATCGTTGATCGTCTGCAATCCCCCGTGGTTGCCGGGGCGCCCCAGTTCGCCGCTGGAATCCGCCGTCTACGACCCGGATAGCCGGATGTTGCTGGGATTCATCAACGGCCTGGCGGCGCACCTGGAACCGGGCGGGGAAGGCTGGTTGATCCTCTCGGACTTCGCCGAACTGCTCGGGCTGCGCACCCGCGAGGCATTGCTCGCCGCTTTCGACAAAGCCGGGCTGGCCGTCGCCGACAAGCTGGATATACGCCCGACTCACCCCAAGGCATCCGACCCCAGCGACCCGCTACACACCGCCCGCGCAGCGGAAGTCACCTCGCTGTGGCGGCTGGTGGCGCGCTAACAAGCAAGCGTACCCCGGATGCTTGCCTCGCGGAATCCGGGGCCGCCGCGAGGTGGAAGCGGTGGTCGGGTTGCCGTGACTGCTTGCTTCCTGGCGGGCGCTCCCGGATTTCGCTGCGCTGTATCCGGGCTACAACCTGTTCATTTCCAGCAAAAGAATTACCAAGGCCGTAGCACAACGAATCGAGGAAGGCAGCGCCACGGTTTCCCCAAATTTGACTCTCTAACTTAGCCAGACTAGACTAAGTAAAAATCAATGGAGAGAACGATGCAGGCCGTCAATATGTTGCAAGCCAAGACCAATCTTTCCCGCTTGGTGGAGGCGCTAGAGCAGGGGCGGGAGCGTGAAATCGTGATTGCCCGCAACGGGCATCCCGTAGCGAAGCTGGTACCGATTGATACGGCTACAGCGGGCAAGCGAATAGGCGTTGCCAAGGGCTTGTTCGAAGTGCCGGATGATATTGACGCCCATAACGAGGAGGTGGCGAGCTTGTTCATGGGCGGGGGGCTGTCTTGAATCTGTTGCTGGACACCCATGTGGCCCTGTGGGCTATCACCGATAGTCCGAAATTGTCGCAGCAGGCGCGCGACCTGATTGAGTCACCCAAGACGATCGCCTGGGTCAGCGTGGCCAGCGTTTGGGAAATTGCCATCAAGCATGCGTTGGGGCGGGGGGATATGCCCGTGTCGAGCCAGGACGCGGTGCGGTATTTTCAGGAATCCGGCTATCGCTTCCTTCCTGTCCAGGCGGAACATGCGGTAACGGTGGAAACCCTGCCTGCCCACCATCAAGACCCGTTCGATCGCATTCTGGTCGCCCAGGCGCTGGTGGAGCCGATGCGGCTGATCACACATGATGCGCTGGTGGCGCGCTATAGCGATACGGTCATCAAGGTATAGCGCCGATGATGGAGCGGGCGACCCGCGACAACAGGGTCAAGCACAACAGGGGCACCCATTGGCCCCCCGGAAGTCAAGAGTGCAAAAAATACTCGCCAACAACCGCGATAAAAATTTACTGCACAGGCCATCACTTAGCTATTGCAAAACGGTTTTCGCACCCTTCGCTTCAACGTGGGGTTGCGTGAATCGTACCAGTCACCCAAAAAAAGGGGCGTTCAGCCCCTTTTTTATCGTCGAAAGACCGGCGCCTGGATCGCTCAGGCGATGCCGGGATTGCCCTTCACCCCGATCAGCTTGGGCAGATTCAGCCGGCGCGGGGTGATGGTCTTCTTGTCGCGCAGGTAGCCCGCCACCACGTCCCAGATCGGCTCGCCCGTCGCACCTTCCGCCACTGGCGCCCAGCCGGCGACCTTGTAGGTCTTGTGGGGGTCGAGCGGCTTGCCATTGAGCATCATGTTCTGGATGCGTCGCCCTGCCGTCTTGGTGAGGTCGCAGGTGTAGTGGATGCCGCCCACCCGCACCATGTCGCCGCCTTGTTGCTTGTAGGGGTCGGGATTGAAGAGGTTGTCGCACACGTCTTCCATGATGTCTTTAATCATGGTGCCGCTCATTTCGGTGAGGGTGCTGTAGGGATAGGTGATCGCGGTCTGGTCAAGGACGTGTTCCATGGTGATGGTGTCGCCCGGCAGCAGCGAGGTTCCCCAGCGGAAACCGGGGGAGAAAGCGGCGTCGGCGCCTTTGACTTCCATCAGGGCGTCGAGGATGAGTTGGTCGAAGGTGCCGTTGAAGTTGCCGCGCCGATACAGCAGGCCTTCGCTGACCGCGAGTTTTTCGGTCAGTTTGGAGAGATACGGGGCGCGTACTTTTTCGATGAACCCCGCCATTTCCGCGTCCGCCGGCAGCAGGTTGGAGAAGACCGGCAGGAGCTTGTAGCGGAAATTCGCCACCTTGCCGTTCCTGACGTCGAAATCCAGCACGCCGAGGAACTTGCCGTTCGAGCCGGCGTTGGTGACCAGGGTCTGGCCACCCGCGTTCTTGACGATACTCGGGGCGGGAATGCCGTCGTGGGTATGGCCGCCCATGATGGCGTCGATGCCGGTGACGCGCGAGGCCATTTTCAGATCGACGTCCATGCCGTTGTGGGAGATCACCACCACCACTTGGGCGCCCTTGCCGCGGGCTTCGTCGACGACCTTCTGCATGTTGTCGTCCTGAATGCCGAAGCTCCAGTCGGGCATCATGTAGCGCGGGTTGGCGATGGGGGTGTAGGGGAAAGCCTGGCCGACGATGGCGACCGGGATGCCGTTGATCTGCTTGATGACGTAGGGGGCGAAAACCGGGTCGCCGAAGTCGTTGGTCTTGACGTTCTGGGCGACGAAATCGATCTTGTCCTTGAAGTCGTTTTCGACCACTTCCTTGACGCGCTCCGCGCCGTAGGTGAATTCCCAGTGACCGGTCATCACGTCCACGCCCAGCAACTTGCAGGCATCGACCATGTCTTGGCCCTTGGTCCACAGGGCGGTGCCGGAGCCTTGCCAGGTATCGCCGCCGTCGAGCAGCAGCGAACCGGGGCGCGAGGCGCGGATTTTCTTGACCAGCGTGGCGAGGTGGGCGAAACCGCCGATCTTGCCGTAGGTACGGGCGGCCTGCTCGAAATCGAGGTAGGTGAAGGCGTGGGCTTCCGGCGTGCCGGGTTTGACGTGAAAGGCTTTCAGAAGCTTTTCGCCGACCAGGTGCGGCGCCTTGCCGAGGCTCGCGCCCAAGCCCAGATTGACGTTGGGTTCGCGGAAATAGATGGGCAGCAACTGGGCGTGGACATCGGTGATGTGCAGCAGCGAGACGTTGCCGAAGGCCGGCACGTCGTATAGTCCGGCAGGATGGGCGGCCAGGGCGTGGCGGCTGTCGAGGGCGAAGCCACCGGCGGCGGCGACGGCGAGCAGTTGCAGAAATTCACGGCGGTTCATGGACATGGAGGCTCCAGGATAGGTATTGGCACGGGCCGACACGCAGCCCGGCGCTGTTGGGTTGACCAGCGAGGACTGCCCACCCGGACAAACAGGCAGTCCCGCCGAGACGATTACTTGTTGACCGGCGACTCCGGGTCGAGCAGCAGCGCGACCAAGTCCTTGATCTGTCCTTCGTTGAGCGCGCCGACATGGCCGAAACGCGGCATGTTGGAACAGGTGTTATACGACTTGGAGTTGTATATCTTGCTGTAGGCGTATTTCTGCATTTCCGGCGTGGGGCCGCCGCGCAGCTTGCCGAAATTGAACAGGCTCGGGCCGAGCGTGCCGTAGGAGATTTCCTTGGGGGAAATCTGGTGGCAGTTGTAGCAGTTGCCGCCCACCGGGATGCCCGGTTCGTCGGTCCAGGTGAAACCCTTGCCGCTCTGGGCGATCTTCTCGCCGACTTTCCAATCGCCCATCAACTGGCCGTCGGCGGGGTATTTTACGGTCTTCAACTGGGCGGCCATCATCTTGGCGGCGGCTTTTTCGGGCGGGGTGTTGCTGTATTTGTTGCACAGCGCCTGCAGATCGTCCTCGTGGATGCGCTCGTAGGAGGCTTGCCCCATGCTCTGAAAATCGCGTTTCAGCATGGCAATCGCTTCGCCGCGCCAATCCGGTTCGGCGGCGAGGGCGACGGAGGAAAACAGGGATGCGGCGGCGACGCCGAGCATCAAGTAAGCGGGGTGACGGTTCATGGTCGAATTCTCCTGGTCAGCGTTTGATTCCGGGGCCTTTGTAGACCTGACCGTTGGCGTTCGCGGTGAGATAGGTCAGCAGGGCCGTGATCGAGTCGGAAATGTATTTCGGCTGGGGAAAGCGTTGTTGGCGGAAACAGTCGTTCATCCGCCATTGCTGGGTGAGCATTACTCCGCCGGTCATGCGGTAGCCCGGCCAACCCTGGAAGGATTGCAGCGCGCCTTCGGGCGTGGCGATGTTGGGCAGGTTTTGCATGCGGATGCGCTTGCCGACTTCGCCGTGGCAAGACAGGCAGGAAAAATCGTAAGGTCCGGCGCGGTAGCCGGTGATTTCCTTGCCGATCTTGTAGGCGGCGATTTCCTTGGGATGTTTCTGCGGTACGGCGATTTTCAGGTCGCGCGACTGGCCCGCCACGTAGGTAACCAGAGAGGTTTGCTCGGGCGTGTCCTGGCCTTCCTTGGCGAAAGGCTTCTTGGTGATTTCTTCTTCCTTGAAGCCCTGGAGATTCACCATGCACCAGACGATGCGCCGTTCGGCGTCCATCACCTTGTCGGCGTCGGGAAAATAGCGCGGCATCTGCACGTAGGCGCCGGACACCACGCCGGGGCCGAGGCCCAGGTCGCACTTGTCGGCGAGTGCCACGTTCTTGGGGCCGCGCGCGGTTTTCCAGAGCTGCTCGCCCTTATCTTCCCACAATCCGGAAGGGCCGAATTCTTCCATTTCGGCGCGGAATCTTTCGAATTCCAGGGTGGCGGCATCTTTTTCGACGGGGGCCTCATCAGCCAGAACAGGCGGCGCGGACAACGCCACGGCGGCCAGCAGGGCAACGAGTGCCCCGCTGCCGACTGCTTGAGGAAGTGTGCGGACTTTTTTCATCTTCTCCTCCGGATCATTGTGGATTACGGGCGGCGGGGTTCCTGCACCGGTTCCCCGCCGGTTTTACGGCGGTGTTACTTGACGCTGTCTTCGATGTGGTTCTTGTCGCCCTTGTTGTCGAACCAGTCGACGGCTACCTTGTCGCCGGCCTTGACGCCCTTGATCTTGAATTCCAGGAAGGGGTTCTTGGAGATTGCGGTGCCCCACTGTGCTTCCATGACGGGCTTGCCGTTGAGGGAAGCAGTGACGTTCTGAATGAAGTGGGCGGGAATCAGTTGGCCGGTTTTGGCATCCTTGCGCAAACCGGTTTCCATTTCGTGGTTCATGAGCACTTTGACGCTAGCCAGGTCGCCGGCGAGGGTGACGCGGATTTTCATCGGATCTGCCATTTTTTTCTATCCTGTAAAATTAAGCTTTTAATTTTAAATGGTTAATTCTTCAATGGGGCTTTGTGGCGCCTACGGCACACCCATTAATTAAGCACTCAACACTAAGCACTAAAAATTGCCTTGAATTAGCCGCCGCAGCCGCCGATGGT
>JAGXQV010000025.1 GCA_018336195.1 Sulfuricella sp. | reverse complement strand
CGAAGATGCCCAGCCGCCCGCCGGCGGTGTGTCCGGCCAGATCGACGAGGATGTCGATGGCGTCGTCGCGGATCATTTGCGCTGCCTCGGTGTCGCTCAGTCCGGCGATGTCGCGCCAATGGCCGGCCAGCCCCCTGAGGCGGGCGGTGGTGGCATCCGGCGCGGCGACGGCGGCATAACAGAAGGTTTGAAAATTGGCCGGATCGTGGTGTTCCAGCACCGGTTCGATGAACCAGGCCACCGCGTGGTTGCGGAAGTCCGGCGAAACATAGCCGATCCGCAAGGGCCGCCCGCCATCCCCGCCCAGCGGTATTAATGGCGGCGCGAGTGGGGCTAGGGCGGTGTGACGCTGTGCCCAGTCGCGGTGTTCGGCCAAGACCGCCGCGCCGTCCAGGCCGGGCAGGAAATTCAGGGCGAACAGGAGGTTGCTGTGGGCCGCCGCGTAGGCGGGGTCGAGTGCCACCGCGCGCCGGTAGCAATCCAGAGCCTCGTTTATCCGGCCCTGATCCTGCAACGCGCTGCCCAGGTTGTTCCACGCCAGGGCGAAACCCGGCTTGGCGGAAATCGCCCGTTGCCCGGCGTCGGCGGCTTCGTCGAGCCGCCCCAGGCTTTGCAGGGCAGCGCACAGGTTGTTCCAGCCATCGGCATGGTTGGGGTCGATCTCCACCGCGCGGCGCGCGTGGCGGGCTGCCGCTTCCGCCCCGCCCGGCTGGGAGAGCAGTACCGCCGCCAGGTTGGCCAGCGCATCGGGAAAATCCGGGGCAATCGCCAGGGCCGCCTGGTAATGCTGAATCGCCTCGGTGAGGTGGGCGCGCTGGCGCAAGGCATTGCCCAGGTTGGCATGGGCCGCCGCATAATCCGGGCGTAGCGCCAGCGCCTGCCGGTAGGCGGCGATGGCGGCATCCATCTCCCCGGCGGCGCCAAGGCTGTTGCCCAGGTTGAAGCAGGCTTCCGGGTAATTCGGCTGGTGGTGCAGGGCGCGCCGGTAGCATTCCGCGGCTTCCCCGTAGCGGCCCTGGTCGTGAAGGGCGATGCCGAGGCGGAATTCGGCCTCCACCATGCCCGCCCGCAGTCCGAGGGCGGCACGGAAATGGCGTTCCGCATCGGCGGGGCGGTGTAGCGCGGCGTAGGCGCTGCCCAGGTTGAATTGCCATTCCGGCACCTTGGGATTTTGCGCCAGCGCCTTGCCCATCAGTTCGGCGGCGCTGGCGTGATCGCCGTTCTGGTGGGCGATCAGGCCGAGCAGGTGCAGGGCGTTGGCATCGTTGGGACGCAACGTGAGGAGTTGCCGGTACAAGGCTTCGGCCTGTGCCAATTGGCCGCCCTGGTGATGGCGCATGGCTTGTTGCAACAAGGCATTGGCATCCATGGTGGGACGGGGCGCCAGCGGCGTTTCCAGCAGCCCGCAGCATTTCTTGTATTTTTTGCCGCTGCCGCACGGGCAGGGATCGTTGCGGCCGGTACTCATCGGGAATGGTTTCGCACGTTCATATCTAGTCTCTTATCAACCAAGTGATGTCAAAACATGACACCAATGTGGTTTGAATCGAATTCCGCGGTGATGGGTGATGAGGAATGGGTGATGAAAACCGCCCTCCCATTACCCATCACTCATTACTCATCACCTGGTTTGGTTACGGCTCGCCCGGCTTAGGGCGTTTGGCTTGGAAAACAGCCGCCATTTTAGAGGGCTTTCGCAGCCTTGCGGAAATCCTGATTGGTCGCCTGCTTCCAGCCTTGGTAGAATCGCTCTCTCCCATCTTTTCAGGCATGTCCCGTGAACCAGACCTCCGTCAAACGCAACGACCCCTGCCCGTGCGGCAGCGGCAAGCGCTATAAGCAATGTTGCGGCGTCCACGCCACGGTAACCTCCCCGGCGCACATCGTGGCGCAGGCGGCAGCGCTGGTGCAACAGGGCGAGTTGGAGCGGGCCGCAGCGTTGTTGATGCCGATTACCGAAAATGGCGAAATGGCGTTTCAGGCAGCGGCACGGTACTGGTTGGGGTTGGTGCACTATCATCAGGGCAACCGCGACGCGGCGTTGCAATTGTTCCGTCAAGTGACGGAATTGGCGCCGCAGGTAGCCGAATACCGGATTGCCTTGGGCAACCTGTTGCGCGAAAACGGCGAGTTTGACGCGGCTATCGAGCAGCATCGCCAAGCGCTCAGCCTTTCGTCCCAAATGGCGGAAGCCTATTTCAACCTGGGCGAGTCGCTGTGCGCGGCGGGACGCCATAACGAAACCGGCGAACTGTTCCGGATTGCGACGGCGCTCAAGCCGGAGCTGGCGCCGGCCCATATCAGCCTGGCCAAACAATTACTCGCGGAAAAGGATTTTGTCGCGGCGCGCCATCATTTCGAGGAAGCGCTGCGCCTCAACCCCACTGTCACGGTGCCCTATTTCGGCCTGGGTTCGGCGCTGGAAGCGCTGGGCGAACTGTCGCGTGCCGTCGAAGTGTTTCGCCAAGCCGCCGAGATTGCGCCGCACGAAGCCGAGGTCCATTTCAACCTCGCCAATTTGCTGAGCAAAACCCAGCAAATCGACGCCGCCGTCGCCGAATACCAGCAGGCGTTGACCCTGCGCCCGGATTACGGCAAGGCCTGGGTCAACCTGGGGAACCTCTTCCGCGTGCTGGGGCAACCGGAAACCGCCTTGAAGGCCTACCGGCTGGCCTTGTTGTGCAAGCCGCCGAGCAGCGAGGCGCATTTCAATTACATCAAGATATTTTCCGAGGATTTCCTCGGCAACGGCGCCCTCCTCGATTGGCACGGTTCCCTTTCGCGTGCCGCCGCCTTTAGCCGCGCGGACGACGGCAAGCTGGTTTCCTTCATCATTTGCAGCATCGACGCGCGAAAATTCGCGGCGGTCTCGGAGAGCATCGCCCGCCATTTCACCGATACGCCTTACGAAATCATCCCGATCCATGACGCCGTTTCGCTGTGCGAAGGCTACAACCGCGGGGTGCGGCTGTCGCGCGGCGATTACCTGGCGTTTTGCCACGACGACGTGGAAATTCTGGCGCCCGATTTCGCCCTGCGCCTCAAGCAGCATTTGGAGGAATTCGATCTGGTCGGGGTGGCCGGCACCACCCTGCTATGCGGCTCGACCTGGGCCGATGGCGGTTTTCCCCACCTGCACGGGATGGTCGCCCATCCCGCCGAGGACCACGGCTACGAATTGATGGTCTACGGTTCCGCGGCGCGCACCATCCCCGACATCCAGGCTTTCGACGGCCTGTTTTTCGCGGTCCGCCGCGAAGTCATGGAAACCCTGCGCTTCGACGAAGGCCTGTTCGACGGCTTCCACCTTTACGATCTGGATTTCACCTACCGCGCCCATCTCGCCGGCCTGCGTCTGGCGGTGTGCAACGACTTGCTGCTGGCCCACCATTCGCGCGGCAATTTCGGCAACGCATGGGAACACTACGCCAAGATTTTCCTGAAAAAGCATCGCGGCACGCTGCCCAACAAGCCGCTCGCCCATGCCGTCAACCCCGCCATCGAGTTGCCCACCGCCCTCAAACTGTGGGAATTCGCCGCGGCCCTCATGGAAAACCGCGACCAGAGCATGGCGCCGTTCACCCCGGAGGAGGAACAAGCGCTACGCCGCGAGATCGTCGAGACGCCGGTCCATAGCTATGCCAAATGGCTGGAGACCTACGCACCGGAAACGCCTCAGGCGCTCGCCGAATTACGCCGCCAAGGCGCGGCGTTACCGCGCCGCCCCCTGATTTCGCTGCTCATGCCGGTCTACGACATCGCCGAACGCTGGCTGCGTGCCGCCCTCGACTCGGTGCTCGCCCAGACCTATGCCGAATGGGAACTGTGCATTGCCGACGACGCCTCCACCCAGCCCCATGTCCGCACGGTTCTGGAGGAGTACCGCCAGCGCGACGACCGCATCAAGGTGATCTTCCGTCCCGCCAACGGGCACATTTCCGCCGCCTCGAATTCCGCGCTGGAGCTGGCCGGCGGCGAATACCTCGCGCTCCTCGACCACGACGACCGCTTGAGTCCGGATGCGCTTTATCACGTCGCCGCGGCGCTCAACCGTGACCCTGCCGCGATCCTGCTGTACAGCGACGAAGACAAGATCGACGAGGAGGGGCGACGTTACGACCCGTATTTCAAGTGCGCGTGGAACCCCGATTTGATGTTGTCGCACAACCTGGTCACACATCTGGGCGTCTATCATGCCGACACGGTGCGCAGCTTGGGCGGTTTCCGCCTCGGCTACGAAGGGGCACAAGATTACGACCTGGCCTTGCGGGTGGCGGAAGTCGCCGGCCCGTCGCGCATCGTCCACATCCCGCGCGTTCTCTATTCCTGGCGAACGGTCGCCGGCAGCACCTCGCGCGGCGTGGGCGAAAAGAACTATGCCGTGGCGGCCGCCGTGCGGGCCATCGACGACGCCCTCAAGCGCCGCGGCGTGGCGGCAAGTGCTGCCGAATCGCCGCTTCAGCCGGGCAGCGTGCGGGTCGGCTACCGCTTGCCGGCGGACCTGCCGCTGGTCAGCCTCATCGTCCCCACCCGCAACGGTTACGAATTCCTGGCGCGCTGCGTGGACAGCATCCTGGCCCTGACCGATTACCCCGCTTACGAAATCCTGGTCATCGACAACGGCAGCGACGAACCGCGCACCCTCGACTATTTGGCTGGGCTGGCGGCGCGCGGCAATATCCGGGTGATACGCGACAACAGCCCCTTCAATTACTCGGCCCTCAACAATGCCGCGGTGAAGCTGGCGAATGGCGCGCTGCTGGGCTTCGTCAACAACGACATCGAAGTGCTGCAGGCCGATTGGCTGAAGGAAATGGTCAGCCACGCGCTGCGTCCGGAGATCGGCGCGGTCGGCGCGCGTCTCCTGTATCCCAACGATACCGTGCAGCACGCCGGGGTGATCGTCGGCATCGGCGGGGTGGCAGGGCACATCCACAAGGGCATTCCCCACGACAGCACTGGCTACGTGGGGCGCGCCCTCAACATCCAGAACTTCTCGGCGGTCACCGCCGCCTGCCTGGTGGTGCGCCGCGAGGTGTTCGAGGCGGCCGGCGGCTTCGATGAAACCAACCTGCCGGTGGCCTTCAGCGACATCGACCTGTGTCTGAGCATCGAGAAGCTCGGCAAGCGCAACCTGTTTACGCCTTATGCGACCCTCTATCACTACGAATCGGCGACCCGCGGCTACGAAACCACCCCGGAAAAAGTCGCCCGTTTCCAGCGGGAAACCGCGTTCATGAAAACCAAATGGGGAACCGAGGATTACCCCGATCCGGCCTATAGCCCCAATCTTTCGCTGAACAGCGAAAATCCTTTCTACGCCTTCCCGCCCAGGTTGGAGAAAAAATGCAGTGTTTAGTTTTGAGTGTTGAGTGTTTAGTTGATGTCGCTGCGCGAAGCGCATACCGCAACTAAACACTTAAAACTACCCGAAAGTCCGTAAGCCATGAACCTCGCCTTTATCCTCGACCCGCTTGACGGGCTGAAGACCTACAAGGATTCCAGCTTCGCCATGCTGCGCGCCGCCCAGGCCCGCGGCCATGTCCTGTTCGCGGTGATGCGCGAGGATCTGGCGTTGCGCGACGGGGTGGTTTCCGCCCAGGCGGCGCCGCTGACCCTTACCGGCACGCTGGCCGACTGGTACCGCGCCGGGCCGTCCGAAACGCGCCCGCTGGCCGATTTCGATGCGGTGCTGATGCGCCAGGACCCGCCTTTCGACACCGAATACCTGTACGCCACCCATCTCCTCGAACTCGCCGAATCCCAAGGCGCGCGGGTCTTCAACCGGCCTCAGGCGGTGCGCGACTGCAACGAGAAACTGGCGACCGCGCAGTTTCCCCAATTCACCCCGCCCACCCTGGTGACGCGCCGCGCCGCGTTGATCCACGCCTTTCTCGCCGAGCATCGCGACATCATCCTCAAACCACTTGATGCGATGGGCGGTGCCTCGATTTTCCGAGTGCGGGTGGGCGACCCCAATCTCAACGTGATTATCGAAACCATGACGGCGCTGGAAAGCAAAACCGTGATGGCGCAACGCTTCATTCCCGAAATCGCCCAGGGCGACAAGCGCATCCTGCTGATAGCCGGAGAGCCGGTGCCCTATGCGCTGGCGCGTATCCCCAAGCCCGGCGAGACGCGCGGCAACCTGGCCGCTGGCGGCACCGGGGTGGCGCAGCCGCTGTCCGCGCGCGACCGCGAGATCGTTGCCGCGCTTGGGCCGCAGCTCAAGGCGCGCGGCCTGTTCCTGGTCGGCCTCGACGTGATCGGCGACTGGCTTACCGAAATCAACGTGACCAGCCCCACCGGTTTTCAGGAAATCACCGCGCAGACAGGCTTCGACGTAGCGGAAATGTTCGTCACGGCGCTGGAAAAACAGGTGATGGGGGATGCGTAATGAGAGGGGCATGCCAAAATTGACGGCCTGGTGGCGGGCTTGCGCCCATCCTACCCATCACCCATTCCCCATCACCCTTTTCCTGCTGTTCCTCCTCGCCGGCTGCACCAAGGAACCCCCGGTTTACCAGCAGCAAAGTTATGTTTTTGGGACGCTGGTTGATGTCACCATCGCCGGCGAGGACGAGAAGCGCGCCCAACAATTGATCGGTCAGGTGTTGCAGGAATTCGACCGCTTGCACCATGCCCTGCACGCCTGGAAGCCCAGCGACCTATCGCGCCTCAACCAAGCCATCGCACGCGGCGAAAAGTACCCGGTAACGCCTGAGTTGGCGGAGATGCTGCGCGATGCCGCGGCGCTTTCCGCGCAGTCGGGCGGGACGTTCAATCCGACCATCGGCGGACTCATCAAGCTGTGGGGGTTCCAGAACGACGAATTCCTGCCGCTGCGCCCCGACCCGGCGGCCATCGCTGCTTTGGTCAAGGCGGCGCCGGGTATGAGCGACCTGACGGTGGAAAACGGCACGGTGACGAGCCGCAATCCGGCGCTACAACTCGATCTGGGCGGCTATGCCAAGGGCTATGCGCTGGACCGGGCCGCCGCCTACCTGCGCGGGCAAGGGGTGAAGGGCGCGCTCATCAATATCGGCGGCAACATTCTTGCCATCGGCACGCGCCATGGCCAAGCGTGGCGCGTCGGCATCCAGCATCCGCGCCAGCCGGCGGCGCTGGCGACCCTGGAATTGCGCGACGGCGAAGCCATCGGCACTTCCGGCGATTACCAGCGTTTTTTCGAACTGGACGGCCAGCGCTATTGCCACATCATCGACCCGCGGAGCGGTTACCCGGTACAGGGTGTGGAAGCGGTGACGGTGCTGATTCCGCCGGGCCGCCAGGCCGGTACCCTGTCCGACGTGGTTTCCAAGCCGCTGTTCATCGCCGGCGTGGACGGCTGGCGGGCGGCAGCGAGCCGGATGGGAATTACCCAGGCCTTGCTGGTCGATGTGCAAGGTGAAATCCATCTCACCGCGGCGCTGAAAAGTCGCCTGCATTTCCTCGCGAAAGCCCCGTTACTCCACGAAACTCCCTAACGGGGAAATTCGCGCCTTCGCCCCGACTTCCGTCAACTTCCCGGTCGCGCGCCCACCCTGTCCGGCTCGCGCGAATCAGTGCAAAAACGTTGCAGTACAACGGTTTCGGCGCTACTCTACGCCCCTGTCATATAACAACAATTCCAGCAATGTTTTGGGAGGCGACATGCAAGGCGAGGGAGAATGCGGCAAAGGGCTAAGTTATTTCGTCGATGAAGCGAAGCGCAAGCTGAGCGCCCGTTTCACGCCGAGCGCCGGCAAATCCGGCCTGGATCTCGGCGGACTCAAACGCTGTCTGGCCGAAAGCCCGTTCAAGACATGGTACGTCAACGAATTTGCCCTGGCCGACCTGATCCGCAAATACCATGCCGCGAGCGAGTCTTTCGAGTTGGAAATCGGCGAGGCGCGGGACGGGGAGTTCCGTATCGAAATCAGCCCCGACCTGATGGGTGTGCACCTCCTCCTGTTTTCCCCTCAAGGCGGCAAGCCGGTGGCAAAAGCCGAAGTTCTCGCCATGCTGGCGCAACGCGGCGTGGTCTCGGGGATCATCGACGAAAATATCGAAACCGCCATCCAATGCGGCAGCGCCGAGGGGATCGACATCGCCAAGGGCCGCCTCCCCGTCCACGGCGAGGATGGAACCCTGAACCTGCTGGCCCCCCAGGCCAGTGAACGCAAGCCGTCACTCAGCGAGGACGGCATCGCCAATTTCCGCGAATTGGGCGGCGTGGCGACGGTTAGCCCGGGGGCGCCCCTGATGCGCCGTTCCCCGCCTACTCCCGGCGAACCCGGGGTGAACGTGTTGGGCCACATCGTTCCGCCCAAGGCCGGCAAAGCGGCGATGTTTGCGCCGCGCCTGGACGGCGCGGCTTTCGCCGCCGATGATCCCGATCTTCTTACCGCCGCGATTGCCGGCCAGCCGGTGCTGGTCAACAACGGCGTACAAGTCGATCCGGTTATGACTGTGGAAAACGTCGACATTTCCAGCGGGAATATTCATTTCGAGGGCACCGTGGTGATTCGCCGGGATATCCAGGCCGGCATGGTGATCGAGGCCACCGGCGACATCCAGGTGGGCGGCACGGTGGAGGCCGCCACGCTGATCGCCGGCGGCAACGTGCGGGTGGCCGGTGGGGTGATCGGTCGCCACGAAGGTCAGAAAGGCGCCGCCAATGCGATTTCCAGCGTGCGTTGCGGCGGCAGCTTCCATGCCCGTTTCGTGCAGAATGCCCGTATCGAGGTGGACGATAGCATTTACATCGATGAAGGCGCCATGCAAAGCGAACTGCTGGCCACCCGCCAAATCATCGTCGGCAAGGATGATAGCCAGAAAGGCCAACTGATCGGCGGCAAAGCCACTGCCACCCTGTTGGTCAAGGCACAAACGCTGGGTGCCCCGACCCACGTCAAGACCCTGGTGGAAGTCGGCGTCAATCCGCACCTCCACGCCGAACTGCTGGGTATCGGCAAGGAGTTGGAAAACAAGGCGTTGGGACGGGAAAACGTCGAAAAACTCCTGGCCTTCCTGAAAAGCAATCCCCAGAAAGGTAGCCCCGACGTCATCGCCAAGGCGCAAAAAACCCACGCCAACCTCCTGGAGGAAACCACCCAGCTATTGGCCAAGCAAGAGGAATTGATGCGCCATATTTCGCTGGCGGAAAACGCCCGGGTTATCGCCAACCGTAAGGTTCATATAGGCGCGCGCATCCAGATCGGCAGCCGGGTTTGCGAAGTGTCCGAAGATCTGGAGTCCGTGGCGTATGCGCTACGTTCCGATGAAATCGCCCGCGACCTCCTCCCGCGCCAGGGGCAGGCCAAAGCCGTTCTCAAATAGGCGCGGCGATCCGGGTAGCGGCGCACAAACGGAAGTCATCTTGATGGAGATAATCTCACGTCATAAAACGAATCGGATATATTAAAAACAATAAAAATCACTACCTGTCATACACATTGGAGGTTGGCTAACATGCCGTTGAATTTTAAAATCCGTACCCAGTTGTTTATCTTTTTAGCCGGGGCAATCCTGATTTTCGGGGCGGCTCTGGGCGTAGCCCTGCATGGCATGAACCAGGCGCAAAACCGCTTCAGCGCTTTCATCGAAGGCGATCTCGCCCAACAGGTGGCGTTTTCCGACATGTATGCGCAAGGCCTGCAAATGGGCCAGGCGATCCGCAACATCCAGCTCGATCCTGCCAACAAGAAGGCCTATGACAACCTCAACAAGGCTGCGGCGGATTTCGAGGCCGCCCTAAGCAAAGCCCGCCAGTTGAGCGTTGCGAACCCGGTGCAGACGGAAGCCCTGAACCGTATCGGGGAACTGCGCAACAAGCAAAAAGCCGCGCAGGATGCCATCCTCGCGGCGGTGGCCGGAAACGACTTGGCTGCCGCCATCGCCAAAACCAACAAGGAAGAAACGCCGGTCTGGCGCGAAATGAAGCAGGTTATCCTCGATACCCAGAAAAACATCAGCGAAGGCACGCTGCGTTCCAAGGATGAGATGCTGCAAAGCGTCAAAAACGGCGAACGCCTGAGCAGCATCGTGACAATTCTGGGCATCCTCGGCGGCATCGCCATCGCGCTGGTGATCGCGGCCAACATTGCCCGCCAGTTCGCTTTGTTTACCGGGCATCTGCGCCAACTCAGCGGCGGCGACCTGACCCAGCGCATCGAGATCCACGACTGCAGCGAGCTTGCCGAGGCGGCCAGCGCGTTCAACCATTTCATGGATGGCTTGCAGAAAATCGTCAAAACCATCAAGAGCGATGCCGAACTGGTTTCCGCCGACGTGACGCGGCTTAGCGCGTCTGCCCGCGAAGTCGCCGAAAGTGCGCGCGGCCAGGGCCAGGCGGTGAACGATACGGCGTCCGCGGTAGAGGAGATGACCCGCAATATCGATCAGGTTTCCAACAATGCCGCCGCCGCCAAGGACATCGCCGACCAAGCCACCCGGCTTTCCGCCAAGGGAGAATCGTTGATCGGCGAAGCAACGGCGGAAATGTCGCTGATCGCCAAAACCGTGCTGGATTCCTCACAAAGCATCCAGTCGCTCAAACATCTGTCGGAACGTATCAGCGGCATCGTCAACGTGATTCGCGACATCGCCGACCAGACCAACCTACTGGCGCTCAACGCGGCCATCGAGGCGGCACGCGCAGGCGAGCAGGGACGCGGATTCGCAGTGGTGGCCGACGAGGTGCGCAAACTGGCCGAACGTACCGGGGTCGCTACCAGCGAAATCAAGTCGATGATCGAAACCATCCAGAACGAAACCCAGTCCGCGGTGACCAGCATGGAAACCGGTAGCCAGCAGGTTGAGCGCGGGGTAAACAAGGTCAGCCAACTGGTCGAGCCACTCCAGGAACTCCATAACGGCGCCACCATCACCCTCGACAGCCTGGTGGAACTGGCCAGCGCCACTCGGGCGCAAAGCACCGCGAGCGGGGCGATCTCCAACAACGTCGAGCGCATCGCGGACATGGCGACGCGCAACAACAACATCATGGAAGAAACTACGGAGGCCGCCAGACACCTGGAAGGTCTCGCCTCTTCCCTAATGAATACCGTCAGGCAGTTCCAGGTATAACCAGCGGTTCCCCCTGGGGTAGGCGTCTATCCAGGGGAAACCCCTATTTCCCCAGCAAGGACTCCGGCTCGACTGTCGAACCGCAGATTTCCACCACCTTGTGCCGCCCGCTGGCACCCTGTTTGAGGGTAATTTGCGCGCCACGCACGGCAAAGATTTTCTTCAGGAAATCCAGCAGGGCCGCGTTGGCAGCGCCTTCTACCGGCGGCGCGGCAACCCGGATTTTCAGGGCATCGCCGTGCAAGCCGGCGATTTCGGTGCGCTTCGCGCCGGGCTGGATATGCAGGGTAAGCGTAAAGTTGTCGCCGCGCCGCTGAAACCAGCTCATAACATCAGGCGCGGGGCGATAGTCTCCAACATGGCGATGGGCGCCATCAGGACCAGTTCGCAAATAACGAAAATCACCAGCGGCGACAGGTCGACCCCGGCGATTGGCGGGATGAAGCGCCGCACCGGCCCCAGGAAGGGACGGGTCAGGCAATCCAACACCGGCGCGCCGGCACTGTAAGGATTGACCCAGGACAGGATGGCCTGGATGAACACCGCACCGATCAGCAGTTGCACACTGACTTTCAAAAGCCGCACCACCGCCAGGAAAGCCAGCATGGGCAGCACGTTGAGGCCCAAGATCACGCCCCCGCCGCCAACCATGATGATCGCCCAGATCAGCACGACTTCCGTCAGCCAGGCGAGGAACAGCGTCGCCAAATCCATGCCCCACAAACCGGGAATGATCTTGCGCAGGGGATTCACCGCAAAGCGGGTGATCGCCACCACGAACTGCGAAACCGGGTTGTTGAACGGCGCGCGGAACAACTGGAGGTAGAAGCGCACCATCACCACGTAGACGAACGCACCCAGGACGGTGTCGAGCAGGAACAGGATGACTTGGCTGAGCATAGGGAATTTCCCCCGGTCATGAAATTAGCGCGAATATACACGAATCGGCGGGAACGGAGGGGCCGACAGGGTGGGTGCAATATGCGATTACGCATTGCACCAAGGTGCTAAATGCATCCTACGCATCCTTCCCCAACAAATCCCCCAATTCCCGCGAGCGCTCCGCCGCACCCTGCACTGCCCGGACGATGGCAGCCTTGACGGCGTCGCCTTCCATGGTGGTAATGGCGCGCTCGGTGGTGCCGCCCTTGGAGGTCACGCGGGCGCGCAGGGTGGCGAGGTCTTCGTCGCTACTGGCGGCAAGCTTGGCGGCGCCGAGAAAGGTATCGACAGCGAGGCGGCGGGCTTCCGGGTCGGCGAAGCCGAATTGGCGGGCGGCGTCTTGCAGGGCTTCCATGAAATAGAAGACGTAGGCCGGGCCGCTGCCGGAGACGGCGGTGATGGCGTCCATGCCGCTTTCGCTATCCAGCCAGACTACCGCGCCGACGGCCTTGAGGACGCTTTCGGCCTGCTGCTTCTGGGTGGCGCTGACTTCCGGGAGGGCATACAGGCCGGTGATGCCGGAAAGGATCATCGCCGGGGTGTTGGGCATGGCGCGCACCAGTTGGGGATGGCCGCCCAGCCAGCGGGCGAGGTCGGCGGCACGCACGCCGGCGGCGATCGATACCACCAGCTTGCCGGTCAGCATTCCCTGGAGTTGGGCAGCGACCTCGCGCAGTTGCTGGGGTTTGACGGCAAGTACCACAATCTCGCCGGCCAGCGCGGCGGCGCTCAAGCTGTCGAAGGTCGCGACCCGGTATTGGGTTTGCAGGCGCTCGCGGCCTTCCGGAGAGATTTCCACCACGCGCACGGAGGATGCCAGGGTACCCTGCTGAAGCAGGCCGGAAATGAGGGCGGAGGCCATGTTGCCGCCGCCGATGAAGGTGATGTTCATGCGTTTTCCTTGTTGGGATAGTGTCTGTTGCCAAATATCGCGCTGCCGACGCGGACGATGGTTGCGCCTTCGGCTACCGCAGCTTCCAGATCGTCGGACATCCCCATCGAGAGGGTGTCGAGCGGGTAGCCCTGGGCTTGAAGCTGGGTCAGCAATTCGCGCAACTGGGCGAAACGCCGGTGCTGCAAGTGGCGGTCGGCGGTGGGTTCGGGAATCGCCATCAGGCCGCGCAGCTTGATGCGTGGGAGGGTGCTCACCGCGGCTACCAGCGCCGCCAGTTCTCGTGGGGCGACGCCGCTTTTGCTGGCCTCGCCGCTGACGTTGACCTGCAGGCACACCTGTAAGTCCGGGAGTCCAACGGGGCGCTGGGCGGACAGGCGTTCGGCGATTTTCAGGCGGTCGATGCCGTGCACCCAGGCGAAACTTTCGGCGATCGGGCGGGTCTTGTTGCTTTGAATGGGGCCGATGAAGTGCCACTCCAGCGGCAGTTCCTTCAATTCGGCAATTTTCTCAACGGCTTCTTGTACGTAGCTTTCGCCAAAGGTGTGCTGGCCGGCTTGCCATGCCTGGCGCACTGCGTCCGCGGGAAAAGTTTTGCTGACCGCCAGCAGCATCACCAGGGCAGGGTCGCGGGCTGCGCCACGCGCGGCGTTGTCGATGCGCTTTCTCGCTGCTTGCAAAGCGTCGGAAATTGTTGCCATAATCGCCAAGACAGTTATTTGAAGGAATTATAAATGGAAATCTCCGATCTCTTAGCCTTTTCGGTCAAGAACAAGGCCTCCGACCTGCACCTCTCCGCCGGGGTGCCGCCGATGATCCGGGTGCATGGCGATATCCGCCGCATCAACGTGCCGGCCATGGAGCACAAGGATGTTCACGACATGGTGTACGACATCATGAACGACGGTCAGCGCAAGTTCTACGAGGAAAACCTGGAGGTGGATTTTTCCTTCGAGGTACCGGGGCTGGCGCGTTTCCGCGTCAACGCTTACAACCAGCAGCGCGGCGCGGCGGCGGTGTTCCGGACCATTCCTTCCAAAGTGCTGACCCTGGAACAACTCAATGCCCCGGCGATTTTCAAGGAAATCGCCGACCAGCCGCGCGGCGTGGTGCTGGTGACCGGGCCGACCGGTTCGGGCAAATCCACCACCCTGGCGGCGATGATCAACCACATCAACGAAACCGAATACGGCCACATCCTGACTCTCGAAGACCCCATCGAATTCGTCCATGAGAGCAAGAAATGCCTGATCAACCAACGTGAGGTTGGGCCGCACACCAAGAGCTTTTCCAACGCCCTGCGTTCGGCGTTACGCGAAGACCCGGACGCCATCCTGGTCGGCGAAATGCGCGACCTGGAAACCATCAGTCTGGCGTTGACCGCCGCCGAAACCGGTCACTTGGTGTTCGGCACCCTCCATACCAGTTCCGCCGCCAAGACCATCGACCGTATCGTCGACGTGTTTCCCGCCGCCGAGAAGGACATGGTGCGTTCGATGTTGTCGGAATCGCTGCGCGCGGTGATTTCCCAAGCCCTGTTGAAAACCAAGGACGGCTCGGGCCGTGCCGCCGCGCACGAGATCATGGTGGGCACCCCCGCCATTCGCAACCTGATCCGCGAGAACAAGATCGCCCAGATGTATTCTGCGATCCAGACCGGCCAGGCCGTGGGGATGCAAACCCTCGACCAGAATCTTCAGGGCATGGTGCAGCGCGGCGTGGTGACCAAGGAAGAAGCACGCAGCAAGGCGATGAACAAGGACCTGTTTTAAGGGCAGTGTTTAGTGATTAGTGTTGAGTGTTTAGTTGTGGAATGCGCTTCGCGCATGTATTTATCCGCCGTTCGCGGCGACATCAACTAAACCCTAAAAACTCAACACTCACAACTGAAATTAAGGGCAATGTTGAGTGTTGAGTGTTGAGTGGCGGGATGCGCTTCGCGCATGTCTAGAAAAAACCGCCGCTACGCGGCAACCACAACTAAACACTAAGCACTTAAAACTAAAAACTGAAGGAACACCATGGAACGCGATCAGGCAGTCAAATTCATGCATGACCTGTTGAGGCTCATGCTCACCAAAAAAGCCTCCGATTTGTTCATCACCGCCAATTTTTCCCCGGCGATGAAGATCGACGGAAAAATGACGCCGGTTTCCAACCAGGCGCTCACCGGCCAGCATACCAAGGAACTGGCGCGCGCCATCATGAACGACAAGCAGGCAGCGGAATTCGAAGCCACCAAG
Source organism: Sulfuricella sp. (assembly GCA_018336195.1). Classification (GTDB taxonomy): domain Bacteria; phylum Pseudomonadota; class Gammaproteobacteria; order Burkholderiales; family Sulfuricellaceae; genus JAGXQV01. The sequence goes on along the minus strand of JAGXQV010000025.1, from coordinate 32,836 downwards.
GAATGCAATTTCGCCATCAATCCCGGCGGCATCGGGCGTTTCCGTGTCAACGCTTTTGTCCAGCAGCAGCAGGTGGGCATGGTGCTGCGCACCATTACCACCAAGATTCCGGTATTCGACGAACTCGGTTTGCCGCAGGTATTGAAAGACGTGGTGATGTCCAAACGCGGCCTGGTGATTTTCGTCGGCGGCACCGGTTCCGGCAAATCCACCTCGCTGGCGGCGATGATCGGCTACCGCAACGAAAACAGCTACGGCCACATCATCACCATCGAAGACCCGGTGGAATACGTGCATCCGCACATCAACTGCATCATGACCCAGCGCGAAGTGGGCGTGGATACCGAGTCCTGGGAAATCGCCCTGAAAAACACCCTGCGCCAGGCGCCCGACGTGATCCTGATCGGCGAAATCCGCGAGCGTGAAACCATGGAACACGCCATCGCCTTCGCCGAAACCGGCCACTTGGCGATGGGGACGCTGCACGCCAACAGCGCCAACCAAGCGCTCGACCGGATCATCAACTTCTTCCCCGAAGAGCGTAAGCCCCAGCTTCTCATGGACTTGTCGCTCAACCTGCGCGCCCTCATCGCGCAGCGCCTGATCCCCACCAAAGGCGCCAAGGGACGCGCGGCAGCCATCGAAATCATGCTCAATTCGCCGATGATTTCCGACCTGATCTTCAAGGGCGACGTCCACGCCATCAAGGAAATCATGTCGAAATCCAACGAACTCGGGATGCAGACTTTCGACCAAGCGCTTTTCAAACTCTACGAGGACGGCAAGATCACCTACGAGGACGCCCTGCGCAATGCGGATTCGATGAACGACCTGCGCCTGAAAATCAAGCTGCACGGCAAGGATTCCAAGGACAAGGACGTCATGTCCGGGCTGGAAGGCCTAGGGTTGCAGGAATAGGAATTTGTAGGCTGGGGTGAGGCACGAACCCCAGCATCACCATCGGTGCTACAAGAATTGCCGGGATTCGCATGAGCATGGCACCGCAAATGCTCAGAACGGCTTGACCACCACCAGAATCACCACGGCGGTCAGCACCAGCACCGGGAATTCGTTGAACCAGCGGTAGAACACATGGCCGCGCGCATTGCGGCCTTCTGCGAAGACTTTGACCAGCCTGCCGCAATGCCAGTGGTAGCCGAGCAAGCTGACCACCAGCGCCAGCTTGGCGTGCAGCCAGGCGCCGCCAATGCCGTAGCCCAGCCACAACCACAACCCCAAGCCCAGCGCGGGCACTGCCAGAATGGTCATGAAACGGTAGAGCTTGCGCTCCATCAGCGCCAGGCGCGCCGCGGTAACTTCGTCCTCGACCATGGCGTGATTGACGAACAGGCGCGGCAGATAGAACAAACCGGCGAACCAGGACGTGACGAAAATGATGTGAAACGCTTTAACCCATAACATGCCGCCAATTATAAACACTGAACTCGCCGCCCGCCTCAAGAAATTCCGTCCCGACCCGCTGACCCTGTTGTTGCTCGGCCTGCTGGTGTTCTTCTGGTTTCGCCCGCCGGCCTGGGTGAGCGACGAACAACGCGCCCTGCCGCCGCTGCGCTTCGAACTGCTGGACGGACGGCACGTCAGCCTGGAAGACCTGCGCGGCAAGGTGGTGCTGGTCAATTTCTGGGCGACCTGGTGCCCTTACTGCCGCCACGAAATGCCCGCCATGCAGCGCTTTTACGCGGACTGGCGGGAACGCGGCTTCGAGATGATCGCCCTGAGCCAAGACGAGGATGCCGCCACCGTGCGCCAGTTTCTCGCCGAAAACGCTTACTACTTTCCGGTGGGGCTGGCCGATGCCGGTCATGCGGCGGCGTTCGGAGGAGTCAGCCGCCTGCCTACGTCATTCTTGATCGACAAACAGGGGCGGCTGCGCAAGAAAATCAGCGGGCAAGTGCACTACGCCCGCCTGGAAGATTTGGTTGGGGAATTGCTGAAAGACTAAAGAAGCTGCTCGATCAGGCCGTGCAGCTTGGCGAAATCCGGCTCGCCGACAATGCGCTGGGCGACGTGCCCCTGCTTGTCGATGATGAAGGTGGTGGGCGTCACGCGGGCGTCGAATGCCTGGGCCGCCGAGCCGTCCTTGTCGAGTGCCACCTTGAAGGGCAGCGCGCTGTCGCTGCTGAAGCGCCGCACGTATTCGGGCGGGTCGTAGCTCATCGCCACCGCCACGGTTTCCAGGCCGCGTGCCTGGAATTTCCGGTAGGTTTTGACCAGATCCGGCATTTCATGGATGCAGCCGGGGCAACTGGTCGCCCAGAAGTTGACCAGCACCACTTTGCCGCGCAGACTGTCGAGCGCGATTTGCTCGCCGCCGAGCGTGGCAAACGTTGCCTGCGGCGCCGGCGGTTTTTGCGTGAGCAGGAAAAATGCCGCGCCCAGCAGTGCTGCCGCTGCGACAAGCGAAACCACGATCTTGATGCGTCCCGAAGCCATATCCGTCCGAACTGAAATGAATGGAGCCGTATTGTCCGGAAAATCCCTCGCCTTGTCATCCGCACCATGAGTGAGCGCCATGAGTGAGAGCTTCAGTCTCGGCGCGCTGTTCGTCAGCAGCTTCCTGGCCGCCACCTTGTTGCCCGGCGGATCGGAAGCGGTGCTGTTCGGCGTTCTCAAATTCGATCCCGCGCTGCTCTGGCCGGCGCTGTCGCTGGCCACCCTCGGCAATACCCTGGGCGGCATGAGTTCCTACCTGCTCGGACGTTTCCTGCCTGAACAGAAGCCCGGCCGGGCTCATGCCTGGCTGTGCCGTTATGGCAATGCCGCTTTGCTGCTTGCCTGGGCGCCGTTGATCGGCGACGCCTTGTGCGTGGCCGCCGGCTGGTTGCGCCTCAACCCTGTCGGGGCAGCGCTATTCATGGCTATCGGCAAGCTGGGGCGCTATCTGGTGGTGGCGTATGCGGCGGTGTAAAGCCGCCTGCTCGCCAATCTGAACCGCTACTCCGGGCCGAAGCAGGCTTTGTAATCGCCGCACACCGCGCAACTCGGGGCGCGGCAGGCTTGCACTTCGGCGCGTTCGCAGAGTTGTTTGTAGAAGAATTTCTTCCACTTCATGTTGCCGGTGTTTTTCGCGTAGAGCGAGGCAAAATGGCTTTGCAGGAGGTCCGACAATTCCTGGCGATTGGCGAGGCCCAAATCCTGCCACAGGTGGTTGTTGCCGAGACAAGCGGCGGCGACCGCGCTGGCTAGCCACATGGTTTCGTCGCCGTCGTCGCTGCGGTATTCGAGAAGAAGATCGAGCACATCCTGGAATTCGTCGTCGCGCAGTGGCGCACAGCCGCTGGCGGCAAGGCTTGCGCGGACGGCAGCGGCACCCGGAAAGTAACGTTCCAGGAGACGTTCGAAATCATCGGCAGGAATCCCGCGCAACATCGCGGGACGGTAGTCTTCCGAACCGATTACCCAGGCGATGGCGCGGGTAGCGATGGCGGCGGGACTGCCGGCACGGTAGAGGAGTTGTTGGCTGTGCATGATCCGGCTCCTTTAGGGATAGGGTGGGCACCAACGGCGTACCCACTCGACGAGCAACTTACGGCTGCGGATGAACGTCCGGCAGGTTCTTCTGGTTTTCCATCAGCGTGAGCATCAGGTGCGCCATGCGCTCGGGGGCGACGATGGTGTGCAGGTTGCCCTTGGCCGCGTATTTCTGATGCAGTTCGTCGGCGACGTTGGCGCCGCCGCTGAGGTCGAACACCACATCGATTTTGTCACCTTCGGCAATCAGTTCGTCTAGCGACAGCACCTTGACGTGGGATCGGGCGGCAACGGCCTTGGCCGGGGTTTCGGACTTTTCGACGGCAGCCACGACCTTCACGCCGCTGACGTTTTCACCGATCAGTTCGTTGAGGAACACCGAGCCGACGCGCCCCAGACCGACGATTGCGATATTGTGTTTCTTCACGACTTTTCTCCTTGTGGTAGTACGGGTTGAAAAACCAATGACGCAACGCGGAGGCGTTGGCGCGCCCCGCGTGGTATTTAGCTGCCGACGCTGCTTGTCCTCAGCGCTTGAGCAGTTTGTCCAGTTCGACCTGGTCCGGCTCGGGCTGTTTCATCAGTTCGAAAATCAACTGCACCAGCTGGCGGTGGCCTTTTTCCGCATCGCGGGCGAATTTTAGGGCGTGCAGCGAGACGTCCTCGGCGCTGGCGAAGTTGATGTAACCGACGTTTTCATCCATTTTTCTCTCCTTGATCAGACGGGCATTGGCGCGTGGGTATAGCACTTCTTCGGGCAAATCTTGGCGCAGGCTTCGCAGCCGGTGCAGTTTTCGCCCTTGGCAACCGCCATCACCTTCTTTTCGTATTCTTCGTCGTCATCCTCATCGGGATCGACGGCGATATATTCATCGTCCTCGTTGACGCCCATCAGTTGCAGGACATCGCGCCCGCACACCTTGAAGCAGCGGCCGCAGCCGATGCATTTTTCGATGTTGATGCTCTTGACGAATTGCGGCACCCATTCGATGCCGCTGGGGAGTGTTACGGAAAATACCGACATGTTGCTCTCCTGGTTAAGTGAAATATTAGTTGGCGGCGGCCATCTGCTTGCGGGCTTCGGTCAGCGCCTTATAAGCCTCGAACGTGCGCGCCGCCACGTCGGGAATCTTTTCCCAATTGATCGGCAGCTCTTCGGACAAATCGTGCAAATCCATCTTGAGCTGGGTGGCCTGGGCGTTGAGTTTCTTGACCTGGGCCTTGAGTTCGTCTGTGTTCATGGTGGTTCCTTGATCTTTTATCCGCGTAGGCTGGGGTGAGGGACGAACCCCAGCACAATCCCCGCCAGCAAGCTGGCGGTTCGCGCCCCCCCCAGCCTACGAGTTCTACGGCTTGGTCAACTGTAATTCGCCACATCCGGGTATTTGCGGATCATCTCCACCCCGGCCTGAACGAATTTGTCGCCTTCCTCTGCGAGCTTCTCAAAGGTCAAAAAGCCGAAGCGGTGTACGTCGCGCAACTGTTTGTTGACCACTACCAGCCGCCCGGCGAGCAACACCATCTTGCCGAAGCCTTCGTGGCTCATTTTCATCATCGGCGAGACCATCACCCCGGTCTGGCGTTCGATGGCGAGGCCCACCGCGTTGTAGAACAACTCCAGACGCCACAGGGTTTCCGGGTCGGGGTCGCCGATGATGGGAATCTCCTTGCGCTTTTCCTTGTCGATCACATAGGGTTCGAGCAGCACGGCGTCGCTCTTGTTTTCCCAAGTGCCGTAGGAATCCTGGGCGCGCCATTGCTTGACCAGCTCTGAGATAAATACCGAATCGGGCAGAGCGGTTTTGACGTTCTCAATGGCTTCAGCGGTTTCAGACATGGGCCACCTCCTCTTCGTCGTCGAAATTGGTGGCAGGTGCCTGGCCTTTCATTAGAGCCTTGCGCAGCCACGGCGGCGGGGTGCCCTGCAGGACTTTTTGCAGGCGGTCGAGCAACTCCAGGATCGGTTCGGGCTGCACCACCTTCACCGGATGAATGCGGGCGTTGACCACCTTGGCCGCTGCCGAGCCGCCGATGGCGGCCACGTAGATGATGGCGCAATCGCGGATGGCGTCTATCTTGGGCAACAGCTTGTCTTCCGAGCCGTCTTCCTTGAGGTCGCCGTCGAACTGGATGGCTTCGACGAAGTTGTGGCCGTCCGGCCCGACCTCGTAAATGGCGAAATGCTTGGCCCAGCCAAAATGGGCATCGACATGCTTCATGTCTTCGGTGGCGAAGGCGACTTTCATGGCGGGATCTCCTTGGTTTCTGTCAGTGACGAGTTTCAAGCGTCTCATGGCGTGCTCCCGGCAGCGCCCACTCGTCGGGATGGGAGTGCGGCAGGTGGTCGAGAAAAATGTTGCCGATTTCAAAAATCAGGTCGCGGGTGCCGCGATAGCCGACGCTCAACTTGTGGGTCGCACCGAGCCGGTCGAAGGTCGGCAGCCCGTAGCGGTAAAACGGGATAGCCAGCCGTTCGGCGGCTTGCCGTCCATGGGAATGGGTAATCAGCAGATCGCAGCCGGCGGCGCGGCTTTCCAGGTCTTCCAGGTCGCCGATCAGCACCTCGGCGGCGGGCATTTTTTCCAGCAGCGGCGAAGTCGTGGTGGTTACGGCGGCGCTGATTTCACAGCCCATTTCGCTTAAGAAGTTGCCGATCTGCCACAACAAGTCCGGCTCAGCGCCCACCGCCACGGTCTTGCCGCCCAGGTGGAAATGCCCGTCCAGCATGGCATCCACCAGTTGGCCGCGCTGGCGGCGGTATTTCACCGCCACCTCGTTGAGGCTGATTTCCGAGAGAAACTTCATGAATTCGTCGTTGGCTTCCAGCCCGGTGAGGCGGTCGAACAAGCGATACGGCACACCGGTTTTTTCCTGCAAAGCCTCCGCCGCGTCGCGCATTTGCTCACCGATGGCGATGGTGATCGCCGAACCGCCCATTTCGCGAATGTCGCCGGCCTTGGCCCCGCCGATGGTGGTAGGCAAAAAGGTTTCCGGGATATGTCCGTCCAGCGAGCCGGACAAGTCCGGGGCGATGATGGGAAACAGCCCGAAGGATTCGATGATCTCGCGCAACTCTTCAATATCGGCCACCGTCAAATGGCAGCCGGGCAACACGTTGACCTGCCAGGCGGTACGCGGGCGCGGCTCGCACATTGCCTCGACGACGGCTTTCACCGCCTTGCCCCAGCCGTCCTGAAAAGCGCCGCTGTAATCGGGCGTCGGCGCGAATACCAGCGACGTATCGGCCAGTTCGGGATGACGTTCGCGGATCAGCTTGAGATAGCCTTCCACGTCGTCGCCCTTGGTTTCGGTCAGGCCTGTCGAGCAGATGCCGATCACCTCCGGCTTGGCGCGGTTATAGATGTTGAGAATCGCCTGTTCGAGGTTATCCAGCCCGCCGAGGATGGTCGTCACCTCGTTCATCGCCGAGGTTTGCAGCGGGATGGTCTCGCGGAAATGGCGCACGAACAGCACCAGCCCGAACGCCGTGCAGCCTTGGGAGCCGTGGAGCAGCGGCATGCACTTGTCCAGCCCGAGAAAGGCCAGCGCCGCGCCAATCGGCTGGCTCATCTTGAGCGGATTGACCGCGCAGGATTTTTTGCTATGGGTGACGGTGGACATAATTTTTCCCAAATTCAGTGTTCGGTTTGCGGTATTCAGTTGTGAGTGTTTAGTGTTGAGTGTTTAGTTGTGGTCGTCGCGCGATGCGCGCCGGATTTGATTTAATCCATGCGCAAAGCGCATTCCACAACTAAACACTAAGCACTCAAAACTAAACACTGCGTTCTAAACACTGCTTTCTTCCCATGGTGCAGGGCGCTTCACCTGCGCCCAGATCGGGTTGTAAATCGCCCTGTCGATTTCCTTGACCAGGTTCACCATGCCTTCATAACCGGCGTAGGCGACGTGGCGCTCCTGGTTGATGTCCAGCCACGGCGTCTTGGCCTTCAGCGCCACGAACTGCGAGCGACCGCCGGAGAGCATGATGTCGGCGCGGGCATCCTTGAGCAGCTTGTACATTTCGCGCGGCGGCATTTCGTCGAAGAGATGCGCGTCGGTGCCCATGATCTCGGTGGCGCGTTCGCGGTCTTCCTGGGTCGATTTGCGCATCGAGGTGCCGGTAATCACCATCCCCACCTCTTGCAGCGCCGACACCACCGACCAGGATTTCACCCCACCGGTAAACAGCAGCACGCGCTTGTCCTTGAGGCGTTCCTTGTAACGCGCCAGACGTTCCCAGGCACGGGCTTCTTCGCTCGCAATCAGAGCCTCGGTGCGTTCCAGCAATTCCGCCGGAGCGCCTTTTTGCACCAGCAGTTTGGCAATCTGGCGCAGCGACTCGCTGGTATCGGAAACCCCGTAGAACGAGCCTTCGAAGTAGGGAATCTCCCAACGCTCTTCGAGCTTGCGCGCCACGTTGATCATCGCCTTCGAACACACCATCATCGCCGCCTTGGCACGATGGGCGCAGGCGATGTCGTGGTAGCGCGCATCCCCGGAAATGTTGGCGAGTATGCGGATGCCCACGGCATCGAGCAGCGGCTTCACCGCCCACAAATCACCGGCCACGTTGAATTCGGCGATGATCACGATATCGTAAGGCGTCGTGGTTTCCGGCTCTTCGGTGCCGATCACGTAATCCAGCAATGCCTCGCCGGCCAGCTTCGCCCCGAGATTCTTGCTCCCCGCGAAACCCGGCACGTTGATGGGCACGATGGGCTTGCCGAACTTCTCGTGCGCCGCCTTGCACACCGCCTCGATGTCGTCGCCGATCATCGCCGGCACGCAGGTCTGATAAACGAAAATCGCCGGCGGATTATGCTTCTCGATAATCTCGCGGATCGCCCGGAAGAGTTTTTTCTCCGCGCCGTAAATCACATCCAGCTCGTTCATGTCGGTGGTGAAGCCGGTGCGATACAGCAGTGGCCCGGACGACAAGGCGTGGCGGTTGTCCCAGGAGTTCCCCTCGCAAGCAATGGGGCCGTGGATCAAGTGCGCCACGTCGGTAATCGGTTGCAGGGAAATCTTCGCCCCGTCGAACGCGCAGCCACCCGCCGCCGCGCCCGGCGTCAACGGCTTGGCGCAGCCCTTCTTGCGTTCTTTGGCATCCTTGGCCTGGTTAACCCCACAGGCCGGTTCTTCCATCACGCTGGCAATGCGGTTTTTCAGTGCGCTCATTGGTGAAAAATCCGACAAAAATGGTTCTTGGGGGAAGGTAGTGCAAGGGGCGTGCCAATGGGGGTGATGGCGGCTAACTTATTGAATTATTGCTGGGTAAGGTGGCGGCGGAGTGGGGTGTGTCGGGTTATCGCGGGTGGAATTGTCGGGTTTGCGACGAAGGACGGTTTATGTTGGAAGCATTAGATGGACGCAATATCCCTCCATTGAGAATTTACCGAAGAGAGTAGAATTTCGTCATTTTTTATCCTGCATTAGGAACTTACAATAATGCAAATAAATCAATGTTATATCGCTGTGTATCTAAATATTGTTTAAGTAAATAACTTTAATAATGTATTGTATCGATATGATTAATAATGATTTACTTTTCTGTGTCACAATTTGTTCTGACGTGCCATAAAATTAACAATTTAAACAATGTGTTATATCTCTTTAAGGTGGCAACTAGGACTATGTTCGCACCCGCTTTTGTGCGCTGGGAAATCGTTGGTGGGACAAAGTGGCCAAAAGTGGGATAAAGCGGTTATAAAACAATGCGTTGCAATACGCGCGCATTCTCGTTAGTATTCTATTTGGCAACGCTTGGACATCATTTTCGGAGGGGCAATAATGGAGCGAATTGAGTTAGTTAAGCTGGTATTAGGATTTGTTGAGCGCAATCAAACTATCACGGTGTTTGCGATTTCAATGGTCATAGTTGGCTTTGCTTTATATGTTGTATTGCGCACCTCACAAAAACGCTAATAGCGCTACCAGCCGGGTGGATACCGTCTTGGTGGTCAAGCGAAGCACAACAGAACGTCGGCAAAGAAAACAAGAACGCCGGGTAGAGTAGAGAACAGGTTTCCGTCTCCCGTAGGCTCAGCCTATACGTTTCCGCCCCTTTCGTCTGGCGGTGCCTCAATAGCCGCACCCTAGTCAACATTACCTGCCCTCCCTCATCAAACCGTGCATGCGGTTCTCCCGCACACGGCTTTCCGATGTTCTTTCCCCTCGTTCCCACGCGCCGCGTGGGAATGCAGCTCCGGCGCGCCGCGCCAAGCCCGGTAGGGTGGGCACAAAACCCCGTGCCCACCCTTGGTAAAATCCCCGGATGCCCCATTACCGACGCGATGCGACGCCCGGCGCGACCTGGTTCTTCACGGTGGTTTCCTTCCGGCGGCGGCCTATTCTTTGCACTGCCCCCATGCGGGGGGCGTTACGCACCGCGATTGAGCGGATCGCGGGGGCGGACCTTGCAAAATCACATTTCCATAACTGGATGGTTGCCCGTGTTTCGGGGGCTTACACCGCTGGTTTCATTCATGCACGGTTCAACGTCGTTATCCCCGATAGATATAGGCGCCATGGCCTATTTGCGTCATTGTTCGTTGCATTTGCAACAAATAATGCTATAGTTAATACACAATATGCAGGGGCGAACCATGAACCAAGCCATCGCAGCACACAACCACCCGGATCAAGATCGCGGCGCCTTGGCGCGAATGGTGATTCGTCTTTTCGAGCACTGGAAGCTGGGCAGCGAAGACCAGTTGGCGATGCTCGGTTTGTCTACCGGCAATCGGGGAGCATTGAGCCGCTATCGCAAGGGCGAGCCGTTGGCTCCCAGCCGCGATCTGTTGGAGAGGGCCGGTCACCTGCTGGCCATCCACAAGAATTTGCGCCTTATTTTCCCCCAGGATCGCGATCTGGCCTATGCCTGGATGACTCGACGCAATCGCGCATTCGAAGGGCGCACCCCGGTTGAAGCGATACGGGAGTGGGGTTTCGCCGGGATGTTGATGGTCCGGGCTTATCTGGATCGGAGTCGCGGAATCTAAATGGATTCCTTTTTTGCGGGATTGCCCCTGGCCGATGTTCATCTGGCGCTTGCCCGCAACATCAAGTCGATACGGGTATCCCAGAGCCTCTTCGACGATTTGTCCGACGATCCCGCGGACTGGCAGGTGGCTCTGGACCACGAAATCGCCACCAAGCCTCCCGGTTATGTCTCGCAAGCCACGCTGATCGACCGCCCTTTCGAGGAATCCGAATGGTTTAACGCCATCGAGTTCCCCTTCAAAAATTGGATGGCCAGCCGTTTTTGCGATGGCAGTTTCGGCATCTGGTATGGTGCGGACAGTGTAGAAACTTCAGTGCATGAAACCGTGCATCACTGGCGCGAGGGAATCCTGGCCGATGCGGGATATGACCAGTTGGTAGCACGTGGCGAACGGCAATCCATCAGCGGCGAACGCAAGGTGTATTGGGTACGTTGCGACGCCGCCCTGGCCGATTTGCGGGCGCGGGTGGCAACCTACCCGGACTTGCTTAACCCCGACAGCTACCGGTTTACTCAGGAGATAGGCGCCCGTCTGAAACGGGAAGGGCACCCTGGCTTGGTAACCGCTTCCGCACGCTGCAAGGGGGAAAACTATGGGGTGCTGAACCGGGTGGTCTTGTCCGCCCCACAGAATTGTTGCTCCCTCACCTATCGTTTGACCGTTGGCGGCGTTGAAGTGGAACGGGAAGAAGGACAGATATGGATGGCACTGCCTTAGCAAGCCCTACGTTTTGCCAATCCCCTATCCTGATACTGAGCGTTGGTGCCCAAAGCCGTGTCTACGAAAGTTGATTCCCCGAAAACTGTCGAACATTTTATGGAAACCCCGCCGCCAACCATCACCAACCCGCGTAAGGCGCAATCCCCGCCGAGGGCATTGCACCGCATGCCGCCGCTTGCGCATCCTGCATAGCATATAAATACAACACCCATTCAATATATTGCGACGTACCTGTTACTTTTGACAGTTATGCCTCGCCACCGGAAAAGGTAGACTCCCTCGTTGCCGTTTTCATCGGGGGACGGTTTCAAAATCAGCCCTGGAGGGAATATGTCGATCTTGTACTGCATGTCACGAATTTGCCGCTCATTTTCTTTGCCTGCCGCGCTACTTGCATTAGCGTTGACGCTCCCGGTTCATGCCATGCCCACCACGCCCAGTGCCGATTTCACCGACAACGGCGAAGGCACGGTCACCCACAAAACCACCGGGCTGGTTTGGAAACGCTGCCCGGAGGGGCAATCCTTCGTTGCGTCTGCCTGTACCGGCAGCGCGAAAGCGGTTACCTGGCAGGACGCCAAGTCGCTCGCGGCGGATGGCTGGCGGCTTCCGTCCATCGCCGAACTGTTAAGCATCGTTGAACGGGAAGCCCAAGACCCGGCTATCAACAGCGCGATATTTCCAGGCTTGGCGAATAGCGGCGCGGTCAACTTCTGGTCTTCCACACCCTATGCCGCCGATGCGGCGCAAGCTTGGCACGTTCGTCTTGTTGGAGAATTTCACAGCTACCGGATATACGGCAGCGGCAGCGGCGTACCTGCTCCCGTGGGAGACAGTAATTACGTCCGCCTGGTGCGGGGAGGAAATGCCCAAGGCACCCCGAGTATTTCCAAGCCGGACAGCGATTTCACCGATAACGGCAACGGCACAGTCACGCACAAGGCCACGGGCCTGACCTGGAAACGCTGTACCGAAGGCTCGGACTGGGGTAACGGTAAATGCGTGAAGAGTGCCAGTAGCAGCATCGACACGTTTAGTCAGGATGACGCCCTCAATTTCAAAGGCAGTTGGTATGCGGGTTACTCCGATTGGCGGCTACCCACCGAAAACGAACTGCTTACCTTGGTGGACTACGGAAAAATCGATCTCGCGTTGAATTCCACAATATTCCCCATCAGTGCGGCAGCCCTTTGGTCCGCCACTTCCTACCCCACAAACGGTGGGTGGTTGCTCTATGCGGATGGTTCCAGCGACGTCGATTTTCCTCCCTGGAAAAAAAATGCACTGCTGGTGCGCGGCGGTTCCTCGGATTCGCCACCCTATGCACCGCGATTCATCGACCCACCCAGCAGCGCCACGGTCAATTTTTACGTCGCATTCAACATCGAGGCAGGCGGAGATCCTGAAGGCGGAAAGGTCGCGCTGGCGTGCAGCGCCACGCAATCCACTCCCGGCGACTTGCCGGATGCCAATCCGGTGGTCGGGGGGACGGTGGTTCGCTACGCATTCAAGTTCAGCACAACCGGCCAGCAGACCGTTACCTGCAAGACCATCGACGGCGTGGGCAATGCTAGTTCCATCGCGACCCAAACCATCACCATAAAGGCGGTCAATCCAGCCTTCGACTGCTTTATCCTGTGGGCGGAAAAAACCTATCCAGAACTGTTTCCCAGCCCCTGGTTTGCCGATCGCCGCCTCACGCAAGGCAGTTACTATTACCAGTATTACCCGGCCACCAACGCCTATCTGGGATTCTCCCTGCTGGACAGCAACGTGTACTATATGGGGAACCAAACCAACAACACGATTATTGTGGTCGGCACCCAAGCGGAGTGGTTCCATAAAGCGGGATGCCAATGAAACCGGGGGGCTGCTCAATCATGCCGCCTTGGTGGACTTGAAGTTCTGAACCAGTTCGCCCCACCGCCGTCAAACCCCCCATGGAAACCCCGCCCCCATCCGCCACCCACAGGAAGCGCATTCAACTCATCGCCGGGTTGTGCGCCGTCGCCGGGGCGGTGCCGTTGATCCTGCGCTATGGGACAGCGCCGTCCTACCCGAGCGGCAATCCCTTGCCGGTGGGAATCGGCGAATTGCCGGTCGGCAAGCTACTGGTCATCGATTGGCACGGGCAACAGGTCTACATTTTGCGACGTTCGGCCAAAATGATCGGCGACCTTGAACGAAACCTGGAGCAATTGACCGACCCGCAGTCGGCGCAATCCCGCCAGCCGGATTACTGTCGCAACCCGTTGCGCTCGCGCCTCCCGGAAATCTTCGTGGCGATGGGGGTGTGCACCCATCAAGGCTGTGCGCCGGCCCTCAATCTTCCAAGCGATCCCGGGGTGGCGGGGGAGTTTCTATGCCCCTGCCATTCATCCAAATACGATCTGGCCGGCAGGGTATTCCGCCAAGGGCCGGCTCCGGCCAATCTGGTGATTCCGGCGCATCGTTACGCGGATGCCACCCGGCTGGTTATTGGGGAAGAGTAGCCGGGCAAGGCGGCTAGCTATTCCCCGTTGATGCGGATGGTTTTCACTGCGTCCCAGGGAACTCGCGCCGGCTGCGCCACGCCGCCCGCCACCGGACGCTGGAGGAATTCGAATTCGCTAAAGCGTTCCATTTCGTCGTTGCTCGGGTTATAGCGGCTGAATGGCCCCTTGGGTTTTTCCGTCGAGTTCACGGTTTCGCCGCTCTTCAGTTCGATCAGGTAGTCGTTGCCGTTGTCGCGAATCTCGCGCACTTCGTTGAAATAGCGGAAGCCTTCGCGGAGGGGTTTGATGTAATACTCGGCGAGTACCTCCGGCGTACCGAATTTTGCCACCGCATAGGTGTCGCCGCTTATGGTGGTGATGGTTCCAGTGGGGTTTTTCCCCTCGACGTACTTGGCGCGCCACGCCTTCTTTTGTGCCGCAAAGGCTGCCTGGCGTGCCTTTACCTGTTCGGCGATAGTGAGCTGTTGCGCCGGCTTGGGCGGCTGGGAAGTGGCGCAGGCGGCGAGGAAAAACAGGGGGAGAAGGAAGAAGGGGCGAAGTTGGGTCATGATGCGTATCCAGCAGGGCAAAAAGTGGCAAATAAGGTTGGGTGGGGTAGGCTTAAAAAGCGCCCCTGCGTAACTATACCGTACAACGGTAATGCGTTAGCACGGATGGTCCCTTACGCTCCCGCCTCTTGCCGGCGCAATCGCGCCGCTTCTTCGGCGCGGGCATCGTCGATTTCGCGCATTACGCCGACCAAATCCGTGGGCGGCAGGATGCGCTCGAAACGTCCGGTCAACTGGACGTCGGGACGCAGTTTGCCGCTCTCGTAGAGCGCCCAAATCTCCTTGCCGTAATCGGTGGTGCGCAGCGCCGGGGCAAAGCGCCCGAAATAGTTCGCCAGATTCTCCACGTCGCGCTCCAGCATGGCGCGGGCGTGGTTGTTGCCGGCGGCGTCGATGGCTTGCGGCAGGTCGATGATGACCGGGCCTTCGCCGCCGACCAGGACGTTGTACTCGGACAAGTCGCCGTGCACCACCCCGGCGCAGAGCATCCGTACCACCTGCAAAACCAGGAAATGATGGTATTCCACGGCCAGTTCCGCGCTCAGCGTCACGTCGTTGAGGCGCGGCGCGGCATTGCCGTCGGCGTCGGTGACCAGTTCCATCAGCAATACGCCTTCGTGGAAGTTGTACGGCGTCGGGACGCGCACGCCGGCGCTGGCCAGGCGGTACAGGGCATCCACCTCGGCGTTCTGCCACGCTTCTTCCTGGACCTTGCGCCCGTAGCGCGAGCCTTTTTCCATGGCGCGCGCCTGCCGGCTGTTCTTGACCTTGCGGCCCTCGGTGTAAACCACGCTTTGGCGAAAGCTGCGTTTGTCGGCTTCCTTGTAGACTTTCGCACAACGAATTTCGTCGCCGCAGCGCACCACGAAAACCATGGCTTCCTTGCCGCTCATCAACTGGCGGATGACTTCGTCGACCAAGCCGTCTTCGACCAGCGGCTGGAGCCTTTTGGGGATTTTCATTTTAACCGCGCAGGCGCATGACCAGGCCCTTCAGGAAATTGCGCAGGAGCTGATCGCCGCAGGTGCGGTAGTTGCTGTGGCCTTTGGCGCGGAACAGGGCGCTTAGTTCCGGCTTGGAAACCGGGAACCCGGCGTGTTCCAGAATTTGGTGCATGTCCTCTTCCTTGAGCGTGAAAGCCACCCGCAGCTTTTTCAGGATGGCGTTGTTGGTGAGGCGGCGCTCGGGTTTCTTGGGGGGCTGATCCGGCTTGGGTTCCTGCTTGCCTCTTTTATGGATGATCAACCCGTCGAGAAAGGCCACCATCACGTCGGCGCGACAATCGACGAAGCCTTCCTCGTCTTCCTTTTTCAGGTAACTCGTCACTTCGGACTGTTCGATGTCGCGCTCGGCCAGCTTGATGATCTCCACGACCTTGGCGTCGCTCAGGTCCAGCGCATAGCGAATGCTGCGTAACACGTCATTATTAATCACGGCTTGCTCCGAAATGGATTGAATTTTGCTTCGCATCCTACATGGTCTTGCGGCGGGGAGCCAATCCGACGTTTTTATATATGATAGGCCATACCCGTTCCCCTGTTAGGGTAAAGCCGGGGCCGGTTCGCCCGATATACCTAGCAGGAATGCGAGTTTTCTCGCACGCCCGGTCGGTGTTAAAGTACCGTCGGTTTGGACATAATGCGGCAGGAGATCATCATGGACTTCAAGAAAATATTCGAGGATATGCGGGCAATACACTCAGCCCGCCAGGGGAGCCGCATTCAGGTGGTGTTGAATGCTCAGGTGATCGAGCAATTGAGCGGCATGCAGGGCGGGACGGTGGTGCCGCTGGTGGATGCGGCCACCGAGATTTGGCCGTCCAAAGGGACCACGATACAGCCCCGCTGAAGCGCTATTGGGCTTCGTAGCTGGAGGGCGATACCCCGGCGCGCGCGAGGAATTCGCGCAACTGCTTGACGTCCTGCTTGGCGCACACGCTGCTGTGATGCGGGTGGTGGACGATGCATTCGAACTTGTTGAGGGTGACGTGGAAACGCGCGCCATGCACCGGTTCGACCGTGGCGCCGAGGTGATTCAAGAGGGATTCGATTTCACGCCAGTGAATGTTGCCGCTGACCGGATCCTGAAAGATTGCGGTGAGCAGGCTCAGATGCTTGTGGCTCATGATGGGCACTCCGGTTCGGTTGGTCGGGCCGCCATGGCGGGTTGTTGAGGGGGCACTCCCAGCAGGGGTTTCAAGGCAGTCTGCAAACTCGGGAAGATCTTCCCATTACTCTTTTCCAGGTCGGCCAGCAGGGTTTTCATGTGGTGGCGCTCGGTGGGCATGCCGAAGCAGGCCGGGCAGTTTTCCATGATGACCGGTAGCGAGGCGGCGTGGGCGAAGGCCAGGGTCTGGCGCTCGCGCACGTAGATGAACGGGCGAATTACCCGGATATCGCCGCGATCATTGAGGTAATGAGCCTGCATGGTGCGCAGCTTGCCGCCGAAGAAGGCGCTCATCAAAAAGGTTTCGGCGAGGTCGTCGAGGTGCTGGGCCAGGGCCAGCACGTTGTAGCCGTTCTCCCGCGCGGTGCGGTAGAGAATGCCGCGCCGCAGCCGCGAGCAGAAGGCGCAAAAGGAATCGCCCTGCATTGAGGTTTCCGCCTGTGCGACGATGGGCTGGCTCTCGAAGAAATATTTCACTCCCAGTTCGGCCATGTAGCCCTTGAGCGGCTCGGGATGGAAATCCGGCGACTGCGGATCGACAGTGCACGCCGCCAGTTCGAACTTGATCGGGGCTTTCTTTTGCAAGGCGAGCAGGACATGGAGCAGCGCCAGGCTATCCTTGCCGCCGGACAGACCGAGCAGCACCCGGTCGCCGTCGCGGATCATGGCGTAATCGCCGATGGCCTTGCCGGAGGCGGAGAGCAGGGAACGGGGGGGCTTGATGGGTTCAGAAGTCATGTTAATTTTGGGCCGAAATCATAAGCTGGCGCTCCTGCCGCCATCCACCGGCAGTACCGTGCCGGTCACGTAAGGGGCATCCTTGATGAGATAGCAAACCGCGCGGGCAATGTCGTCGGGGTCGCCGGCGCGCTTCAGCAAGGTGTGGGAAATGATGCGGCGGCGCTCCAGTTCGTCGAATTTGGGATCGTCTTCCGGCCATGCGATAGGGCCGGGAGAGACCGCGTTGACCCGCACTTCCGGGCCGAGTTCGTGGGCCAGCGACTTAGTGAGCGCCACCAGTCCGGCTTTGGCGATGCTGTACACCACGTAGGCTTTCATCGGGCGTTCGGCGTGGATGTCGGCGATGTTGACGATGCAGCCGTGGCGTTTGCGCAACTGCGGGGCGGCGGCCTGGGAAAGGAACAACGGCGCCTTGAGGTTGGTACCGATCAAGTCGTGCCAGTCCTTTTCGCTGATTTCTCCCACCGCCGTCGGATAAAAGCTGGAGGCGTTGTTAATCAGCACGTCGAGATGGCCGAAAAGCCCCACCGCATCGGCGATGATGCGGCTGTAGCCGGCTGGGTCGAGCAGGTCGCCTTTCACCAGCGCTGCGGAATCCGGGCGTTGCAGGTTCAACTCGGCGGCCAGGGCTTTCGCTTCGCCTTCCGAGGAACGGTAGTGGATCGCGATGGATGCGCCCTCGCGGTGCAGGCGGCGGGCAATCGCCGCACCGACGCGCTTGGCGCCGCCGGTAATGA
The DNA here is from genome assembly GCA_018336195.1 of Sulfuricella sp. Classification (GTDB taxonomy): domain Bacteria; phylum Pseudomonadota; class Gammaproteobacteria; order Burkholderiales; family Sulfuricellaceae; genus JAGXQV01. Next base: position 14,933 of record JAGXQV010000025.1, on the reverse strand, counting down.
GGATGGTTTTGCCTTGCATTGCGGACTCCGAGCAAATTCCCGAATTCAGGGTGAACGCACCATTTTAACGCGAAAGCCGCGTAGCGCCGCGTTTCTTACAAGGTATGGCGCTTATCGCCGCGGGCAAAGCCGCACAGGGGAATTTCCAGGCCCTTGGCGAAGGCGATGACCTTGAACAGTTCGCCCATTTCCGCGGGACTTACCAGCTTTTGCGCCTGGGCGGCCAACGGGAGGTAAGTGCCCGCTTGCTCCGGGGATGTTTCGCCGAGCAGGTCGGTAAGGCCGCAATTGAGCAGGAAATGGGCTTGGCTGGTGTAGCCGGCCAGCGCCAGCCCGTGTGCGACGCCGGCTGCCGCGATGGCGCTGAAATCGACGTGGGCGGTCAAATCCTGCACGCCGGGATAAGCCAAGGGATCGTCGTGGGCGCGGTGGCGGAAATGGCACATCAGGGTGCCGTCGCTACGTTGCGGGTGGTAATACTCGCGGGCGCCGAAGCCGTAGTCGATGAACAAAGCCGCACCGCGTTCCAGGCGTTCCGCCAGGGTGGCGAGCAGGCCCTGTGCCGCCAGCCCGATCTCGCTGCGGTAGCCGGCGGGCAGCGCCAGTTGGGCGGCGACGTCATGGAGCGGGCTGTCTTTCAGCGGGCGGTTCGCCCACTCGAAACCCTCGTCCCGCCATACCACGCCGCGTTCAGCCAAGCCGTCGGCCCGCCATTCGACCAGGTGCACCGGCAGCGCATCCAGTACTTCGTTGCCCAGGATTAGGCCGGTGAAAGCGTCGGGTAGCGCATCCAGCCATTCCACCCGTTCGGCGTAGGGCGCCAGCCGTTCGCCCTGGCGCTGGCGCAAGTCGGCGCTCACCTCCAGGATGTAATAGCGGCGCGGCAGGCGATCCAGGTGCTGCAATTCGCCGAGCAGGTCGAAAGCGAGCTTGCCGCTGCCCGCGCCGAGTTCCAGCAGGTCGCCGCCGCTCGCTTCGAGGATCTGGGCAGCTTGGCGGGCCAGGGTGCGCCCGAACAGCGCGGAAATCTCCGGGGCGGTGACGAAATCGCCGGCCGCGCCGAATTTCGCCGCGCCGCCGCTGTAATAGCCCAGGCCCGGTGCGTAGAGGGCAAGTTCCATGAAGCGGGCAAAGGACAGCCAGCCGCCGCTAGCGGTGATTTCTTCACGGATTAATTCGGCGAGGCGTGCGCTGGACTGGGCTTCTTCGGGAGAAAGGCTGGAAAACAAGGTCATGGGTCGATACTGGCTTTTGCACCGGATTTTGTCAATCCGTTGCGGAGAACGCCGAATAGCCACCGTAATTCCCCCCCAATTGTCCGCGAAGGCATGAAGTAATGGAGCGCCCATTCAGCCGCGCATACAATGCGCACAGGAGAGGCGAGATGAAAACGACAAATAGACTTTTTTTGACGGCGACCGCCGGATATGAACCCTAAGGATTCGGTTGTGGATGCATTCGAGCGGGCGACCTACCGCAAGGTCAGCCTGCGCCTGCTTCCCTTCCTGTTCCTGTGTTACGTCCTGGCCTATCTCGACCGGGTCAACGTCGGCTTCGCCAAGCTCCAGATGAGCGCCGATCTCGGTTTCAGCGATGCCGTCTACGGTGCCGGTGCCGGCATTTTCTTCATCGGCTATTTCTTCCTTGAGGTGCCGAGCAACGTGATCCTGAGCAGGGTCGGGGCGCGCATCTGGATCGCTCGGATCATGGTCAGTTGGGGCCTGATCGCCATGGGCACCATGTTCGTCTCCAGCGAGAGGGCTTTCTACATCCTGCGCTTTCTCTTGGGAGTGGCGGAGGCCGGGTTTTTCCCGGGCATCATTCTCTATTTCACCTACTGGTACCCCCATGCCTACCGGGCGCGCATGATCGCCTGGTTCATGACCGCCATTCCGCTCGCCGGTATTGTCGGCGGCCCGCTGTCGGGGTGGATACTCAAGGCGCTGGATGGCGTGGCGACGCTCAGAGGGTGGCAATGGATGTTCCTGATCGAAGGCGCGCTGCCGGTAGTGATGGGGCTATGGGTGCTGCGCTTTCTCGACGACTCCCCGGCCCAGGCGAAGTGGCTGGCGGCGGATGAACGGGATTTGCTGCTAACCCGCCTGCAGCGGGATGCGACCGAGAAACCGGCGGGTGGATCGGTATGGGAGGCATTCCGCTCCGTCAAGGTATGGCTGCTCGGCGCGGTGTACTTCGGCATGGTCATGGGGCTCTACGGCATTTCCTTCTGGCTGCCGCAAATCATCAAGGACACGCTCACCGCCGACCCGTTCCGGATCGGCCTCATCTCGTCGATTCCCTGGTGCGTCGCGGCATTCGCCATGGTGGCGTATGGTTACCATTCCGACGCCAGCGGGGAACGGCGTTGGCATGTGGCGCTGGCCTGCCTGCTGGCCGCCGGCGCTTTTGCGGCCAGTGCGTTGCCGGGGCTCGGCGGTTGGACCGGTATCCTGATGCTGAGCTTGGCAACCGCCGGTATCATGGCGGCGTTGTCGTGCTTCTGGACCCTGCCCACCGGGATGCTGCACGGCACCGCGGCGGCTGCGGGGATCGCCTGGATCAACTCCTTCGGCAATCTCGCCGGTTACGTCAGCCCGGGACTGGTGGGGATGATCCGCGATGCCGCCGGCAAGGACATGACGCTGGCGCTGTACCTGCTGGCCGGGTCGCTGGCCGCCGCTGGGGCGCTAACCTTGTACGTGGCGCGGCGCGAGGATGGGATACCCGTCCCCGGCAAGTGACGCTGCCCCGATTCAGCTATGTTTTTTCTCTTTTTCTAAAAAGCTTGAATTAAATTGTCGGGTATTGCTATACTAATTCCAACTGCTGAAACTATTCTATCTAGCAGTGGCGCTTTATTTAGTGGAACTGATGCGCCCGGCTTGATTGCCGGGTGAGCAATTGGAAAAGGAGATAGAGATGTCCAAGCCATTACCTGATACTCCCTTGTTGGACCAGTTGGAGAGCGGCCCGTGGCCCAGCTTCGTGACCGGGCTGAAGCGCCTTGCCAAGGACAAAGACATGATGGCCGATCTGCTAAGCCAACTGGAAACTTCCTACAAGACCAAGAAGGGTTACTGGAAGGGCGGCACCGTCGGTGTGTTCGGTTACGGCGGCGGCGTGATCCCGCGCTTCACCGAACTCAAGGACGAGAATGACAAGCCGCTATTTCCGGCTGCGGCCGAGTTCCACACCCTGCGCATCCAGCCGCCCGCCGGCATGCACTACACCACCGCTATCCTGCGCAAGATGTGCGACGTGTGGGAGGAGCACGGCTCCGGCCTGATCGCTTTCCACGGCCAATCCGGCGACATCATGTTCCAGGGCGCGACTACCGCCGACGTCCAGCCGGCTTTCGACAAACTCAATGAAATGGGTTTCGACATGGGCGGCGCCGGCCCTGCGGTACGCACCTCGATGTCCTGCGTCGGCGCCGCGCGCTGCGAGCAATCCTGTTACGACGAAGCCCGCGCCCTGCGCACGGTGGTCAACACTTTCCTCGACGACATGCACCGCCCGGCCCTGCCGTACAAGTTCAAGTTCAAGTTCTCCGGCTGCCCCAACGATTGCGTCAATTCCATTCAGCGTTCCGACATGGCGGTGATCGGCACCTGGCGCGACAACATCCAGACCGACGATGCGCTGGGCAAGGCCTGGTTCGCCAAACACGGTGCGAAGGAGTTGGTCAACGACGTAATCAGCCGCTGCCCCACCAGAGCCATCACCCTGGTCGACACCAAGGACGTTTCCCCGGCCGAGGGGATTTCCAGCGTCGCACTCAACGACAGCCAGAGCCTGGAAATCAGCAACCACGACTGCGTGCGCTGCATGCACTGCGTCAACGTCATGACAGGCGCCCTGGCTCCCGGCAAGGACAAGGGCGTGACCATCCTGATCGGCGGCAAGAGCGTGCTGAAGATCGGCGCGACCATGGGCACCGTGGTGATCCCGTTCATGAAGCTGGAGTCCGACGAGGATTACGAGCGTCTGCTGGAAATCGCCCAGAACACCATCGACTTCTTCGCCGAAAACGCCCTGGAGCATGAGCGGACCGGCGAAATGATCGAGCGGGTCGGCCTAGTCAACTTCCTTGAAGGCATCGGTGTCGACATCGATCCCAACATGATCGTCCATCCGCGCACCAACCCCTACGTCCGCATGGACACCTGGGATGAAGAAGTGGAAAAAACCAACGAGCGCAAGGCCAAGGCGGCTTGAAGCCGCTATTCCAGACGTAAAAAAGCCCATCGCCGCTAAGCGATGGGCAACCCAAACACACTTCGAGGGAGTTACTAAAACTTAAAACTTCACCAGGATATCCTGGTCGAGCACCATGTACTGGCACGCCATGCGCCACTTGGGCGGCACGTCGTTGAGTTCCATGTGTTCGATTTCTTCCTTGGTCAGCTTGCCGTTCAGCACCAGCACGGTTTTTTCCTTCTCCGTGAGATGCACGCCCTTGAGCTTCTTGCCGTCCAATACCGAAACTTCAACGATGCACGAACCGCATTCGCCGTTCTGGCATTCGTAGTGGATCGGCACCTTGTGTTCCTGCGCGACGGACAACAGCGTGCAGCGGTCTCCGGCAACGGCGTAGACGGTCACGTCCTTTTTCATCGCGGGGGATGAGAAGGTGATGTTTGCCATAACAAATCCTTTTGGTAGGGTGGGCACGGTTTTTCGTGCCCACCGCTTCGATAATGGTTCTGCGTGGGCACGAAAAGCCGTGCCCACCCAACATTAACGCACGATCTCGAAGCTGACGCCGCCCTTGTTCTTGTCTAGCTCGTCGAAGATCTTGTCGAGCACCTTGACCAGCACGTTGAGGCCGCCCTGGTAGCCCCAGATCGGATAACGGTGATGGTGGTGGCGATCGAAGATCGGGAAGCCGATGCGGATCAGCGGTACGCCGGTATCCGCTTCGAGCACCTTGCCGTGGGTGTTGCCGATCAGGAAGTCAGCCGGCTCGGTGGCGAGCAACGAACGCATGTGCCACAGATCCTTGCCCGGATAGAGCTTGGCTTCCTTGCCGAACGGCGAGCCGTCGAGCAATGCCTGCATCTTCTCTTCCCAGCCCTTGGGGGCGCTGCTGCACAGAATATGCGTCGGCTCGGCACCGATTTCCAACAGGAAGGCGGTCAATCCGTAGACCATGTCGGCGTCGCCGAACAGCGCGAACTTCTTGCCGTGCAGGTAGGCTTGCGAATCGGCCAGGGCATCGACCAGACGGCCACGCTCCAGTTCGAGTTCCGCCGGGATCGGCTTGCCGGTGATGCGCGACACTTCCATGAGGAAGGCGTCGGTGCCGGTGATGCCGACCGGGCAATGCAGGCTGACGGTTTCCTGGCCCTTGCTGGCTGCGTATTCCAGCGACTTGGCGACCGAGAAGCCTTGCAGCGCGACGGTGGCCTTGGCGTTGAGGGCGTTGGCTGCGTCTTCCAGCGTGGTGCCGCCGGCGAACATCTCGAATTTGCCGTTGGTCGGCATGTCGAACACGTCGGAGGGATCGGAGAGGACGGTGTAATCCACGCCCATGATGCCCAACATGCGCTTCAGTTCACGGTTGTTGCCGACGCAGTAGCCGTCGAAACCACCCATGATGTTGACGCTGTTGTTGGCGGTGCGCTCCTTGCCTTCCCAGAAATTGGTCAGGATGCCCTTCATCATGTTGTCGTAGCCGGTCACATGGCTGCCGACGAACGACGGGGTATGGGCGAACGGTACGCGGTAGTCCTCGGGAATGGCACCCTTGGTCTTGGCGGTCTTGATGAAACTGTCCAGGTCGTCGCCGATCACTTCCGCCATGCAACTGGTGGAAACCGCGATCATCTTGGGCTTGTACAAGGCATAGGTGTTGGCCAGGCCGTCCACCATGTTGTTCAAGCCGCCGAACACCGCTGCGTCTTCCGTCATCGAATCGGAAACCGCCGAGCAGGCTTCCTTGAAATGGCGGTTGAAGTGGCTGCGGAAGTAGGCGATACAGCCTTGCGAACCGTGGCAATAGGGCATGGTGCCTTCGAAACCGGAAGCGCACAACACGGCGCCCAGCGGTTGACAGGCCTTGGCCGGATTGATAGTCAGCGCTTCGCGCTTGAAGTTGAGTTCGCGGTATTCCCAGCTCTTGGTCCAGTCGGTAATTTCCTGGATTTTGGATTCCGGGTAAGCCTCTTCGAACTCCTTCTTGGCTTCGCGGGAAGCCACGTACTCGGGCTGGGCGAAAAGCTCGTTGTGGTCAAGAATGTTATCGGCATTCTGTGGCATGATAAATCTCCTTTCAAAGACAGTTCAGACTCTTGCGTCTGCCTGCCGGGGTTGGCGGGGAGCGCCAGGTTTCAAGCCTAGACGCGTCCCTGCTCCGAAATTGCTTACTTTTTCCAGGGTGCCTTGGTCATTTTCCACACCGGGCTATTGATGGCCATGTCCATGTCGCGCGCGAAGATGGCAAAACCGTCGTAGCCGTGGTACGGGCCGGAGTAGTCCCAGGAGTGCATCTGGCGGAAAGGAATGCCCATCTTCTGGAAGACGTACTTTTCCTTGATGCCGGAGCCGACCAAATCAGGCTGGATGGTTTCGGCGAATTTTTCCAGTTCGAAACCGGAAACGTCGTCGTAAATCAAGGTGCCGTCTTTCACATAATGAGCGGTACGCTGGTAATCGTCGCCGTGGGCGAATTCGTAACCGGCGCCGACCACTTCCATGCCCAGGTCTTCATAAGCATTGACGGTGTGACGCGGGCGCAGGCCGCCGACGTACAACATCACGGTTTTCTTGTCGAGACGCGGCTTGAACTTGGCGATCACGGCATCGACCATCGGCTGGTACTTGGCAATGACCTTCTCGGCGTTTTCCTTGATCTTGTCGTCGAAATGGCTGGCGATTTCACGCAGGGAAGCGGCGATCTTGCTCGGCCCGAAGAAGTTGTATTCGACCCAGGGGATCCCGTACTTCTCTTCCATGTGGCGCGAGATGTAGTTCATCGAACGGTAGCAGTGCAAGAGATTCAACTTGACCTTCGGGGTCTTGAGCATTTCCTGCAAAGTGCCGTCGCCGGACCACTGAGCCACCACGCGCAAGCCGATTTCTTCGAGGAGAATCCGCGAAGACCAAGCGTCGCCGCCGATGTTGTAGTCGCCGATGATGGCCACGTCGTAGGGGCCGGCTTCATGGGTGGATTCGCCCTTGTCGAGCACCCAGTCGCGCACCTGGTCGTTGGCGATGTGGTGGCCGAGAGATTGGGAAACCCCACGGAAACCTTCGCAACGCACCGGCACGACCATCTTGCCGCATTCTTTGGCCTTCTTCTTGGAGACGGCTTCGATGTCGTCGCCGATCAGACCAATCGGACATTCCGACATGATCGAGATGCCGCGCGACAGCGGGAACAAGGCGTTGATCTCGTCGATCATCTTGTCGAGCTTCTTGTCGCCGCCGAAGACGATGTCCTTTTCCTGGAAGTCCGAGGTGATCTGCATCGCCACCCAGTTGTTCACGCCGGGAACGCCGCCCGCGTAGTTGCGGCGCGTGCCCCACGAATACTGGCCGCAACCGACCGGGCCGTGGCTGATGTGCACCATGTCCTTGATCGGGCCCCACACCACGCCCTTGGCGCCGGCGTAGGCACAACCGCGGATGGTCATTACGCCGGGCAACGACTTGATGTTGGATTTCACGCCGCAATCGGGCTTGCCTTCCTCGTACACGTTGAGGTGTTTGGCACGCTTCTTCGCAGCCTTTTCCGGGTAAACCGACAGAACTTCCTGTATCAGCTCGCGGTTCCGGGTTTTAACGTCGATAGTCATTTTGAATCTCCTTGAAATCGGTGATGGGTGATGCGTGATGGGGAATGGGTAAAACCCAGACCTCAGCACCAATCCCATCACCCATTACTCATTACCCGAATTAAGCGGTAGCAGCCTTACCGATGATCGATTCGTCTTCCTTCTGCATGATGCCGAATTCGAGCAACAGGTCTTCAAGTTCTTCCATCGTGATCGGGGTCGGAATCGTTCCGTTGCCGGCGTTGTTGTGAATCTTGTTGGCCAGTTGGCGATATTCTTCAGCCTGCTTGGACTTCGGATCGTATTCCAGCACGGTCATGCGGCGCAGTTCGGCGTGTTGCACGGTGTTGTCGCGGGGCACGAAGTGAATCAGCTTGGTACCCAGACGGGCGGACAAAGCTTCTGCCAGTTCCAGTTCCTTGTCGGTCTGGCGCTCGTTACAGATCAACCCACCCAGACGCACACCACCGGCATTGGCGTACTTCAAAATGCCCTTGGAGATGTTGTTGGCGGCGTACATGGCCATCATTTCGCCGGACATCACAATGTAGATTTCCTGCGCCTTGTTTTCGCGAATCGGCATGGCGAAACCACCACACACCACATCGCCCAGCACGTCGTAGGAAACATAGTCCACGCCGTCGTATGCGCCATTTTCTTCGAGGAAGTTGATGGCGGTAATCACGCCGCGACCGGCACAACCCACACCCGGCTCCGGACCACCGGATTCGACGCAACGAATATCGCGATAACCGACGCGCAATACATCTTCCAGCTCCAGGTCTTCCACGGAACCGGCTTCAGCGGCCAGCGACAGCACGGTGTCTTGTGCCTTGGCGTGCAGAATCAGACGGGTCGAGTCGGCCTTGGGGTCGCAACCGACGATCAGGATCTTCTGACCCATTTCGGCGAGTGCGGCCAAGGTGTTTTGCGAAGTCGTCGACTTGCCGATACCACCTTTGCCATAGAAGGCGATTTGTCTCAGTGCGCTCATTTGCTTTCTCCTTAACAAAAAAATAAAAAGTTGAACTGCGATTTCTGTCCTGCCCTGTGCCCAGTCATTTGCAACGACCGTGCCACCTCCGAAACAATGTTGCAACACGCTGATTAACATAAGTATTATGGTTTGTTGGGCGGTGCCGCCGGTTTGTCGCAAACCAGACAATTGCGGACATGGCTGTCGGAAATGGCGCACCTCGGCGCTCCACGCAAAATGCTCTCGGTGTCGATGCAACAATATGATTGACAAGGGCAATCGTCTGTTTGCTGAAATCGGGAATGGAGATTGCTCTAAACCGGTGGTATGGAAACGTCAAGCAACCCCGCCAAGGATCACAGCACCAACCTGGTCGGTATTCCTACCGGGTTATTGGCGAGCACGGCTTTTAACGATTTTCCCCAGCCGTTGGCGATCAATGGGGTGCGCCAGATGAACCGCTCCTTTTTTGAAGCGCTGGCGCGCACCGCCAGTGCGGAAGGCGCTGCCGGGTTATTCGGTCACTATATGGAAACGCTGTTCGGCCTCGACGGCAGCGCCTTGACCGGCGACGAAGGGGCCAAGCGGCGCTACCGTTCCAGCTATCGGCGGCTGTTGCAAGGCTGGGGATTCGATTCGAACGGGCCGGAAGGCGCGGTATTGAAAGGCTGGGTGGAAAGCCGTTTCGGATTGTTGCCGACGTTTCACAAGGTGCCGCTCCAGCGTTTCCCGGCACCCGAGTGGATGGCTTACGTGGAAGAAAAGATGTCGAACCGCTTCCACAACAACAGCATCAGCCTCCAACTCGACCTGTTGTACGAGTACGGCCAGTGGATGTTGGGCCGCTGGCTGCTGGCGGGGGCCAGCCATGTCACCCTGTATCGCGGCGTGAACGATTTCGGCGAACACCAGATTGTCGAGCGCCCCGACAAGCGCACGGCGGTGGTGAAACAAAACAGCCTGGTGTCGTTCACCAGCGAGCGGATGCGTGCCGACGAATTCGGCGACACCATCCTCGAAGCGAGCGTGCCGCGGGTAAAGATCCTGTATTGCAACGGCCTGCTGCCGAGCAACCCGCTCAAGGGCGAAGGCGAGTACCTGGTGATTGGGGGGAATTACCGGGTGAAGGTGAGCTATTTGTAGGCAGTGTTTAGTTTTTAGTGCTTAGTGTTTAGTGGCGGAATGCGCTGCGCGCATGGCTTATAGATCGTCGCGTAGCGACTCCGCAACTAAACACTCAACACTAAACACTAAAAATTGTTTTTTAATCAAGGAGCAACAACCATGACCGACATCTCCACCACCCCGCTCGCCAAACTGGAAGCGCATCTGCTTTCCCCTATCGTCAAAGGCCCCACCAAGGTCGCCGGGCGTATCGCCTTTCGCGGCGAATTCGCGCTCAAACTGGCGCCTAGCACGGCTGGCGAAATACGTCCGCCCGAAGTCAAGGCCGACCAAGTCATCATCGCTTGTGAAGGAGGCAAAATCTCTTTCTTCTCCTGCCACGTCGCCTCGCTGGCCCACCTCGAACTGGTGATGGCCTGCCTCGGTCAGGACATGAGCGCCACCGGCAGCTATTACGTGTTCGCCGGCAACCTGGATATTTCCAAGAAGTACGTCATCGACATGAACGGCATCCCCTTCAACGTCCTGCCGCTCGACGAAGCCACCGTGTACAACGAACTACTCGACCTGTTCTACTTGGAAAAGGGCGACCTGAAGAAAATGAGCGGCGAAGAGAAGATCGACGCCATCGTCGATGCCGCCGCGAAATTCAACGGCAAATTCCCCGCCATCCCCTATGCTCAGGCTGTTGCTGAAATGGGGCCGGTGAAAGTGGCGGAAAACCGTCCGGTATAAATAAGGCAGTGTTGAGTTTTTAGTGCTTAGTGGGGGAATGTGCTACGCGCATGTTCGATTGATCGTCGCGTAGCGACTCCACAAACTAAACACTCAACACTAAACACTTAACAAAGACCCATGACAGCCCTCCACAACCGTGCCCTCGGTGCCTACCTCGGCCTTGCCGTGGGCGATGCCCTGGGCGCGACCGTGGAGTTTCTTACCGTGCGCGAGATCAAAGCACAATTCGGCATTCACGCGGAAATGGTCGGCGGCGGCTGGTTGCGCCTCAAGCCCGGTCAGATCACCGACGACACGGAAATGTCGCTGCACCTCGGCCAAGCCATCATCGACAGCGGCGGCTGGAATCTCACCGCCGTCGCCGACGGTTTCGCCACCTGGCTCAAATCCAAACCCATCGACGTCGGCGCCACCTGCCGGCGCGGCATCCGCCGCTATATGCTGCAAGGCACCCTGGAAACGCCGCTGTCCGATACCGACGGCGGCAACGGCGCGGCGATGCGCAACCTGCCCACCGCCCTCTACACCCTGGGCGACCCGGCGGCTTTCGAGCGTTGCACGCTGGAGCAGTCCCACATCACTCATCACCACGAATTTTCCGATGCCGGCACGCTGGCGCTGGGCCGAATGGCGCAAATCCTCATCGGCGGCGGCGGCGTCAAGGAATGTCGTCCCGTCGCCAACGACCTGATCGCCCGGCACCGCCAGTTCAAGTTCGACCCTTACCCCAAGCGCGCCTCGGGTTACATCGTCGATACCGTGCAGACGGTGCTCTACCACTTTTTCTACACCGACAACTTCGAGGATTGCCTGGTGGAGACCGTCAATCGCGGCGAAGACGCGGACACCACCGGGGCGCTGGCGGGCATGTTGGCGGGGGCGCTGTACGGCGCCAGCGCGATTCCCCGACGCTGGCTGGCGAAGCTCAATCCGGTGGTGGTGGAAAAAATCGAATACCAGACGGCGGCACTGCTGCGTTTGTCGCCGATGGGTAATGGGTGATGAGTGATGGGGAACGGGTAAACCCCCAGCCCCCCACCCATCACCCATTCCTCATCACTCATTACCAGGAGAGTTTCATGCCAAAACCTCAAAAACACGTCTTCGTCTGTACCCAGAACCGTGGTCCCGGCCATCCACGCGGCTCCTGCCAGCAAAGCGGCTGCGCCGAAGTCATGGAACAGTTTCAGTGGGAATTCCAGCAACGCGAGCTGTACGGCAAATACGCACTCACTCCCAGCGGCTGCATCGGCCCTTGCGGCGGCGGGCCGAGCGTGCTGGTCTACCCGGAAGGCATCATGTACGGAAAGGTCGGCAAGGCCGACGTGACCGCCATCATCGACGAGCACCTAATCGGCGACGTCCCGGTGGAACGCCTGAAAGTCCCGGCTGACATCTGGGGGTAACATGAAAGTCGTATTTTATGAAAAGCCCGGCTGCGTGAACAACACCAAGCAAAAAGCCCTGTTGTGCCAGGCGGGGCACGAGGTGGCGGCACGCAGCCTGCTTGAGTACCCTTTCAAGGCCGCCGAACTGCGGCGGTTTTTCGGCAGGCTGCCGGTGACGGAGTGGTTCAATCCCAGCGCACCGCGCCTGAAGAGCGGCGAAATCCGTCCGGAAACTCTCGACGAAGAAAGTGCCATTGCCGCCATGCTTGCCGATCGCCTGCTGATTCGCCGTCCGCTGATCGACACGCCGGATTGGCAATGCGTCGGATTCGATGAAGCCATTCGGCAACGGTTGGGGGTGGCGGCTCTCGACAATTTGGAAAAATGCCCCCGCAATGGCGGGGAAAAATGCGACTAGCTACTCGAAAATGTTCAGCCCTTAAGGGATACACAAAAAATACCGGTTAACAGCAGAAGGGGTTTCAACTATTCTTTCATTTTGCTTACCAAAAACGGAAAGCCGGTCATTTCGGCTTTTCCATATCGCTAATAAAAAGTGAGGCGGGCATGTCGCAAATCACTCAGGAATCTTCCCAGGCTTCCACCGCCCTCGCCAATGAATTCCTCATCTTTACCTTGGGCAGAGAGGAATATGGCATCGAAATTCTTCGCGTCCAGGAAATTCGCGGCTACGACGCCGTAACTACGTTTGCCAACATGCCCGAATTCATCAAAGGCGTCATCAACCTGCGCGGCATCATCGTGCCTATCATCGACATGCGCATCAAGTTCCATCTCGGCAGCGTCGAATATAATCAGTTCACCGTGGTCATCATTCTCAACGTCGCCCAGCGGGTGATCGGTATGGTGGTGGATGGCGTCTCCGACGTGATTACTCTGAACAGCGAGCAAATCAAGTCCGCACCGGAATTCGGCTCGACCCTCGACAGCAAATACGTTACCGGCATCGGCACGGTCGATCAACGCATGCTGATTCTCGTTGATATCGAAAAACTTATGACCCGCAGCGATATGGATTTGGTTGAAACCATCGCTGCTTAAAATCCCCGACTATCGGCTGTTGTAGAATGAGCCATCAAAAATTCAGGAGTGCATCATGAAGAACCTGACCATCAAAACCCGGCTGATTTTCGTTATCGGCTTTTTATCCGTGTTGCTCATCATCATCGGCCTTCTCGGGCTGCGTGGCATGAGTGCGGTCAACGAAGGCTTGCGCACGGTTTATGAAGACCGGCTGATTGCGGCCGGCCAATTGGCGGCGGTCAACGCACTCCAGGCGGAAAACCAGCGCCAGATTCATTTGATGCTGATGCACGACCCGCGCCTGCCCGAGAGCAAGCTGCACGATCACCCGCTCTCCTTTCATACCGACAAAATGGCGGAAAACACCAAGAAAAACAACAAGAGTTGGGAAAGCTACGTTGCCACTTTCCTGACCCCGGAAGAAAAAGTCCTGGCCGATGAATTCACTGCTAAACGCAAGGTTTACCAAACGGCGCGCAACAAGGCGTTGGAACACATCAAGGCGGGGAATTATCTCGAAGCCAATTCCATCGTCGTCAAGGAGGTCGGCCCCGGCTACATGGCGAACACCAATGCGATGCTCAAGCTTATCGACCTGCAAATCAGCGTCGGCAAGGCCGAATATGAAAAAGCCGTGCAAAACTACGCCACGACCCGCAATATCGCGCTGACCGCCATCGTATTGGGGGTTTTGCTGGCAGCGCTAATCGGTTTCGTGCTGATCCGCAACATCGACCGTTCACTAGGGCAAGCCATGGACGTGGCGGCCAAAATCGCCGCTGGCGACCTGGGTAGCCAAATCCACATCGAATCCCACGACGAAGTCGGGCGCTTGCTGGCCTCGATGCAAACCATGCAAGACGTTTTGAAGAAAGTCGTCGCCGATATCGAAAAGATTGTCGGCGAGGCAGTTCAGGGCGATTTCAGCAGGAAAATCGACGCCAATGCCCACCAGGGCTATGCCCGCAACCTGGCTGATTTGCTTAACCAGCTTTCCGATACCACGGATGTCGGTCTAAAGGACGTCACCCGCGTCGCCCAGGCATTGGCAGCCGGCGATCTTTCACAGAAGATTACCAAGGAATACTTCGGTGTCTTCGCTCAAACCAAGGCCGGCGTCAACCGCACCGTGGATGCGCTCACCAAGATCGTCGCGGAAATCCAGCAGATCGTCGAAGCCGCCGCAGTACGCGGCGATTTCAGCGTCAAGATGGATCTGAACGGCAAGGCCGGCTATACCAAGACTCTCTCCGAACTGCTGATCCAGCTTTCCGACGTCACCGAAACCGGCTTAAAGGACATCACCCGCGTCGCCAACGCCCTGGCGGTGGGCGACCTGACCCAGACCATCACCAAGGACTATCCCGGCCTGTTCGACCAGACCAAGCAGGGCGTCAACGGCACCGTGGAAAATCTCAAGAAACTGGTCGGCGAGATCAAGGAAGCCGTCGATTCCATCGGAACCGCCTCCAAGGAAATCGCCCAAGGCAACCAGGATTTGAGCCAACGCACCGAAGAGCAAGCCTCCAGCCTGGAAGAAACCGCCTCCAGCATGGAAGAACTGACCAGCACCGTGAAACAGAATGCCGAAAACGCCAAGCAAGCCAATCAACTCGCCATCGGCGCTTCCACCGTAGCCGGCAAGGGTGGCGCGGTGGTCGGTGAAGTAGTCGGCACCATGGCCTCGATCAACGAATCGTCGCGCAAGATCGTCGACATCATTTCGGTGATCGACGGCATCGCCTTCCAGACCAACATTCTTGCCCTGAATGCCGCCGTCGAAGCCGCCCGTGCCGGCGAACAGGGGCGCGGTTTCGCGGTGGTGGCTGCCGAAGTGCGCAACCTCGCCCAACGTTCCGCCGCTGCCGCCAAGGAGATCAAGAC
>JAGXQV010000024.1 GCA_018336195.1 Sulfuricella sp. | reverse complement strand
AAACCGATTATTTTCCAGCCGCTGGTTGATTTGTCCCATATGCGGACAGCCGTCGCCGAAAGAGCCGCTTACACGCAGCAATACTTGAACAGGAAAAGTATTGGTCTTGACCACGTCAACATTTACTATCGGCGCTAGCCCAAGGCCTGAATTTTCGGTGACGGTTCCAATGGCTTTAAAGCTGGATAACTGCCAGTTGCCTTGTTCGGTGAGTTTGAAGGTGACATCCTGATATTTGCCGACTTGTTCAGGCGTGTTGACGGTGGGAATCGTGAGAACGCCGTCTTTATACAGCGGGGCGTCCGCGCCAAAGACGAAGTTTGCGGGCGATAAAGCGCCGGCGAGTGCCACTGCCAGGGACGGGATATTCATATAGCGCATCATGGGCATCCGATGATTGATTCTGTTGCGGGATGGGAAGCGGGTTGTTCATGCTCCGAGGGTGTGTCGTAATTTTAAACGCCACCATCCTACCCAACTCACAACCTGGAAAATACCTGTTACTTATTACAGGTATGTCGTAATGCATTAATTATTAATGTGAAATATTCTTGTAATGGTGAAAATGTTGCTTTCCCGGGTTTCCCCCGAATTTTTGGAATGAATTTCCGTAGGTCGGGCGCATTGATTGGCTGCGAATGGGGCTTTTTCCACTCAGCCAGCGGCCCCGATGGTTGCGGAACCCCGCCCCAATTCCCCCTAGCGGTGTGACGCCGCTAGCAAGCGCGCCTTCGCGGAGATGGCGAATTCGAAGAACTTGCGGGTTTCCTCGAACGTTTGGCGGGCGCGTAGCGTCGGCGGGTGTTTTGCCAGGATGGTTTGAATCTCGCTGCCCGCCACGGTTTCCTTGTCGAGCAGGCGGGTGCCGCCGTCGGCGAAGAAGGTTTGCCAGGGGTAGGCTTCGATGGGGTGGTCGCGGTTGTTCGGGACGATCACCAGCAGGTCTCCCATGCGCAGCAATAGCGCCCGGCCTTGTGCTTCCAGCCACGGCGAGGCGAGGGAGATTTCCTGCATGAACACCGAGTAGCGTTGCCACAATTCGGCGCTTGCCGGGTCCTGTCCGCTGCCGGCGAAGAACGTGCCGATCAGGCGTTCCTTGAGCCAGTCGCTGACCATTTCGCGGGCCAGCGAGTTGGGGCTGCCGTCTGCGTCGCACGCCAGGGCGTCCCACGCGGCGCGTTGCCGCCAGGGGTTGCCGATTTTGGACAGGGCGAGGGTGAACAGCTCGGCGTGCGGTTCGTAGTTTTCCTGGCGGGCGTAGCGCACCACCAGCCCGGCGATGGCGCGTTGCGCCACGCCGTCGGGCACCTCGATGGCGGCTTTGCCGGTCGCCATTTTCAGCAATTGCCCCAGGTGTTCGCGGAAAGCTGCGTCCGGCCACTGCGCGGCGGCGTCGATCTGCGCCATCACGGCCTCGGTCTTGAGCCACGAATTGGTGGGAATGCGCAGGGATTCGATGGCGAGTTGCAGTTGTTCGAGGTCGCCGCGCAACAGCGCTTCGGCGTAAGGGGCGCACGGGCGCTCGTCGAGGAGGTGGAGGTGCGGGGCGAGGATGTTGAACCACGTGGGTTTGCGGGCCGGGTGGCGGGCGAATGCGGCGTGGCGTTCCTTCAGCCAGCGGCGCAGTTTCCGCCAGCCTTCGATGGCGGCATGCGGGGTGGCGTCGTCATGGAGGGGAAACGACCAGTAGGCGTAGAGCAGGTTGCGGAAGGCCTTGAGCCGCTTGGTCCGTCCGCTGAGGGTTTCCGCCAGGGTAAGCAGTTGTGCGCGCAATTCCCGGTCGGCGAGGATGCCCATGCCCTCCGCATCCAACCATCCCGCGCCGAGACACAGGTCGAAGACGTCGTCGCGGTGCAGCACCACCCCGGTCAGCAGATAGACGTTCACGGTGTCGCGGATGCCCTCGCGGTCGAGGGGGCGCATCCCGCCCGGGTGGCGCGAGCGGAGCACGGCCAGCATGTCGCCCATGGGGTGCGGGGTGCGCCATTCCGGGGTGGGGGTAAACCCGCGGCGGAAGGCTTGCAGGCCGTCGTCGAGGGCGGTGAGGGCGGTGTCGTTCATGCTGCGGGTTTGTCGAGCGGGCAGCGGGCGTCGTCGTCCCAGGGGATTTCGACGGCTTCCGGGGCCTTTTCGCCGTATTCGCGGAAATCAATGCGAAATTCGACGCGCCGGCTTTCCTCGGGGCGTTCCTTGACCGCGTTGAACGACGAGCCGCCGACCAGGAATTTTTTGCGGACGAATTTGCGTTCGGCTTCGGAGAGGGCGTTGGCGGCTTTCGCGTCGAGCAGCACGCACAACATGCGCTGCGAGCGTTGCAGGCTGAGGTTCAGATTGAGGAGATAGGAGCCTTCCTGACTGGCGTAGCCGTCCACCACGATGTTCTTGATCCACGGCTCGCACTTGGCGGAGCGCGCCACTTCCAGGACGCCGCTCATCAGTTGGCGGATTCGCTCCTTGCGCTCGTCCGGCAGGGTATGCCCGGCGCGGCTGAATTCGGCGATCGAGCCGAATTCGATGGAGCTGCCGCGCACCGCCACACCGCTGTAGGCGCGTTGCGCGGAGAGGGCGGCGATGTCGTCCATGCAGGATTTGAGGGTGGCGTCGCGTTCGATCTTTTGCTGTTCGAGGCGGTGCACGCCCTGGGTGATGACCATGATCGCCGCCGCCATGGCGACCATGAACAGCACCATCAGCGCGGTCATCAGGTCGGAAAAGGAAATCCAGAAGGGTTTTTCCGCGTCGTCGCGTTTGCCGCCGCCCCGCGCGCGGCGCAGCCCGGTGAAGATCATGGGCGCTGTTGCCGGGAGAAAAAATGTAGGATGGGTGAAGCGTTAGCGCACCCATCAGCCCGAAGTTCGATGAGTGCGCTACGCTTCACCCATCCTACGATCCTTTGTTTCAGTTTGATCGGTTGGATCATGTTCGATGGTGCCCCGAGAGCGTTTCCACGGTGTCGCCGAGATCGACGATGGCCCCGGAGAGCAAGCCGACCGCCTGCGACAATTCGCCGTGGAACTGCCGGTTGGCTTCGCGCAGCGTGCGTTCGACGCTCTCGGCGAAAGCCTGGTGGGATTGGTGGAGTACTTTCGACACGCCGTCCAGGTAGGCATCCGCCTGCTGCTGGGCGTGGCTCAGCTTGCGCGCCGCCGCTTCGAGGTTGGCGGTGAGCTCCGCGCTCAGGCCGGCCTCGCGCTTGGCGCGGTCGATGGTGGTCTTGAGGTCGTTCACCAGGCGGGCGAAGGCTTCGTGGGCATCGTCGTAGTTGCCGAGCATCTGCTGGGCGGCGGTGGCGGTGTTCTGCATGGAATCCGCCGCGCCGCGGATATCCGTCGCGACCTGCGCCGCGCCGTCGAGGGTCGCGGCGACGTGTTGGCCGGCCTCGGCGAAGCTGCTCGCCGCCGCGCCGAGCTTTTCCGCGCCGTCGTTCATGCCGCGAACGCTCTCGCCCATGGCGCTGGCCAAGGCTGCCGTGGTGTCCTGCAATTTTTCGCTGGTGGCGAGCGACGCGGCCACCAGCCGCTCGGTTTGCCCGGACATGCCGCGCACCGCTTCCGTGACGGTTCCGCTGAGTTTCTCGACCTGCGCCTGCTGGCTGGCGCTTGCCGATTGGGTTTGTTCCTGGAGGGTGCCGGCAACCGCAGTCACTTCGCTACCGAGTTTCGCCACCAGTTGCTGGAGCATCTCGGCGGTGTCGGCCTGCGAGCGGGCGAGCAGGGCGCGCAGATGCTCGGCGTTGTCGCGCGCCTGCCGATGCATGGCCGACTGGCGTTCCTCGACCAGGGTGACGGTGGCGGCGATCCGCGATCCCATCGCATCGACCGCTTCGCGGGCGGCGTCGTCCATCTGGCCGGACATCCGGGAAAACTGCGCGACCATTTCGCCCATCGCGCCGTTGGTAGCGATGAGGATTTCATGCAGGTCGCGCATCTGCCCGGCGAACAGGTTTTCCATGTGCGTCGAGAAACCGTTCACCACTTCCGTGACCAGCCGCGTCACGGCCTTATCCTGGCGCTCCCCGATGGTGTCCACGGCGGCGGCGATATCGGCAATCGGCTGGGCCAGGCTGTCGGCGAGCAGCGCGCCCAAATCCGCGGCGATCCGCTCGCTGTTGCGTTCGCCGGCGTCGATCTGGCGGCGGGTCTGCTCGGCAAGAGCGCCGACCAACTGTTCCGCCAGGGTTTCCTTGATCTGCGCCACTTCCCGCGCCGAGGATTCCGCTGCCGCGACCAGGCGTTCCAGGTATTCGACGTCGGAGCCGGTATCGAAGAGGCTGTCGATACCCTGCCGGAGTTCCTCGGCGAGCCGGTAGCAGGCGGTGACCAAGGATTTTTCGACCCAGGTGAAGACCATCGCCAGGGTGATGGCGATGGCCGAAACGATGAAGGCGTGGCCGACCGCGTTGATGAGGGTGCGCAGTTGCGCCTGGGCCTGCCCCGGCTCGATGGAAACGTCGAAATTCCCCAGGCCGATAATCAGCCCGGTGAAGGTGCCGATGATGCCCAGGCCCGTCATGATGCCGGGCAGGTGTTTGTAGTAATCGGTTTTCAACGGGATATCGACCAGCGCCTGGTCGGTGAAGAAGGTTTCGGCGAGCGCGGTGGCGCGCCAGCGCGCCGCGTCTTGTCCCGCCGTTTTTTGCGCGTGCAGGGTCTGGGCATATTCGCCCCATACGTGAACGAACGAGGTCCGCGCCATCACCTGGGCGGTGATGTGGTCGCGCACTGGCGAGGATTCGCCGGATTGCGCTCCGGCTTTCCGCAGCGCCGCGATGACGCCCGCCAGTTCCCGCCGCAGGCGCAGCGCCGGCCATACGAAGCGCAGGGCGAAGCCCGCCGTGATGAGCAGCAGCAGGGCGGCGATGATCCAAACGTACCAGTAGTTGAACATGGGGAGTTCTTGATTAGGGCGTTGAAGTTCCCGCCATTCTACGAGAACTAGCGGGGAATGGTCTGGTTGTGCCCGTGTTCATAGAGGGGCAGCACTTCCGGCAAATGCCGCTCGATTTCCTTGATGCGGTTCTGCCCGGAAGGATGGGTGGACAGCCATTGCGGCGGCGCGCCCTTGCTGGCGGCACCCATCTTTTCCCACAGGGAAACCCCGGCACGCGGGTCGAACCCGGCGCGGGCCGCCAGTTCCAGGCCCACCAGGTCGGCTTCGGACTCGTCGCTGCGCGAAAACTTGAGGTTCAGCAAGGAGCCGCCGGCTTCGAACAGGGCGGCATAGCGCCCGTCGCCGATACGTTGTCCCAGCAGGGATGCGCCCAGGCTGGTGAGTTCGCTCTTGGCCAGGCGTTCGCGGGCGTGCTCCCGCAGGGCATGGGCGATTTCGTGGCCCATCACGATGGCGACCTCGTCGTCGCTGAGTTTCAGCTTGCTCAGCAAACCCGAATAAAAAGCGATTTTCCCGCCGGGCATGCAAAAGGCGTTCACCTGGGAGGAGCCGATCAGGTTGATTTCCCACTTCCAGGCGGTGGCGCGGGGGTTGAACTTGGCGGCATAGGGAATGATGCGGTCGGCGATGCCGCGCAGCCGCACGACCTGGGAATGGCTATCCGCCCCCAGGGCGTTCTTGGCCGCCGCCTGGCGCTTCAGGTCGGCGTATTGCTGGACGGCTTGGCGTTCCAGCATTTCGGCGGGAACCAGATTGCGGAACATCGACGGCTTGCCGACATTCACGCCTTCGCCCTGCTCGGGTGCGGCCCAAGCCAATCCGGCGGGGAACAGGCAGAGCGCAAGCCCAACCAGCCTGGCGATAAAAAGTTTATTCATGCGGTGATTCTGCTCAATTTCTGGCCGGTCATCAACAGTGGGCGGCGCTATTTGCGGGCGATCACATTTAGCCCTGGCTTGAGTTCGGCCTCGTCCACGTAGCCTACCGCGCCCGGCGTGGCTTGCACGTGGCTGATGACCTCCGCGGTGCTGGCCATTTCGGCGGGCGGCACGCCTTTGCCGATATAGCGGCGCACCGTCCAGTAGGCGGTGAATTTTTCCTCGTCCTGATTGAGAAAATCCTGCAGGAAGCGATTGCGCGCGGCCATGCCGGGTTTTACCCCGACCGGCACGACGCTGACGCCGGAAACCGAGATCAGTTTCCCGGTGTAAATTTTCTGGATCGTCGCGCTGTCCATCTTGGGGACGTTGCCGTTGCCGATCACCACGATGTCGCCGCCGTAGGCTTGGGCAAAGGCGAGGGAAACCGCCAGCGAGGCAATTTTAATCGTCGTTTTCATGATCGCCTCCCCTCAAAATACCACGTTGTAGGAAAAGGTCAGGACGTTGACCACCTGCTTGCCGGACTGGCCGCCGGGCGGCGCGTCGATGAAAAGCGACATGTCGCCGCTGCGGGTGCGCGCCCATTCGGCCTTGACCTTGCTGTTCAGGCCCAGCCGGTATGAGGTTCCCAGCGCCCAGGTGGTCTGGTCATAGGCATTGATGCCGTCCGCTCCGGCGCGCTGAGAGACATTGATCAGGGCCGCGCCGGGGATGAAGGCGGGAACGCTGTTGCCGTTGACCTTGTTGTAGAGGCTGCGGGTCCGCTCCATGGATTCCAAACGCGCCACGCTGACGTAGGGCGTCCACGCCCCCATCGGCTTGAGCAACGCCAGGTAGGCGCCTTGCGAGTCCGGCCCGGTCGCCACGTCGGGCACGTTGCGCCGCACATATTCGCCCATCACCCGGAAACCGTTGCCCACCGCCACGTCGGCGGCCAGCGTGTAAGCCATGGCGCGAATGTCGGCGACGCTCTGAACGCCGGGGCCGGGCAGCAGGTTGGTAGTTTGATAATAGCCGACCCCCGGCATCATTGCGACGTAAGGAAAGGTTACGGGTAGCCACTGGTCGTCGGTAATCCGGGTGGCGATGTCGTGGGCGCTGACCCGCAGGGTATCGTCGTCGCGCTGCAAGGTCAGGATCAATCCGCGCGCCGTTGACTTGACCGGCACGAAGTACGATCCCGCCGAAAACAGCGGCTGCGCATCGTCGCGCCGGTAATAGCGGTAGTGCATCTTGGCGGAGGCCCAGTAGCCGTTGAGCGTCAACTCGTAGTCATCGAGATTCCAGGTCTTGCCCACGAAAAGACCGTCGCCGTCGGTCGTCTGCACGGAGGAATACACTTCCGCCGGCAGTCGCGCGAAATCGAAAGTGGCGCCGACATCCATGTTTTCACTTTGCAGATACACGGGAATCCGCAGCCTGCCGACGCGGATCAGCCAGTCGTTGGTCGGGCGCCACGACAGGAAGGCCCACGATACCGTGGCATCCACGCCCTGGTCGCTGTTCATGGAGGGCGCCAGCTTGCCTTGCAGGGTAACGCCGAACTCGTTGTTCAGCTTCACGTCCATTTGCGCACCCAGCACCGAATCTCGTTTGAAGGTACCTTGCTGGTCGACGAAGCGTTGATAGTTGTAGTCTTGATCCGAGCGCGCGTAACCGGCGGTGGCGAATCCGGATAGCGAAACCTCCGCCGCGCGCGCCGTGATCGCGCCCACGGCGGAAATAACCGCCAATCCGCAGGCGATAAGGTTTTTCATGGTTTTCCCTTGGTCTGAAAATTCGGGCTGGCCGCTATTCATCATGATTGTCGCTACACCTCATCGACCCACTTGGCTGCAATGCGCTGCAGGTCTTCCTGGCTCGCCATGAACGCCTCGACCACCTGCGGATCGAAATGGCTGCCGCTTCCCTGCACGATGATGGCGACGGCTTGTTCGTGGGGCATCGCGGTTTTGTAGGGGCGCACCGTGGTCAGCGCATCGAACACATCCGCCGCCGCCATCAGGCGGGCCGCCAGGGGAATGGCGTCGCCGGCCAGGCCGTCCGGGTAGCCGGAGCCATCCCATTTTTCCTGGTGGCTGCGGGCGATTTCCATGGCCATGGCCAGAAATTCGCCGTTGTCCCCCATGTGCTTGGCGGCGGTGCGCAGCATGTCATAGCCGCGCGTGGTATGGGTCTTCATGATGTCGAACTCTTCCGCCGTGAGCTTGCCGGGCTTGAGCAGGATATGGTCGGGAATCGCGATCTTGCCGATGTCGTGGAGCGGCGCGGATTTGGCGATGAGTTCGATGTGCTCGGCGGTCAACAGGTTGGTGTATTGGGGCAGGTGCGCCAGTCGTTCGGCCAGCACTCGCGTGTATTCCTGGGTGCGGCGGATATGGTTGCCGGTGCATTCGTCGCGAAACTCGGCGAGCGACACCATCACCATGATGGAGGCTTCCTGCAGGCGGTTGACGTCGGACAGGCGGCGCTCCACTTCCTTGGTCAGCCAGGCGTTTTGATCCTGCAGAAAATCCTGCCAGGCCTTGACCTGCAACTGGGTTCTGACCCGCGCCATGACGATGGGCGGGCTGATCGGTTTGTGGATGAAATCCACCGCGCCGACCGAGAAACCCAGTTCCTCATCCTCGATTTCGGTCTTGGCGGTGAGGAAAATGACCGGCACGTGGCTGGTGGCGTTGTTCGCTTTCAGGCGGCGGCACACCTCGTAACCGTCCATTTCCGGCATCATGATGTCGAGCAGCACCAGGTCGGGCGGCGCGGCGGCGGCCAGTTCGAGGGCCTTGATGCCGTTGTTGGCGAGCTTGACGCGGTAGAGATCCTTGAGCAGGCTGTTGAGCAGGCTCAGGTTGGCCGGCGTGTCGTCCACGACCAGGACTGTCGGGCGTTCGTTTGCGGTTGTGGTCATGATTTTTCTCCGTTCATGGGCGTGCTGTCCGGCAATTCGGCCAACACCGCCAATGCACCGTCAAATTCGAAGTTTTGCAGGGCCGTGTCAATGCGCTGTATCAATTGCGGTGCGAGAGTACCGGTGAATTCCCGGTGATGCTTTTCCCACAGTTCGATGGCGTCGCCGTCGCCTTCGGTCAACAGGTGGCGCAGTTGCGGCAGGCAATCGGGGAGCATGGCGGGCTGTGGGGCAGCCGGCGCGTCCGTCGGCAACTCGGCTAGGGCGCTGTCGAACTCGAAATTTCGCAGGGCGGTGTCGATGCGCTGCACCGATTGCGGCGCCAGGGCACCGGCAAATTCCTTATGATGCCGGTCCCACAGATCGATGGCGTCACCGTCGCCCTCGGCCAACAACTGGCGCAGTTGTGGCAGACAGTCGGGCAACTGGCCCGGCTGCCCGACCGTGGTTTCAGGGGCTTCTTCCGGCGCTTCGGCAAAGTACTGGCGCAGGGCGGCCAGCAGCGGCGTCAATTGCGGCATCAGGGCAGCCAGTGCGGCGCCGGCGGCCCCCTCTTGGCGGGCCTTGCAGGCGGTTTCAAGGGCGGCTCCCAGCGGCTGCAATTCATTGGCGCCCAGGGTGCCGGCCAGCCCCTTGAGGGTGTGGGCCTGGCGCTCCGCTTCTTCCCAGTGGGCGGCGCCGAACAGGCGGGTAAAGGTGGCGTGGCAATCGGCGAAGTCGCTGGCGAACATGGCGAGCATCTGCCGATACAGCTTGATCTTGTTGCCGGCGCGGCGCAGCCCGCCCGCGCTATCCAGCCCGGCGATCTCGGGCAAAGGCGGCCCGGCGTCCTCGCCGAGTGCCGCGCTGGCGGTGCTTTTTGCAATGGGAGCCGCCGCCGAGGCGTCCGGGTTGGTGTAGTAGCGCGCCAGGGTGGCGTACAAGTCGTCCGGCTCGATCGGTTTGCTGAGGTGGCCGTTCATGCCCAGCGCCAGGCAGCGGTCGCGTTCGTCGACCATCGCATGGGCGGTCATGGCCACCAGGGGCAGCGCGAAATAGCGCGGATCGGCGCGCAGCCGGCGGGTTGCCTCGTAGCCGTCCATCACCGGCATTTGCAGGTCCATGAACACCAGGTGGTAATGGTCGGGGGCGGAGGCGGCCAGTTTGTCGAGCGCTTCCTGACCGTTGTTGGCGACCGTCACCGCGATGCCGCGGCTTTCCATCAGTTCCACCGCCAGTTGCTGATTGATCGGATGGTCTTCCGCCAGCAGTACCCGCATTCCGTTGAGGTTGGCTTCGACGCGGCTGGCGTAGCTGCCGTTGCGATCCTCGACGGTATTGCCGGTGAGGGTGTTGAGCAGCTTGCGCAAGGCTTCCGGCAATACCGGCTTGGGCAGGAAATGCTGGGCGCCGAGACGTTCCGCCGCTTCATGGATCATTTCCGAATCGTAGGCGGAGACCACCACCGACAGCGGCGGATGGGCCATGCCGTCGTTATGCAGGGCTTGCAGCACCGCGCCGCCGTCCATTTCCGGCATCACCCAATCCACCAGCAGCAGGTCATAGGGTTTCCCGGCATCGACCGCGTGCCGGATCATCGCCAGCGCTTCCGCGCCGCTCGAAGCGCAGGCGATGTCCTGACCATGCGCCGCAGCGACGCCGAGGGCACCGAGCAGATCGACCAGCACCAACTGGGCTTCGTGCTGGTCGTCCACCACCAGCACGCGCAGTACGTCGACGCCCGGCAGCACGGCGGCGGCGGGCGGCACCGGCTTGGCGATCGGGAAACGGCCGGTGAAAATGAAGCTGGAACCCTGTCCCGCCGCGCTTTCCACCCAGATACGCCCGCCCATCAGTTCGACCAGTTTCTTCGAGATGGTCAAGCCCAGCCCGGTGCCCCCGTACTTACGGGTGGTCGAGCCGTCGGCCTGGGTGAATTCCTGGAACAGGTTGCTTACCTGCTCGGGCGTCATGCCGATGCCGGTGTCGTGCACGCAAAAGCGCAGCATGACCTCGTCGTCGCTGCGTTGTTCGGCGTTGACGGTGAGCTTGACGTACCCTTGATGGGTGAATTTGACCGAATTCGACAGAAGGTTGGTGAGAATCTGCCCGAGGCGCAGGGGGTCGCCGAGCAGTGCCCCGCTGTCGCCGAGCAGCAGGGGATCGGCGATGTCGAAAAGCAATTCGATTTCCTTTTCGCGGGCCTTCTGGCGCAACAGCGACAGGGAATTGCCGACCACGTCTTCAAGGATGAAGCGCGCTTGTTCCAACTCCAGCTTGCCGGCCTCGACCTTGGAGAAATCGAGGATGTCGTTGATGATGCCGAGCAGCGACTTGGCGGCGTTGTGCACCTTCTCGATGTAATCCTTCTGGCGCGGCGACAGTTCGGTCTTGAGCGCCAGGTAGGCCATGCCGATGATGGCGTTCATCGGGGTGCGAATCTCGTGGCTCATGTTGGCGAGGAACATCGATTTGGCGCGGGTGGCATCCTCGGCCTTCTGGTTGGCGGCCTCCAGTTCCTGGAGGGTTTGCTGGCGCAGCTTGATGTCTTTCTCGATGGACTCGGCCATGGCGTCGAAAATGGCGCCCAGCGCCAGCAGTTCCTCGACGCCCCGCTCACTGCCGGAATTCCGCGCCACGCCACCGCTTGCCGTGCCGCCGCTGCCGATCCCGGTACGGGTGGAATAATCCCCTTGCGCCAGGTGGCCGGCGGCTTGCGATAGCAGGTCGATCGGCTGCAGCACCCGGCGGCGGATCACTTGGAAGGCGACCAACACCATCGCGAAGGTGAACAGCACGCTGCCGAAGGTCAGGTAGATCCAGCGCTCCAGGTCTTTTGTCGCCTTGCTCACCGCAGCATTGGTGCGTTCGTCCACCATCGAAACCAGTCCCACCACGGCCTTGACCAGATTCGCCTTGAGTTGGTTGTACTTCTGGCTGTGTACCTGCTGGCTGGCGAATTCCAGGTGGGGCTTGCCGTCCGAGACGAAATCCTCGGTTTCCGGGTCGTAGAGGCCCTGGGTCGCGGCAAAGGCGATCTGCTCGACTTGCTTCATCGCCTCGATCGCGGCGGTAATCTTGCTGAGCGCGGCGAATTCCTCCTTGCTGAATCCCAGCGACTTCATGCGATCCGCCAGCGAACGCTTCTCCCCGTTCTCGGGGAAACGGTGCTGAATTTCACCGGCAATCGCCATGTCCCAATAGGCGTCGGAAACGTATTTTTCCGGTTGCGGCTTCTCACCCTGGCGGATCGCCAGGATGTCGTAGTAATAGGTCAGGTAGCGTGTTTCGCCGGTACTGGTATAGGCCCGCACCAGGCGCGTCAGTTGTTCGGTTTCCTGGCGCAACTCGTTGGCCAGCGACATCGCGCGTTGCCGGTGTTCCTGCACCGTGACCACGCTGTCGTAGGATTTCTGGATCATCAGCAGGAACAGGGTGTTGGCGCTCAGCGCGACAAATACCGCCAACGAGAACCACAGGGAGAATTGCTTGAGCTTCAGTGCCTTCTTTTTCCTGCCGGGAAGAAGCGTCAACGCGGGGCGCGAGACCATGTAAAGCTGGGCATTGCGCAGCGCGATGGCGGCAACGGAGGCCAGGGTTTGCGCGCGCTTGAGGTCGGCGGCGCTGAAGGCTTCCGGGTGCCGCGACCCCAGCACCAGCAGGCCGAGTTTCTCGCCCTGCGCGACCAGCGGCAACCATAGCAGCGCGCCAAATTTGCCCGCGATTTCGGCCCATTGCGGGGAGGACCGCAAATCGTTGGCGATGTCGCCGCTTTCGCGCGCGGCCATGTCGGCAAACGGCTGGCTGTCCTTGAGTTTGGTGAACGCTTGTGCAGCATCCTCGCCGAAGGATTGATCTAGGGTGTATTGACCGCTGTCGGCGGCGTAAGGAAATACCGCGCCGTAGTCCGCGCTGCTGTTGACCCCGTTGAATTCCTTGAGCAGCGCGGCAATTACCGCAGCGGGCTTGAGTGAATGGTTGAGGTCGGTGACGGCGCGTTGCAGCAACGCCACCTCGCGGTAGCTTTCGAGGGTCTCGCTCGCCGCCGAACGGCGTCCATGCTCGGATTCCAGCATCCCTTGCAGAACCTGGATAAGATTGTTTCCCCAGACCTGCGCCTGCGCCGGGTCGCTCCCCGCCGGCAGGCTTAGCAGCAAAGTCCCGGCTCGCTCGCCTTCCAGCATCAAGGGGAAGGTGCTTACTCCCTCGGTGCCCGAGGTCAGGTCACGGCCGCTATCGTTCACCTCCACCAAACGCTTGCCGCCAAGCTGCAGCATCGCGCCGCTGCCGGGGGGGAGCGCGGGGAACGCTAGGTCGAACTGCTGGCGCACCCAGGCGGGTTTGAGGCAATTTTCTACTTTTATCATAAGCGCCCTCCCATTTTGCGGGCGTGATCGACAACTTTGCCGGCAATCGCCATCTCCAGGAACAGTGCGAGGAACGGGGATTTCCGGCGGCGTGACAGCAACGGGGAATAACCGGCGGGAATGCCCGAATCGGCCCTCCCGCAGCCCGTTTTCTTTATCTGGTCAGACGGACTACGGACCCGGCGGGCAACATGCACATCAGCGCCGGTGCACAGCTATCCATCTTCAAGTCTACCGCGTTGGCGGAAACCGCCGTCACCGTGGCCTGCGCGGTGGCTTTCCCGTCGTCCTCGACAAATACCGCGGTCGTTCCATCGAGTTTGCCGGTGAAGTGTTGCCCGGTGGCGGGGATTTGCGCGGTCAGGTCATTGCCGTTCTGGGTGAGGACGAACTGCACCGTATAGTAGGCGCCGGCCGACCAGGTCCAGGTTCCGGCATAACTCATCCCCTGGGTTCCTGTCGAGGAGGAGGCGCCGCACCCGGCGGATGCGATGAAGGGGGCGACATCGCCCAAGTCCTGCATCGCGCCGCCAAACAGCAAGACCGCATGTTGCTGATCCTTGTCTACCCCCAGATAGGCATTGGTGGCGGAATAATAGCGGTAGTAATAGGCGCCCAAGGCTTGGGACGGCGCTTGCGCGGGTGAAAAAAGCTGGGCGTAGCTCCTTTCCGCCCAATTGAACAGGCAATCCATTTCCTCGTTGGTGGCCGCCGCCTGGGCTGAACCGGAAAGGGACAGAATCGGGAAAAACACCAGAAATAATTTCTTGAACATTCCCATACTCCCTGCACTAGACGAATAGTAAATGATAGCAGTTATCCAATGTTGGCAGCGTCTAATGATGGGGAAATCGGGGGCGTTTCCCGTGTTTTGGCGCTTACTCCACCGTCACCGACTTCGCCAGGTTGCGCGGCTTATCCACGTCGGTGCCTTTTGGCGGGGATAAGGAGATTTTAGTTTCCATTGGCGGGGGCCGACCAGTCGAACACCTGCAAGCCGGGCACCTGGGTAAAGGCACGGTCGGCGCTGACCAGGGGGCAGCCGGCGGCGACGGCTTGGGCGGCGATGAGCAAATCCATCGGTGCAAGGGTTTTGCCCCGCAGTTCCAGTTCGGTACACAGAAAACCATATTGCGCGGCGCAGGCCGATGTCCAGGGCAGGATATCCACGGATGCCAGAAAGTTTTCGACGATGCGCCGCAAGTCGGCATTGACGGGACGGCGCGCTAAGCCGAAGCGCAACTCCGCTTCGGTGATTACCGAAATACAGTACGGGGTTTCGGTCAGGATCGTATTCAGTGATTCGGCCCGTCCTTTGGTAATCGCTGAGACGGCATTGGTGTCCAGAATCAGTAAGCCGTTCATGGCCAGTCGCGCTCGACGGCTGGGCCTAAGTCGCGCAGATTATCCAGCGCATCCAGTTCTTCGGGCGGGATCAGTGGAAGTAGCTTGTCGCGCAATTTGAGCCAATCCTCGAACTTGCGATTGCGCGGACTGAGGATCACATCTCCGGTAAGCGGGTCGCGCCGGATCAATACTTCGTCACCCTCGAAACGGAACTCGGCAGGCAGCCGCACGGCCTGGCTGCGGCCATTCTTGAAGAGTTTGGCGGTTTGCATGGCGTCCCCCGGTACGATGGTATATACCGTGATTTATATCACTTGCGGGTGGGCAATTCAAGCTGGCTGACTGACCAATTACGCCATCGGGTGGTAACAAGAAGGGGGAATAGGTTTCAACACTGCCATTAAGCCGGCGTGATCGCTAGGCCAGAGTTTCGGCGGTGCGGTTCTTGCGTCTGGATTGTCTCCAAAATGTTCAACGGCACGACATTCCAGAGGGCCGCGCATGAAAATATGGTCAATCCGTTCCGCAAAAACTAGGGGATTATCGCTTAGGTCGGCTTTTGCCCCGTAAGTGTCTTTCCCATCGGTTTGGAAAGGATCACTGAATCCAGCGTCCAGGAATGCTTTGTAAGTATTGCTTCCGGGAACGGCATTCATATCGCCAGCGATTACCACCGGACCTATTTCAGTCATGAGCAAATTGCAGAGTTCACGGGCCTGGGAAAGTTGAACTGCATCTGAAGAGTCATCAAGATGGGTGTTGAACACCTGAATTGTTAGTCCGTACCAAACCACCTTTATCCATCCGTACGCTCGACGGATCGAGATGGCGCGTTTTTCTTCATGGGTTCGGTTGGGTAGATCAAGGGTGTGTATCTCCCTGAACTGCGCATACCCGCCAGAGTGGAAATTCATGCCGTTTCGAACAAGGATGACATCGCGGTCAATAACTTGGAGGCTTTGAATCCGCCCATTCCGAATAATGGGTAGCCGCGCCTCCGTGGCAAGAGCCTCCGTGGCTATCTGATAGTTTTCTCGGAGCAGTGCCAGTTCGCGGAGCAAAATGTCCAAAAAATCCAGATCAATGGTGGGGGACTGGGCAAACGGCTCCTGAAGTCGGTAGTGAAATACCTCCTGGAGGCACACGATATGCGGAGTGCGGGTGGCAATTTCCATGGCCAACAACTTTGCCCGTTCCGGATAGCGAGTTTTTTCCACCATGCGGAAGAAGGCGTTTACGATCAGACCCAGTGGTCGCTTTTCTTCGTATGGCGGAAAAAGCGCCAGATAGTCGGCACCTAGATACAGATTTCGGCACAGAATAGTCAGCGCCCCATTGCTATCCAATACGCTGAATGCACGCATTTTCTCTAGCCGAAATGCGAAGTAAAGCCTCTAACCCTGATTTGTTCCAGTTCATCCAGCGCCGCTTCAATGGGTAAACGCTTGAGCATGGAATGGAACATCAAACCGTATTCGATATCCTGCCGCGTGTTGAATACGCCCGGATCGTCGGTATTGATGGTGACTTCCGGCGCTTTTCCCAGCAATGATCGATAGCCCCAATAAGGGTGCTGGGCAAGGGTGTCGATACGAAGAAGCGATTGGTTGGAACTCGGGTTGAACTCAACGATGATTCTCTTCGCGTTGATTTCCTGCATGAAGGATTCCTGCGCAATGCGGCAGATGGTCGGCAGATTCGAAAAATAACGGTATTGGTTGATCCAGACTTTTCTGCGGTCGGCAATATCTGGGTCGAAGTGCTCCTGCAATAAAACCTCATCCGCCTGCGAACTTTGACTAAGCTTTTTGGGATGTTCCCGATAGCGTTCAACGTTGGGAGGAAGTTTGAAACGCAATTCAGCCAATTCTTCCAATGTTCGCCATTCAATCCGGCAGCCATAAATTTTATGGCTCAGTTCGTTTTTTGCGTCATCAAGCGCACGGGATTCTGCTGGCGGTATTTGCCCGGCGGTGCGCTGGTACAGCCATACCAGCGTATCCAGGATGGCGCCTTGCGGCATCGACGTTTGCGAGGCAGCAGAAGAAAAGAACTTATCCAAGTCCATGCCCGCTGCCAAGCCATGACCTATCCTGTCGCCAGCCGCCATTTTGCAGTAGCGAATTGCGCCATCCATTTGTCTCATGCCGTCAAGAGGGTTAAAGAAATCCTCACCCGCGTGGTAAGTCAGCCCCAGCTTGGGCAGCGAAGGCGTCAGCAACGAGCCTGCAAGTTCCACCCGGCGCCATTTATCCGTGTAATCCGGGTCTGTTTCCTTAAATCCGATTTCATCCCAATCGCTTGCCGTGTTTGGGCGAGCCAAATGGGGTTCCCGCAGCAAGCGCAGAAACGGCGCGAAAATCTCCGGCGGGCATTCCCTCTCCAGGTTCGCCACGTCGATGGCGACAATCAGCTTCGCCAGGTCGGGGTGGCGAACGCGAAAATGGTGCAGAATTGCCGATTGAACGCCAAGCTGCCGTCTGAGCCTGTGAAAAGATGGCGTATCCCCTATCCCCTTCGGGTCGCGGATGAAATGGATGATAAATCGGGTGTTCCGGTAGAGTTTGGCAAGGCGCTCGTTGTCCTCGTTCGCCTCTTCCTGAAACTTTCCGGCCAGCCCATTCCATGCCTGGAAAAAATTGATATAGCCGCGAACGTCGTCGCAAGGCGCGATGCGAAATTCCAGTTTTTCGAGATGCGGGTTATCGGCGATGTTTTCCAAAAGCGTCGCAAAGGAATACATCATGACGGAACGCGACGGGGAATAGCGGGCCGAGGCTTTGTGCCTCTTGAAATGTTTCTTGAAGCGGGTCAGCCCCGGCGGCGAACCAGGATATTGAATGACCGCTTTAAGAAACAGATTCTTGGCAAAAAGATACTTATCCAACTGATTGATGACATGCTGCTTTTCTTCTTCACTGGCGTCATCGCAGGGATTACTCAGCGCTTGATGCCAAGCCCACGCCAAAACACACCTTTCCAGAGTCAATGCATCGCGCTGCGGTTGGGTCACGGGCAAAACCCGCCGCTCTAGCGGCGGCGGATCAAAATCGGGAAGGGGTAGTGTACGTATCGGGTGGCTGGTGGGAATGGCGGGTTCGTCGTATTGCGCGCGGGCGAACTTGGTAAGCAGGTGAGTCCAGGCATTCAATCCCTTCTGGATGTCCCAAACATCCTCCTGAATTTCCGACAGCGATGTTCCTTCGGATTTTTCCTGAGCGGAAATCGAATACTTGTCGATTGCGTTCAAACTGAGTTCACCGAAAAGAATGAGCATCCAGTTATGCGGCACGGTATAACCGCCTTCCATATGGACGTGGTTCTCCACAGTGCCTTTCTTCAGCAGGCTGTTCAGCCCCCGGTCGGCACAGCCGATCTGCCCACCCCATGTTTCCAGTTCGGCAGCCTGCCACCAGTCGGCTTGCTGAACGAAGGCCAGCATCGCCAGCGCGTCCCCGTCGCTCTCCGTCTTGCGCAACAAGGGCAGCATATTGAGTTCCACTTGCGGCTGCCCGCCGAAAAACTCGAAATTCAGGGGTAGCCCTTCGAGCATCGCGCGATGCCAGCCGGGAAAATCCCGGTATTTTTGGAAAAACGCCACAATCGCATTTTCCCGCTCGTCGTCAGTCAAGTGGGGGTAAGCTTTTTCGAGAATCAGGTTATCGAACTCCTTGAGGAGTCCGCCGCTAATCTTGAAACTTGAAAACTCCCTCGCGCCGGGTTTGACCTGCTCCTCGGCGGGTAGCGACACGAAACCACAGCGGCGGCGCTCACGCCAACCAATGAAAGCACGTGCAATTGCGACATCGGAAAGCGGTGGTCTGTTCATTGTTGCGCTAACCGGGCATGGGCGTACATGCGTCAGGCGGAGACGTTCATCGGGTTCAAGCGTTTGAGCTGGCCTTCGCGGTCAAGTTCGGCGAGGGGTTTGCCGTTGTTTATGGCAGCCTGTTTGAGTTTCTTTGCATCGGAAATTAGCTCCTCCGCTAACTGGACGGAAACCTCACTCTCCGTTCGGGGGTGTGTCGCGATAGTTAATGTATTGGGAAAACTGGATATTTTTTCTGAAAGTTCGGTAATTCGGCTAATGTCATCGGTTTGAAAAAGGGATGCTTGAATTTCCATCATCCTCGTCAGGGGCATCAGAACGGCAGCTAGGAATAGTGCGGAATCCGGTGAGGATTGGATGGTTTTCAGTGCATTACCCATGTTGTCCAGCAGAGATTTTGGTTCAAAGCGTGGCAGGCTTTGAGATTCCCCACCGGTGAATAGCTCCTCCGCGCAGGCCAACATATGACGCAGGGCGTCAATAAATATCTTTTCCTCGGCGTCTGCGATCAGCCAATTGGCAGCAAAATTCCAGAAGGCTTTTGCCTTGGCACTGACTGCCTTGCCCGTCATGTCAAAGTAGTGATGAATTGATTCGGTAAAACTGGCTTCGTCATATTTATCATTGGAATGTTTCAATTTCCAAGCGGCATAAGCGGTGGCCCCACCGATCAGGTAACGGTTGGCGCCAACAATTCTGGCGCTTTCGTCCTTACCAAGGAGGTTATCTATCAACGCCTTTGTTACTAACCGAAATTGTTCGCTCTTTTCAATGTCTGCTGAAGGAAGCAGTCCAAGGATTTGCAGTTGTTCTTGTTTAAGTGCTCCTGGTAAAAATCGCAAGGGTTTCAGTTCGGTGAGTACCTGAACGTATTGTTCCTGTTGAGCCGCTGCCGGGGAAAAACGCCTGAGTTGGGTAAGATGCAGGAGTTGTGAAAAATGTAAACAATTCGATGGCAGAATATAGTCGAATCGGGTGAATCGATTTCGTTTTCCGCCAACTTCCTTGACGGCTTGAAGAATGGTTTTGGATTGCGGATGTAAACCCGAAGTGAGTCCTGTGATAGCCCATTCGTCAATTTGTTCTTGGGGAATGTCGGCATATTCGGCAGCAAAATCCAAAAAAAGGAAATATAAACGGATAAAGCGGTTCCCGGAAAATGTCTTGTTATCGACTTTAAGAGTGTTGTTGAGGATGCCGACATCCTTTACGTTTTCCAGAAAAGTGCGCAAGGGATCTTGCCCGCCCAGCTTATTTAATAACTTGGAAAGAAGGCCAAATTTGGGGACGGCCAATATTTCCGAAACAATGATGGATGTCCATGGGAAGGTTACTTTGCCGGAATTGCCGGAGGCTTCCCCACCGTCAGGTTGCTTTGCATTGCCTGCCGGTTTCGCCTCAGTGACTTGTTTTGATAATGCTGCCAACAACCTGATCCATTCACGCAAGGATTTCAATACGGTGTTGCGGTGATCCACGGCCAGCACCCGCAACATACTGGCTGCCTGATGGGCGCGGAGATCATCGAGGTCGTGAAGCGTGTCGGCTATCAGTTTCCCCAATGGATGGGTAATTTTAAAGTCGTCCTGAGTTAATCCAAGTGGGTGCTGGAATTTTCTAGGCAGCAATTTGTAAACCAGTTCACCAACTTCTTCATCCTGTTCTTTAATCTGTTCGCTGAGAAGTTCTGTTGTGAGTGGGAGGCAATCAGCTACTCTCCGAGGAATGCGGTTGATGCGCGTCATTTTGATATTCTCTTGCAGAATATCCAGTTGCGCGCTTAGTAGAGTGACAATGCGTGGATGATCCAAGTAGAGGCGCATGGTCGTTGCGATATCATCCGCCGTGCTGGGGGCCAAGTCGGTATCGTCAAAACACACAACCAGCACTTTCCTGCCCATGGTAATCAGCAATTCGTCAACAAACTTTCTCCAGGTTTCTATCCGGCGAGTTGCTAGTACGGACTCTTCAGCGCGCCGTATTGCAAAGTCACGGTAATCGATAGCGTCACGGCTGAGAGTTTCCAACCCAAGTGCTTCGGCAAAGGTCCAGCCGTCGAAAATTTCGCGATGTAACTGGTTACGTAATGAACCCAACTCTTGCTTTTTCTTGAATTCCGTCCCCGTTTCAGTGCTGTGCTTGCATTGCTTCAATTCCTTGTCGATGCTATCGGTAATACTTGCCAGTACCATTTCCATAATCCGCTCATTGGCGGTCATTTCTTCAGGAATAATCAACGGCAGGGTTACTGCCATGCTTGGAAGGTCTTTGAACTCCTCACCAAAGCTCCCATTTCCACTGAGGGAATGGCGAAGGAAGCGGTGAAGAGTCAGCAAAGTCGAGGTCTTGCCGTCTCCACGACCGCCTTCAATAAGAAAAACCTGATGAGGGCGGTGATAGTAGCTGTTGTTGGAATCACTCCTGTCTTGAGGCAGTTTGGCAATATCAAGCATATCCTTAAGAATTCCTCTGATTGCTTTCGATTGCCGTTCGGTCAACTCATCAAGTTTTTCCAGTGCAACAGCGCTGTCTTCCATTTTCATTATTATTTATTCCTACTCAATGATTGCTGAATGTCTGACTATGCTGGTGTGAGCGTTGCGGAGGGTAGGGGGCGAAGTAGATAGGCTTCTACAAAATGTCGCACCGGGGCGTCGCGCACGTCCAGCGTGGCTTGGGGGCCTTCGCGAGAAATAACCGTAGCCGCCTGTTCGTATATTGGGCGTAATAAGCTAATCGGTTCGGTGGTCCGCCAAGTACGTAGCACGGCATCAATTGTGCTTTCCACCATTTCGCAAGATAACGTTTCTGCCAGAATTTCCAAGGTTTCACGGGCGGCAGCCTCGCCTGCCGGGGTGAGCCCGTAATTGGTTGGGCAATCCAAAGAGTCTTTTACCATTCGCCCTTCAGCGACGTTTTGCGACAGGGCATTGCGCAAGGTAGTGGGTCGAATCGGGTCGTGCGCCCCCGGTTGATACAGCATCACATGCCCGCTCAAACGTAAGCTCCATTCAGGGTGAAATTCCCGGCAGCGGTCATTAACGGCTTCGCATGCGAGCAACAAAAGCCGCTCAAAGCGTAGACGGTGGTTGATGGTGGGAATGCGTTCTTCGCCATGTTCGGCAAGTATGGCGCGAAAACGCTCCAAAACCAGGCAGGCGATGCCGTGTGGCAAGGTTGTATAAGACATTGCGCTCTCCCGTTAACAATTACCATCGTTATGGTCGGCCTGCCAAGCGCGGTAGGCTTTATTGATGGCCTCGTATAACGCCTCATTGGAAAAGGGTTTGTCCAGAAAGCCTACCGCCCCCCAACCTTTGGCGGTGGCAATTTGCATGGTATCGCCGCCACGTAGAGCCGTGATAATGATAATTGTGGTGTCGGAAAATTGTGCGGCGAATTCCGGGAGCAATTCGTCCAGCCCGGCGCGTGGCGAATCGGGAAAGTGGTTGTCCAGCAATAAAATCTGGGGGGAATGCGTATGCATTTTCATGCGGGTTTCTTCAACTGTTGCTGCCGTTTCTGTTTCATATTGGAATTGCGGGTCGAGCGCCAGAGCCAATGTCAGGCTCTGGCGAACGTCGGGGTCGTCATCGGCGATCAGGATTCTTATTTTTTCTCCCATGGTGATACTCCTTTTTATGTCGATTAAGTGAATTTAACGCGGTTGGTGGGAAAGTCCAGAATGAAACGGGTTTGCACCCAGTCGGGTGCGTCAGTCAATGAATCGCCGGCTTGGCGGCTTTCTGCCCGGATTTTGCCCTGCATGTTTGCCATGAATGTCTGGGCGAGAAACATCCCCAGGCCGGAGCCTTCTGCCTTGGTGGAGTAGTAGGGAAGAAAAATGTGGTCGCGAAAGTCGGCGTTAAAGCCTTCGCCGTTATCGAAAATTTCGATGCGTAATGGGTAAGGCGATTCAGGTAAATAGGTCAGACGGATCGCAAAACGCGGCGGTTGGCTTTTTTGTGCGGCATAATCAGCATTGTTGAGCAGGTTGCGCAGAGTTTCCTTGTAATCCTGAGCGTGAGTCAGGATTTCCATTTTCCTGATTTCACTAGGGCTAAGGATGTCGCTTTCAGCCAAACCGACCTCACCCGCGATTTCCTTGAGCGTGACAGCGGCGTCCAGCCAATCTGTTGTATGGGCTAGTCGGGTGCCCTGCTTGAAGTCTTCCAGTTCCTTTTTCAGGCCTTGCAGTGAACCAAGCCCGACTTGGGCTGATTCCCAGAGGATGCCGCAGCGAGCATTCCCTTGTTCGGCCAATGACTTCAATTCTGGAACGACGGCGCCCAAGGCGCCCAGCGGGGCTTGCAGGCGATTGCCTACCCGATGCACCAGTCGTGCCGCCATGTCGACACTGGTACTCCTCAGCAGAAGTTGCCCCAATTGTTTTTCGAGAAATTCTTTTCTGATCCGGGTGATGCTTAGCCAATCCTCGAAAAAACGTGCCCCAAGAATAATGCCCAGCATCAACAGATACCAAGGCAGTAATCCGTTGGTAGGTTGTCCAACAATGGAATATAACTTGCTGAGTTGCTCCTGTTGCTCAGAAATCCGGTGCCCCAACATGTCGAGTATCAGCAATGCAAAATAGATGGTGCCGGTTAAAAATATCCAGAAACGAGTCCATCCTGCGATGGATTTGGATGCATTCAGGACGAACGTGACAAAAAACAAAAAATAAAAATAGACGGTAGCGACGTAGGCAACCAGTATATTTCTCATGATACCGAAATCCGCATCGGTGAATACCGTTGCGTACATGATTGCTCCAACCGTTATCAAGCTGGTCATGACATGCACATCTACCCAGAATTGATCTCCGCTAACCAACCTGAGTATCCTGCGCCAAGCACTGTCATCATGCTGCAATCGTTTGCGCCAATTCCAATAAAGTTGCACGCCAAATGCGCTCGACAAGACGTATATCAACAACCAAATTCCGAGTTTTCCCAGTCGATTTACTAAACTACCAAAGATGGTATTGCTTTCCGGATTGTTTCGATAAAAGGTTTTCATTCCGCCAGGAAGCCTGGGAAAAAAATTTATCTCATAGTGCTCGGTAAATCCAACATCTACACTGATTCTCGCCAGCGCGAATTCAGCGAGAAAAACCGGCAACAGGACGAAACCCAAGGCAAACAAAAGCCAACCCAAAAAAGTTTCCGCACCTCTTCCAAGGAATTTAAAAGACTGGCCTACCCCATAGCGGGCGAATAAGGCGTAATACAACAGGGCGCAGCCGGTGGAAATAAAGGTGGCGGCCAGCACCGAGTAAACCCGCCAAAGCCGCTGGGCCTCTTTGCCGCCGATCATCTCGCGGTCTTCAGCGGCCAGGTTGGACAATATGAACCAGCTTACTGCGGCGATAGCGAATGCACCGCCCGCCGCCATTCCCGCCAGCCAGCCACTGGGTTCGGCAAATATTGCGGTAACGCCTTCTGGAGCGTCCATCCGCGCTTATATCAGCGGAAGATTGAGATAAAGCCCCGGCAGGGCGAGCAGGAAGGATAGCCTGCCGAGATTTGCAAAGCGCAGGTAATTGGCCTTGCTGCGAGTTGTTTGGTAACGCGCCAGACCTAGGGCTGTCGCCAGCACCGCAGTCGAAATGCTGCCTATAAAAGCGATGGGGTGCAACAAGTGGAAGCCCGCCCATATCGCCCCTTCGACTGCCAGCAACAAACCCAGCAGCAGCCAACTCAAGCGAAACGCCTTGTCCTCCGGCCACAGGGTGGCGAAGGAACGGATGCCGACCGAGGCGTCGCCATGGCGGTCGTGAATGTCGAATACAATTTCGCGCGACCAGACTAGGAGGAAGATGAAAACAAAAGCCGGCATCAAGCCGGCGGAATTTCCTGTGTGGACGGCGCCCCAGGCGATGGCTGAGGCACTCAGGTAAGCGGTCAGGACGTTGGCGGCAATGCCGTTCCAGCGCAGGATACGGCTGTAGGCCGCCAGCAGGAGGGATTGTTGCAGAGCGAATAAAACAAGGCCGGGTTCCAGCAGCCAAGTCCAGACGTTGCCTGCCAGGAACAAAAGAATTGCGCTGCCCAGTGCCTGCTTTCGCGATACCCGGCCCGAAGGGATGGCGCGCCATGGCTCGTTAAGCCGGTCTTTTTCGACATCGAAGTAATCGTTGATGGTGAACCCACCTCCCCATACCAATGCCTGTATCAAGGCAATTTGCAGCAGGAACGGCAAGGGTCTATCTGGCGCGATGACCAGTAAACCGGCAGCCGCGCCGATGCCACCCAGAAGGCAGACTACGGGGCGCGCCATGGCGATAAGTGCGACTAAAGTGTTCATCAAGGTGATTTATGAGCTTGAGTTTACGAAATTTAAGCGGAATTCAGGATGTTGGCAAGTGGCTTCGTCAAGGCATGGATGAATCCAGTGTAGATGATATTCGGGCAACATTGTCGGGGTGCTTCAAAATCGCCGTGGATTTCAGGGCTAGAGCGGCAAACAGGAATACGGCCATCGCCCCTATCCAGCATGTCGTGGGGGTGAAATATATGCCGGCGGCGCCGATACCGCCCGCCGAAACGGCAAAGCAAAAACTGCCCAGCAGTTCATTGACGCTCATGACCCGACCAACGAAGGCGGGTGCTGCGAACAAGTGGAGGAGGTAGTTGGTGCGCACGTACATCAGGCCGACGAAGACGCCGCACAAAAACAATTTGGCATGCATCAGCACGATGTCGCCGGGAAATAG
This sequence comes from Sulfuricella sp., assembly GCA_018336195.1. Taxonomy (GTDB): domain Bacteria; phylum Pseudomonadota; class Gammaproteobacteria; order Burkholderiales; family Sulfuricellaceae; genus JAGXQV01. The sequence continues at coordinate 100,561 of JAGXQV010000024.1, read as the reverse complement.
CCACATCAGAAAGCACCCCAACGCGCATCCCAGTGCGGAAAGGCTGGCGCCCAGCGGCTCGGCGAAGTGCTGCCAGACTTTGCGAAGGGCAAAGCTGGCGAGCGCGCCTGTCGCCAGCCAAAACAGCAGGTCGCCGACTATTTTTCCGGTGTTGTCCGGCGCGATTTGCCCGGCAACCAGCCCGATGCCGGCATAAATAACGCCGACGCCGAAGTAATAGGGCAGGGTAAGGCGTATCAGGACGGCGAACACTGCGTGGTTTTCTCGAACGTGGCGCCACCCTTCACGAAATTGAACGAGCAGGGAGGGCGTTTTTTCGTCGGATGGGTTGTCCGCAGAAGCTTTCCCCGGCAGGAACCAAAGCAGGACTTGCCCGCAGAAGAACAGCGAACCGGTTATGTACAGACATTCGGATGGCGTCAGATTTCCCAGCAGCCATGCGCCGAGAGCGAGGCCGCTCCCCATCGCGATGATTTCCGAGACGGCGACGTACCAGTTGGCGAGAACGAGTTGCGTCCGATCAACAAGAAAAGGAATGTAGGAACGCTTGGCGGGGTTGAAAAATGCGGATAACACGCCCAGGGAAAATACCAGCACATAAACGCCACGAAGGGACGGGGTGTGGGTTTGCGCCGTTGCAATAGCCAGTAAGACCGCCGCCAGGCGCACCAGATCGACGACGATCATTATCCATTTTCGTGGCAGCGTGTCGCTTAGCGCGCCACCCGCATACGCGAAAAGGAACAGCGGGATGATTTGCACCGCCGCAACCAGGGAGGTTGCGCCGCCGGCATTGTCCGGTGCTGCCAATCCAGCAAGCGTCGCGAAAACCAGAGTGGTGGCCCGGTCGCCGACCAGCGCCAGGAACTGGCTGACCAGATAAATCGGGAAACGGTGATTACCGAAAAAAAGGGGCATGGATGGTTTTTGGGCTTAAGGGGCTGTCGTGGGCCTACTCCACCGTCACCGACTTCGCCAGGTTGCGCGGCTTGTCTACGTCGGTGCCTTTTTGCAGGGCGGCGTGGTAGGCGAGCAGTTGCACCGGGACGGCGTGGATGACCGGCGACAGCACCCCGGCGTGGCGCGGGGTGCGGATGACGTGGACGCCTTCGGTTTCGCCGAAGTGGCTGTCCTGGTCGGCGAATACGTAAAGCTGGCCGCCGCGCGCGCGGACTTCCTGCATGTTTGATTTGACCTTTTCGAGCAGGGCGTCGTTGGGGGCGATCACCACTACCGGCATGTTGCTGTCCACCAGCGCCAGCGGGCCGTGTTTGAGTTCCCCGGCGGGGTAGGCTTCGGCGTGGATGTAGGAGATTTCCTTGAGCTTCAGCGCGCCTTCCAGGGCAATCGGGTAGTGCAGGCCGCGCCCGAGGAACAGGGCGTGTTCCTTGGCGGAAAAGTGTTCCGCCCATACCTTGATTTGCGGTTCCAGGTTGAGGGCGTGCTGGACGCTGCCGGGCAACAGGCGCAGGGCTTGCAGGTGGGCTTGTTCGGCGGCGGCGTCGAGCTGACCGCGCTGCTTGGCGAGCACCAGGGCGAGGATGAACAGCGCCGCCAACTGGGTGGTGAAGGCCTTGGTCGAGGCGACGCCGATTTCCGCCCCGGCGCGGGTGTAGAAAACCAGCTTCGAGGCGCGTGGAATGGCGCTCTCCTGCACATTGCAGATGGATAGCGTCTGGTCGTGGCCGAGTTCCTTGGCGCGCTTCAGGGCTTCCATGGTGTCCAATGTTTCGCCCGACTGCGAAAGGGTGACGATCAACTGGCGCGGGTTGGGGATGGAGTCGCGGTAGCGGTATTCGTGGCCGAGTTCCACGGCGCAGGGGATGCGGGCAATGGATTCCAGCCATTGCTTGCCGACCAGGCTGGCGTAATAGCTGGTGCCGGCGGCGAGGATCAGGATGCTGTCGATTTCCCGGAAGACGCCCGCCGCGTCTGCGCCGAACAATTCCGGGTCGGCTCCGGCGGCGATGATGCCTTCCAGGGTGTCGGAAACCGCGCGCGGCTGTTCGTGGATTTCCTTTTGCATGTAGTGCTGGTAGGGGCCGAGGTCGATGGCGTCGGCGCTGACTTCCGAGAGGCGTTCGGCGCGTTGCACCGGGTTGCCGAGGCGATCGACGATGGTCACGCCATCGCTGCGCACTGCTGCCACGTCGCCTTCGTCGAGGTAGACGATGCGGCGGGTCTCTTTGATCAGGGCGGAAACGTCGGAGGCGAAGAAGTTTTCCCCGTCGCCCAGGCCGATCAGCAGCGGACAGCCCATCCGCGCGCAGCAGATCACGTCGGGCGAATTTTGCGCCACCACGCCGATGGCGAAAGCGCCGGTCAGTTCGCGCACGCTACGCCGGGTGGCGTCGAAGAGGTCGTTCGACTGGCTGAAATAATGGTGGATCAGATGGGCGATGACTTCGGTGTCGGTCTGCGATTCGAAGCTGTAGCCCAGTGCTTTCAGGCGTTCGCGCTGCTCTTCATGGTTTTCGATGATGCCGTTATGCACCACCGCCAGTTCGTCGCACGAGACGATGGGATGGGCGTTGTATTCGGTGACGCCGCCGTGGGTGGCCCAGCGGGTATGGCCGATGCCGAGGTTGCCGCTGAGATGTTGCGCGGCGGCCTGGCTTTCCATTTCCGCCACCCGCCCGACGCGGCGCGCGCGCTCCAGGCGGCCCTGGTTCAAGACCGCCGCACCGGCGGAGTCGTAACCGCGATATTCCAGGCGTTTCAGTCCTTCAATGAGGATCGGGACGATGTTGCGTTGCGCGATGGCGCCGACGATGCCGCACATGGCTAAATTCCGTGATGGGTGATGAGTGATGGGTAATGGGGGGGGCGGCGCGCGTGCGCCATCTGTTCAAACTCAACTGACGTTAACATCGTAAATTCCTCGAAAATTTGTTGCTGGATTTGCCGCGAGCAGTAGCCTATTCCCATCACCCATCACCCATCACCCATCACCCATCACCCATCACCCATCACCCATCACCCATCACCCATCACCGCTTCACCGGACGTTTCCAGCCGGGAAGCGTGAGTTGCTTGGCCCGCGACAGGGTCAGCCCACCCGCCGGGGTGTCCTTGGTGATGGTCGAACCGGCGCCGATGGTGGCGTTTTCGCCGACCGTGACCGGGGCCACCAACTGGGTGTCCGAGCCGATGAATGCGCCGTCGCCGATCACCGTGCGGTATTTGTTGGCGCCGTCGTAGTTGCAGGTGATGGTGCCCGCGCCGACGTTGACCTTGGCTCCTACCGTGGCGTCGCCGACGTAGGAGAGGTGGTTGATCTTGCTGCCGGTGCCGACCTGGCTGTTCTTGATTTCGACGAAGTTGCCGATGTGCGCGTCGGCGGCAAGCACGGTTCCCGGTCGGATGCGGGCGAATGGGCCGATACGGCAATCCGCGCCGACCTCGGCTTTTTCGATGAGGCTGAACGGGGCGATTTGCGTGCCATTGGCCACCGTTACGTCGCGCAGGATGGAATGCGCGCCGATGCTGACGTTGTCGCCCAGCGTCACTTGGCCCTCGAAAATGCAGTCGATGTCGATTTCCACATCGCGTCCGCAGGTCAAGGTGCCGCGCACGTCGAAGCGCTTCGGGTCGGCGAGGCGCACGCCCTTTTCCAGGAGTGCCATTGCTTCTTCATGCTGGTGCAGGCGCTCCAGATGGGCAAGCTGGGTGGGGCTGTTGATTCCCAATACTTCCCAGTGGTGGCGCGATTGGCGGGCATGTACCGGGACACCGTCGGCGACCGCCATCGCAATCACGTCGGTGAGGTAATACTCGCCTTGGGCATTGTTGTTCGAGAGTTGCGCCAGCCAGCCTTTCAGGCGGGCGCTAGGCAGCACCATTACCCCGGTGTTTACCTCATTGATGGCGCGTTGTTCCTCGGTGGCGTCCTTGTGCTCGACGATGGCGCAGATGTGTCCGGCTGCGTCGCGCTGGATGCGCCCGTAGCCGCTCGGGTCAGGCAAGTCCACAGTGAGCAACGCGGCGGCGTGGTTGTTGGCGGCGGCCACCAGACCTTGCAGGGTGGTCAGCGAGATCAGCGGCACGTCGCCGTACAGCACCAAGGTCAGCCCATCGTCGGGCAGGTGCGGCGCGGCCTGTTGTACGGCGTGACCGGTGCCGAGCTGGGGTTCCTGTTTGACCCACGCGATGGCGGGGTCAGCAATGCGCTGCGGAACGATTTCGCCGCCGTGGCCGTAAACCACCGCGATCTTGCGCGCGCCCAGCGCATGGGCCGAGTCGATGACGTGCTGCAGGAGGGGGCGACCGGCCAGTTTGTGGAGCACCTTGGGCAGGTCGGACACCATGCGAGTGCCCTTGCCGGCGGCGAGGATGACGATGTCGAGAGGAAAATTCATTTGCGGGATTATACGAGATAGGTTGAGATCAAGGCCATCAAACGCGCCGTCGCGCCGCGATGGTGTTGGCTGAAAGCCCGCCCAGCCTGGGACATGGCGCTCAGCGATGACGGGTCGGCGAGCAGGCGGGTGGCGGTCTTTGCCAGTTCGGCGGCATCCTGTACCCGCAATGCGGCTCCCGCCTGTATCGCCAGTTCGCTGGCTTCGCTGAAATTGAAGGTGTGCGGGCCGATCAATATCGGCGTGCCGACGCTGGCAGCTTCGATGAGGTTTTGTCCGCCCAGCGGCAACAGGCTGCCGCCGATGTAGGCGAGGTCGCAGGCGGCATAATAGGCGAACAGTTCGCCCATGTTGTCGCCCAGCACCACTTTGATGTGCGGCGGGATGGGGCGGTTTTCCGAACGGCGCTGGAAGGAGATTCTGCGTGCTTCGAGGAGTTGCGCCACTTCGTTGAAGCGTTGCGGATGGCGCGGCACGATGACGAACAGCAGGTTGGGCGTGGTGAATTGCGGCAGCGCGTCGAGCAATAGCGCTTCCTCGCCTTCGCGAGTGCTGGCGGCGAGAAACGCCGGGCGTGTCGTGCCGAAATCGATGCGCAGGGCCTTGCCGCGCTTGACCATTTTTTCCGGCGGGGTGATGTCGAATTTGAGGTTGCCCATGATTTCGACGGACGGCGCGCCGAGTTTTTTGAAGCGTCCCGCATCGGCCCTGGTTTGGGCTGCGATGGCGGCGAGGCCGGACAACGCTTCGCGGGTCAGAGCGGGCGCTTTGGCGAATTTCTTGCGGGATTTTTCCGAGAGGCGGGCGTTGATCAGCAGCAGCGGCACCTTGGCGGTACGGCATTCGCCAATCAGGTTGAACCAGATTTCGGTTTCCATTAGCAGACCCACGGCGGGTTTGAAATGGCGCAGGAAACGCCGCACCGCCCAGGGGAAATCATAGGGCAGGTAGCAGCGCAGCACCCGCTCGCCATACAGTGCTTCCCCGGCTTCGCGCCCGGTCGGCGTCATGTGGGTGAGCAGGATGCGGTGGTCGGGATAGCGCTCCAGCAGGGCGTTGACCAAAGATGCTGCGGCGCGGGTTTCGCCGACCGAGACGGTGTGCAGCCAGATCAGCGGCTGTCTGGGGCGTTTGCCATAAAATCCGAAACGCTCGCCGATATGCTGCAAATAGCTGGGTTGCTTGCGTCCGCGCCACGCCAGGTGAAACAGTGCATAGGGCAGCAGCAGGTAAAGCAGCAGGGTATAGAGGCGTCTCATGCGATTTTGTCGGCGGTGGCGATGACTTCCGCCACGTCGGGCGTCTTGCCGATGCCGCCCAGGTTGACGGCGCGGCTGCCCGCGTAGACGCCGGTCAGGCCCGGCTCGGTGCTGCAATACAGCGCCACCACCGGCACGTTGAGGGCGGCAGCGAAATGGGCAAGCCCGGTATCCACGCCGATCACCACGTCGGCGCGCGCCAGCAGAGAGGCCGCCTCGTCGAGAGTGAGGCGGGGCGCCACGATGCTGTGGGGGATTTGTGCGGCAAGGCGCTCGGCGCGCGCCTGTTCGGTTGCACTGCCCCACGGCAGGATACAGCGCAGACCCTTGGCGTTGAAATGCGCGCCCAGCGCCACCCAGTGGGACTCTGGCCACAGTTTGTCGTCGCGGCTGGTGGCGTGGAGAAACACCGTGTAGTAGCCGTCGGGCAGCCAGGGCAGGTCGGCGTTTGGCGCGGTGATGCCGTAGTCCACAGGGGATTCGATGGCATAGCCCAATACCTTGCCGGCCAGGAGACGGTTGCGTTCCACCGCGTGGCGGTTTTTTTCGACGGATACCCGGTAATCGTAGAACAGCGCCGCCAGCGGCTCGCGGGCGCTGTTCCAGGCCAGCCCGGCGCGGCTGCCCTGCGCCAGGCGGGCAATCACCGCGCTCTTGAGCAGTCCCTGCGTGTCCAGCACGATGTCGTAACGTTCTGCTTGCAGGCGTTGCACGGCGGCGCGGATTTCCTCCTGGGTGGCTTTGTCGAAGAGCTTTTTGCGCCAGCGCCGCAAGGCCACCGGCAGAACCTGAGCGACGCCGGGATGCAGGGCCGGGATGGCGGCGAAAGACTCTTCCGCCACCCAGTCGATTTGAGCTTCCGGGAAATGGTTGCGGATGTCGCTGACCACCGGCAGGTTGTGGATGACATCCCCCATCGAGGAGGTTTTGACCAGGAGGATTTTGGGCATTAGTGGATTTTAAACGGCGTCAGGGATACTTCACCAGCGAAAAAACATACTTTCGGTCAACTTGTTATTCGTTGTGACGAGGTTTTTACCATGTTCCAGTGCGTTCCTCGGATGCAGTGCTTTTTCCCCCGGTCGGTCCTGTTCAACGTGTTTTTGTCAAGATCGAGCGGGCTGATAGCGGATATGGCTGACTAACGCCACTCTCATGGTTCATGGTTATAATCGTCTTTAATGCCAATATTTAGAATAAAAACTTAGCAAGCATTCGTCGATGCAGTTGTCGGGGTGTTTTTTTTGATGCGCTGACCGCTTGAATCAATTGATAATGTTGTGACGTGGCATCATGTAGATGCCGCAAGGAAACGATCCATTTTTTCACATGACCAATCCCAAAATGCTACCTCTCGATACCGCGCTACAGCAGGCGGTCGCATATCATCAAGCTGGTCAATTGCAGGAAGCGGAAAATTTATATCGCGCCATACTGCAAGCTCAGCCTAACCAGCCGGCAGCTAACCACAATTTGGGGGTGCTGGTTGGGCAAATAGGCCAACCTGTGGCGGGGTTGGCCTATCTGAAAACGGCTTACCTAGCCAACACTAATCAGGAGTTGTTTGCTTTGTCGTATGCTGAGGCTTTGTTGGTAAACAGCCAAGTTGAAGAAGCTAGGAAGATTCTTCAAAGTGCCCAAAAGCGAGGGATTAAAAGCGCGGCGCTTCAGGCACTAATGAAAAGAGCGGAGGCTGGCGTAACGGGGGGCGCGGAGCAGGGGAATGAGCCGATGTCTGCGGAAATGCATGAGCTTGCCTCACTGTTTAATGGCAATCGCCACGAGAAAGTGGAGGAAATGGCGCGGTTACTGATTGAGCGGTATCCAAATTCCGGGTTTGTTTGGAAGGTGCTCGGGGCGTCGTTGATGGGTCAGGGCAAAGATGCACTGACCACGCTGCGCAAGGCGGCCGAGTTGATCCCAGATGATGCTTTTGTTCACTATAACTTGGGTATTGTCTTGAAAGATTTAGGTCGGTCTGGTGATGCGGTGGTGAGTTATCAGCGGGCGCTGGAAATCAAACCTGATTTCGCCGAGGCGCACAGCAACTTGGGCACTTCCCTGCAAGACTTGGGTCAAGTTGATCGCGCGCTGGCAAGTTATCGACGGGCTATTGAGATCAAACCAGATTTTGCCGTGGCCCACAACAACTTGGGCAATGTCTTGAAAGACCTTGGCCGATTCGAAGATGCGGCGACAGGTTATCGACGAGCTATTGAGATCAAGCCAGATTTTGCCGTGGCCCACAACAACCTGGGTAATGCATTGAAAGACCTTGGTCGGCTCGAAGATGCAGCGACAAGCTATCGGCGAGCTATTGGGATCAAGCCAGATTTTGCCGTGGCCCACAATAACTTGGGTAATGTCTTAAAAGACCTCGGTCAACTTGAAGAGGCGGCTCCAAACTATCGGCGGGCTATTGCGATCGAACCCGATTTCGCCGTGGCGTACAACAATCTGGGCAATGTGCTGCAAGAGTGCGGGCAACTTGAAGAAGCGGTGGCAAGTTATCGGAGGGCGCTGGAGATCAAGCCAGATTATGTCGAGGCTCGCTTTGGTCTTGGTGTCAGTCTATTGATGATGGGGCGATATGCTGCGGGTTGGCATGAGTTTGAATGCCGCTGGGAAGGAAGTGAACGCAAGGTGCATCGTCCCGATACTCATCTGGCGCGATGGGTCGGGCAGCAGCACGCAAAAGCAGATCGCCTTCTGGTCATAGAGGAGCAGGGATGGGGGGATAAGCTGCAATTTTCCCGATATCTGCAACCGGCTATGGATAGTTTTCCGGGAGGGGGCAGTCTCGTGATCGGTAGCCCTCTGCTGAAATTGTTCCGCCGTTCTTTTCCCTATTTGGAGATAGTCGATGCGATTCCTGTAGATCAGATGCGGGGGCAATGGCATTGTCCGCTGCTATCCTTGCCGCTGGCGTTAGGCTCGACTTTGGAAACTATTCCCAATCAGGTGCCTTACTTGATACCAAGCCCAGAGCGAGTGGCTTACTGGCAAAGCAGGATTGCTGAACTCGAACTTTCTGCATCGAGGAGAAAAATCGGTGTGGTATGGAAAACAGGGACCTACAACCAGAATGCTTCAGGCCGTTCCCTTGTTCTGCGGCAACTTGAACCCTTGCTGAGTCTTCCCGGCGTCATCTGGTTCAACCTGCAAAAGGAACCTGATCCCGACAAGGAGGAGTGGGTGGTGTCAGGTAAACTAATCGACTGGACAGAAGAGTTTACGGATTTTGATGAAACCGCCGCGATGGCGATGAATCTGGATTTGATTATTTCAGTAGATACTGCAGTAGTTCATTTGGCCGGTGGGCTGGGGCGGCCGACTTGGCTCTTCAACCGCCATGTCAGTGAATGGCGCTGGATGCGCGATCGTGAAGACAGCCCATGGTATCCGACGGTGCGCATCTTTACCCAGAAGAAGGCGGGTGACTGGGGTGAGGTGGTAGAACGGATGGTAAATGAGCTAGGTGGGTTGCATGGCAAGTCATGATTGCTGAGGTTATGCCCTCCAAACTCCCCCTCTCTGCCGTCATCATCACCCGCAACGAGGAAACCCGCCTTGCCGCCTGCCTGGAAAGCGTGTCCTTCGCCGATGAAATCGTGGTGGTGGACTCCGGCAGCACCGATAAGACCCTGGAAATTGCGTTACAATACGGCGCGCGGATTTTTCGCCAGGATTGGCTGGGGTTCGGCAGGCAGAAGCAGTTCGCGGTGATGCGTGCTTCCCACGACTGGGTGTTGTGCCTGGATGCCGACGAGCGGGTCAGCGCGGAATTGCGCGCCAGCATCGAGGAAGTGATGCGCAACCCGGTTTTCGGGGCCTATCGTTTTCCGCGCCGCAACCGTTTCATGGGGCGCTGGTTGTATCACGGCGAGGGTTATCCGGACTGGAGCCTGCGCCTTTTTCATCGTGCCCATTCGCGCTGGAGCGAGGATGTCATCCACGAGAAGGTGCTGATGGATACCTCCCTCGGGACGCTGCGCGGCGACCTGTTGCACGAGTCCGAAGAAAGCTTGGCGGCGTATCTGCAAAAACAGAACAGCTATACCACCTTGCAGGCGCAGACCCTGCATGGCAAGGGAAAACGCGCCGGGGTGGCGCGTCTGCTGGTCAGCCCGTTGCTGCGTTTCGTCAAATTTTATTTTGTGCGCCTGGGGTTGCTCGATGGCGTGCCGGGGCTGGTGCACATCCTGATCGGCTGTTTCAACAGCTTTGCCAAGTACGCCAAGCTTAGGGAATTGAACAGGGAGTGACGGCATGGGGATAGTCCGAACCAAGCTGATGTTGGCGAATCCGGTCAAGCCGGAACTGTCGTCCATCGAGGTGGAATCCCTGGTGAATACGGGGGCGATGCACTTGTGCATTCCCGAGCATGTTGCCATCCAATTGGAACTGCGCGAGCAGGAAAAACGCGAAGTCACGCTCGCCGACGGCTCGAAACGCCTGATTCCCTACGTTGGACCGGTGGAAGTGTTTTTCGCCAACCGGCGCTGTTTCGTCGGGGCGATGGTGATGGGGGGCGAGGTGTTGCTGGGCGCGATTCCCATGGAAGACATGGATTTGGTGGTGCGTCCCCTGACGCGGGAGGTGACGGTCAATCCGGTCAGTCCCAATATCCCGTCTTCGCTGGCAAAAGGGTTTGGCATCGCCGCCTCGGAAATAATTATGAAAGATATTGAATGAAAGTTCTCATTACCGGCGTCGCCGGATTTATCGGCATGCACGTCGCCAAGCGGCTGTTGGAGCAGGGAGCCGAAGTGGTCGGGGTCGACAACCTCAGTGATTATTACGATGTGAAACTCAAACAGGCGCGCCTTGATCAGCTTGCGGCTTTCCCCGGTTTCCGCTTCATTCGCCTGGATATCGCCGATACCCCGGCGATGGCGCAACTGTTTGCCACCGAACGTATCAACCGCGCTGTCAATCTCGCCGCCCAGCCGGGGGTGCGCTATTCGCTGAAAAATCCCCATGCTTACGTGCAAAGCAATCTGGTGGGCTTCGTCAATCTGCTCGAAGGCTGCCGCCACCATGGGGTGGAACACCTGGTTTACGCCAGCAGTTCCAGCGTGTACGGCGCCAATACCCATATGCCGTTTTCGGTACATGACAACGTCGATCACCCGGTCAGCCTGTATGCCGCCACCAAGAAATCCGCCGAGTTGATGGCGCATACCTACAGCCATCTGTTCGGCTTGCCCACCACCGGTTTGCGCTTCTTCACCGTGTACGGCCCGTGGGGGCGTCCCGACATGTCGCCGTCGTTGTTCACCAGCGCGATCCTGGAAGGCCGTCCCATCGACGTGTTCAACGAAGGCAAGATGCAGCGCGACTTCACCTACATCGACGACATCGTCGAAGGCGTGGTGCGGGTGCTCGACAAGATTCCCGCGCCCGATCCGTCTTTCGACTGCGCCGCGCCTGACCCCGCCGCCAGTTATGCGCCGTATCGCCTCTACAACATCGGCAACCACGAGCCGGTGGAACTGATGACCTTCATCGAAACCATCGAAACGGCGCTCGGCAAGAAAGCCCTCAAGAACCTCCTGCCCATGCAGGCCGGCGACGTTGCCGCGACTTACGCCGATATCGACGACCTGCGCGCGGCGGTGGGCTTTTCCCCGGCAACCCCGTTGTCGGAAGGGATCGCCAAATTTGTCGGGTGGTACAAGGCGTACTACAATGCTTGAGTCTTATAACTGAGTTGGTGATGGGGAATGGGTGATGAGTGATGGGAAAGCGCCATAGGCGCCGAAAAGATTTTACCCATCACTCATTGCTCATCACCCATCACCCGAACCAGGGAGAAAAAACTTGATTCTAGTAACAGGTGGTGCCGGTTTTATAGGCTCGAATTTCGTACTTGACTGGATCGCCGGTGGGCACGGCCCGGTGGTCAATCTCGATAAACTGACCTACGCGGGTAACCTGGAAAATCTCGCGGCGCTGCAAAACGACTCCCGCCACATCTTCGTGCGCGGCGACATCGGCGACAGCGAACTGGTCGGCAAGCTGCTCAAGGAGCATAAGCCGCGCGCCATCGTTCATTTCGCCGCGGAAAGCCACGTTGACCGCTCCATACACGGCCCGGCGGATTTCATCGAAACCAACATCAACGGTACCTTCAAGCTGCTCGAAGAAGCGCGTGCCTATTGGGGCGGTCTGCCTGACGTCGAACGTGCCGCGTTCCGTTTTCTGCACGTTTCCACCGACGAGGTGTATGGCTCGCTGGGGTCGGATGACGCGCCTTTCACCGAAACCACCGCGTATGCCCCGAACAGCCCGTATTCCGCGTCCAAGGCGGCTTCCGATCATCTGGTGCGGGCCTACCACCACACCTACGGAATGCCCGTGCTGACCACCAATTGTTCCAACAATTACGGTGCGTTCCAGTTTCCCGAAAAGCTTATCCCGCTGATGATCCTCAATGCGCTGAACGGCAAGCCCCTGCCGGTGTACGGCGATGGCCTCAATATCCGCGATTGGTTGCATGTCGGCGATCACTGCACGGCGATCCGCGAGGTGCTGAAAGGCGGACGCCTCGGCGAAACCTACAATATCGGCGGATGGAACGAGAAAACCAACCTCGACGTGATCCACACCGTGTGCGCCATTCTCGACGAGCAACAGCCCGCCGCCAACGGCCAGCCTTACACGTCGCTGATTACCTACGTCAAGGATCGCCCCGGCCACGACCGCCGCTACGCCATCAATGCCCGCAAGATCGAGCGCGAACTCGGCTGGAAACCCCAGGAAACCTTCGAAACCGGCATCCGCAAGACAGTGCGCTGGTATCTCGACAACGCCGGGTGGATCAACAACGTGACCAGCGGCGCGTATCGCGAGTGGGTCGATAAACAGTACGGGTGATGGGGAATGGGTGATGGGTGATGGGTGATGGGTGATGGGTGATGGGTGATGGGTGATGGGTGATGGGTGATGGGTGAAACCCTCCGCCCGCATTGCCGGCTCGAAGCCTGGAAAGAATCCATGGTGCTGGTCAAGGTGGTTTATCTGGCAAGCCAAAAATTCCCCAGAGAAGAGTTGTATGGCTTGACCTCGCAGATGCGCCGAGCTGCGGTTTCCGTGCCAAGCAATGTGGCTGAAGGGGCGGCTCGTTCCAGTCAGAAGGAATTTGCCCAGTTTTTAAGTATTGCTCGTGGCTCTTTAAGTGAGTTGGAAACACAATTGTTGATTGCTGCCGACCTTGGTTATCTGGAACAATCTCATGACGTATTTCCATTGCTTGATAGAGTCTCTCGCCTGATAACCGGTTTGCACAAGAAGGTACATAACGAAAGAGTTGCCGCACCATGACCCAGCCTACGCCACCCATCACCCATCACTCATCACCTATCACCCGCAAAGGAATTATTCTGGCGGGCGGCTCGGGAACGCGCCTCTACCCGGTGACACAAGTCGTATCCAAGCAATTGCTGCCGATTTACGACAAGCCGATGATCTATTACCCGCTGACAACCCTGATGTTGTCGGGGATTCGCGACATCCTGCTGATCTCCACGCCGCAGGATACGCCGCGCTTCGAGCAATTGCTCGGCGACGGCAGCCAGTGGGGGCTGAATGTCTCCTATGCCGTGCAGCCTTCGCCGGACGGGCTGGCACAGGCGTTCATCATCGGTCGTGAATTCGTCGGTACGTCGCCTAGCGCTTTGGTGTTGGGCGACAATATCTTCTACGGTCACGAGTTCGGTCAACAGTTGCGCAACGCGGCAAACCAGGAAAAGGGTGCGACGGTGTTTGCTTATCCGGTGCACGATCCGGAGCGCTACGGCGTAGTCGAGTTCGATGCCGATGGTCATGCCATCAGTCTGGAAGAAAAGCCCGCCCAGCCGAAGTCGCGCTATGCCGTTACCGGGCTGTATTTCTACGATAACCGCGTCCTGGATGTCGCTGCCTCGATCAAGCCCTCGCCGCGCGGTGAGTTGGAGATCACCGACGTCAATCGTCGATACCTGGAACTCGGCGACCTCGACGTGGAAGTGATGGGGCGCGGCATGGCCTGGCTCGACACGGGCACCCACGAGTCCATGCTGGAAGCCTCGGCTTTCATCGAAACCATCGAACGGCGACAGGGGCTGAAAATCGCTTGCCCCGAGGAAATCGCCTACCGTATGGGCTATATTGACGCCCAGCAACTCGAAACCCTCGCCGCGCCAATGCGCAAGAACGGCTACGGACAATATCTGCTCAACCTGTTGCAGGAGAAGGTGTACTAATGAAAGCCATTCCCACCGCCATTCCCGACGTCATCATCATCGAACCGCAGGTGTTCGGTGACTCGCGCGGATTCTTCTACGAGAGCTTCAACGCCCGCAAATTCGCGGAAATGACCGGCTATAGTGGTGAATTCGTCCAGGACAACCATTCCCGCTCGGCGAAGAACGTGTTGCGCGGGCTTCATTACCAAATCCAGCAGGCCCAGGGGAAGCTGGTGCGTGCCACGGTCGGGACGGTGTTCGACGTGGCGGTGGACATCCGCAAAAGCTCGCCAACCTTCGGCCAATGGGTGGGGGTCGAGCTTTCCGCCGAAAACAAGCGCATGTTGTGGGTTCCCGCCGGCTTCGCCCACGGTTTCGTGGTGACTTCCGATTACGCCGAGTTTCTCTACAAGACCACCGATTACTGGGCGCCGGAATTCGAGCGTAGCATCCTGTGGAACGATCCCGAACTGGGGATAGCCTGGCCGCTCGACGGCAATGAACCGCTGCTCTCCGGCAAGGACGCCAAGGGAACGCCGCTGGCCCAGGCGGAGGTATACCCATGAAAATCCTCGTAACCGGCAAGAACGGCCAAGTTGGCTGGGAGTTGCAGCGCACCCTGGCGCCGCTGGGCGAGGCGGTTGCGGTAGATCGCGCCACGCTGGATCTGCGCAATCCCGATTCGATCCGCGCCGTGATCCGCGAGGTCAAGCCGCACTTGATCGTCAATCCCGCCGCCTATACCGCCGTGGACAAGGCGGAAAGCGAGCCGGACGTCGCCCAGGCGGTGAACGGCGTAGCCCCCGGCATCATGGCCGAGGAAGCCAAGCGCCTCGGTGCGGTGCTGGTGCATTACTCCACTGATTACGTGTTCGACGGCAGCAAACCTGTCGCCTACGTCGAAGACGACCCTACCTGCCCGCTCAATGTTTACGGCAGGACCAAGCTGGCCGGCGAGGACGCCGTGCGTGCCGTGGGCGTGCCGCACCTTATCCTGCGCACTAGTTGGGTGTATGGGGTGCGCGGCAAAAACTTCCTGCTCACTATCCTGCGCTTGGCGAAAGACCGCGATGAACTGAAAATCGTCGCCGACCAGATCGGTGCGCCCACCTGGAGTCGCCTGATTGCCGAAACCACCGCGCAAATCGTCGCCCAACGGGTCAAGGGCTTGCAGGAGCTAAGCGGAATCTACAATTTCACCGCTGCTGGCAATACTTCCTGGCACGGTTTCGCCAGCGCCATCATCGAAAGCGCTGGTTTGGACAAGCAGCCCCGGTTGTTGCCTATCCCCACTAGCGAATATCCCCTGCCCGCGGCGCGTCCGAAGAACTCGGTGTTGTCCAACGACAAGCTGCGCCGGGAATTCGGGGTGTCCATGCCGGACTGGCGGACAGGGTTGGAATTGGCGATGGCTGAATTGCGCGCCAATGCTTAGTTTGTGAGTAATGATAGACGTGTTGTTTTTCCGCAACAGTTGGCGGGAATGGGGGGCGGAATGCCGCGACAATGCTTGTGGATAGGGGGGTTGCGTGCTAATTTAAGCACGAAATCCAATGGATTCAGCGAATTCACGTGGGAAATTCAGCCGGAAGGCGCCAGTTTGTTCTTGACAGTGGGTGTGGTGGCAGGTAAATTTGGCCTATGCGCCTTACTGCCTTGTGCGCTGCCAGGAGCTTTTGCTTGCACGGGAATGGTTTCTTGGAAAGGAGGGGCGGGGAGACGATAGTTAAAGACTGACGGCTTCTTGCCGCGAATGGATGGATGTAAAGGTTTGTAAGGGTAGTAATTAGGTTCTCCTTGTTGATCCTTAGTCTGTTAGGGCTAGGGTAAAAGGGGAGCGGGTAAAATCGAAAAGGAGAAAATCAATGAATCAATCGTTCAAGAAAAAAATGGTTGTGGCAAGTGTTGCAGCAGCTTTTTCGGCTGTGGGCACGGGGTTTGTTGCAGTTCCGATGGTTGCCCCGATGGGTGCTGCATCCGCCAATCAGTTTGAAGATACCACCCAGGCTGTCGGCACTTCCAGCGGTGTTAACGTTTCAGTTGGTTCCTCGGTTGTGGCGAACAACCAGTCCGTGACCATCACTGAATCCGTTGGTGGCGCAATTGGTCCGATTGGCGGCAATATCTATCTGGCACTCGACAACGGTGCCAAGTTTGCTGCGGGTACGAAGATTGGTCTGCCGAACAAGGTTCTGGCGTTTACCACGATGAATGGCAACGCCGTTGCTGCTAACACCGTTGGTAGCGAATATTCCGTGGTTGCTGCGGATGTCGACAGCAGTGGTCGTATTCCGTTGACCGTGTCTGCCTTGAGTGTGGCCGGTACCCCGTCGTTTATCGTGTTGTCCAACATCACCATGAACACCAGCAGCAGCACCGTGGGCTCCTCTGTCAATGTCAGCATCGCTTCCGCGTCCACCGCAGTTGGTGTGACCACCGGTACCAATAGCTATGTGGCTACCGTGGCCTCCAAGGGTGCTACGATCGCTTTGAATACGACTTCTGCTAACAACGTGGCTGCCAGCCAAACTCTGACCCCGACGCAAATTAATATTGCTGAAACGGTTCCGGGCTCCTTTACCAACAACACTTCCACTGCTGATGTGACGTTGACGCTGAATGGTGGCTATACTTGGGCGACCAAGCCGACGGTTGCTGTGGACAGCGGTACCGATCCGATTGATGGCGCGGGCAAGGTGTCCGATGGTTCCGGTACGGGCAATTCCACCACGATCGCAGCTTATCAGTTCGAAACGAGTCTGGCTGCTTCGACGACTACCCCCTACAAGATTAAGTCGACCGGTGGTTCGGTGTTTGTTCCGGCGGGTAGCGCGGCTGGCAACGTGACTGTTACAGTGAAGGTTTACAGTGGCAATGCGGTGATTAGCCAGTCCGACGTGGTGATTGGTGCTGTAGTTGCCAAGGGAACGACGACGACTTTCGTTGAGGCTACTTCCGGCGGCACGACCGATTACGATACCTGCTTCACCGGTCGTACCTATACGGCTTTGTCGGGTTGCGTCGGCGCTGAAGCGGATACCATGAAGATCGCTGAATTGGTGGGCGGTTCCTTGGCGGCAAACGGTTCCCTGTCGTTGACGATGTCCAATGGCGTCAAGCTCTCCAATGCAACGACATCCCTGACCAGCACCGATACCACGATTAGCATCGGTACCGAGACTGTGGCGACCGATTCCAAGTCGGCAAGCTACACGATCGCCACGGCATCGACCACGACCGCTGGCAACACCGTGATTACTTTCGGTGATCTGGATTTCACCAGCGCAACCGTGGGTGACATGAACGTGACGATCGGTGGTTCCGCCGGTGCATCCGCTCAGACCGTCAAGATGGCTGAAATCGCCAACGCTACTAACGCTTCTGTAGCGTCCGGTGCATCGACGATCACCGCAGGTAGCACCTTCACCATTCCCGAGATCGCTATTACGGAAGGCAAGTACAGTGCTCTTGCTGCAGCCAACGTGATCGGTATTGCCTTGCCGACTGGCTACACGATCCAGAAGGCCAGCGGTGACGCGCTGACCGGTGACACGCTGACCAACGCCACCGATGTAACGGTTAAGGTGTACGATGCCGCTGGTACGGATGTGACGACGACTGCTATCGGTAGCTCGCCCACCATCACCGTCAAGGATGGTGGTAGCGGGACGCCTCGCGAGTTGTTCATTACGGTGTCCGGTGCTTCCAACTCCACTTCTGGTTCCTACACCTACAAGGTTACCGGTCTGAAGGTTAAGTCCTCCAGTTCCGCGACCGCCGGTGCGGTGAACGCAATCGTGGCGGGTGCATCCAGCGCCGGTACTTCTACCGTGGCGGTGATGGGTGGTGAAGATTCATCCGTCTGGACCAGCAAGGCTGGCGCAACCAAGCAAACCCTCGCTGTGGCAACCATTGGTTCCTCGACGGTGGGGACGCCGACCGCAGCCGCAACCGGCACGATTACCTCGCAAAATATCAGCGTGGGTTACGTTCCGGCCGGCAACGACCTCAGCAAGCAAGGCAGCGTATTCGTGGCTGCGGTTGTTCCGACCAGCTCGGGTATCGGTGGTGTGTACTTCATGGACAGCAAGTCTGGTTGGACCCTGTTCACGACCTGCACGACGGCCCCGTCTTACTTCACCGGTACGTTGGCAGCTGTGTCCAGCTTCAATCTGTTGCCCGCCGCAGCCGACCTGACCGTACTGAAGGGTACGCAGATCTACGTCGGTCACGGTGTTGGTGGCGCGTTGTCTCCCGCTGGTACGGCTTGCAACAGCATGCTGAACAGCGGTACATACAACTTGGCTTACACCATCAACTAATCATCTCAAGGAATCCTCGCGGCAATTGTTGCGAGGATTTGAACGAGATAGAAAAACGCCCCGATTTCGGGGCGTTTTTTTTTAGATATACATAAGCGTAAAGTGACATGACTTGATTTGTTCATGTTGTGGCGGTGGTATATGTAATGCCAAATGGCTCACCATTTGGCGCTCCAATAAAAAGGTCGGGAATGCGTGTTTGTCGCAAATCCAGTATAGAATTCGGGATTTCCGCGATGTCCAACATCGCAAGTCGTTTAGCTAATTATTGGCAAAAATTCGAGGCGAACATGAAGAGTTTTGGGTTAAAGGAAGCAGGTCTGCGTAGCTATTGGCTATTTGCAAGTTTGCTGGTGGTCGTTGTTGCGGTGATGTATGCCGGGACAGTGCATAACCCTCTACTATTCGATGATTTGAATCAGTTGGTTTCCGAACGGATATTCAGCGATTACGGCGGAAATTTCTCAATATTTCAGGTTCGTTGGGTTTCGTATGGGACGTTTGCGCTGACCTATAAACTTGTAGGTGAGAACTGGTTGGTATTCAGGGTAACCAATATTCTGCTGCATATTGGAACGGTTCTGGCGATTTTCTGGTTCTATAGCTCCCTGTATCGAGTGGTCAATGGCGATACCTCTCAAAACTCTCGAACTCTCTATCCGTTGGGCGTTGCCTTTGCGGGCGCGTTGATATTTGGCGTTCATCCAACATCAGTGTATGCGGCGGGCTATCTGCTGCAGCGCAGCATCGTGATGGCAACGTTATTCTCTATCCTTTCGCTGGCCTGCCTGCTGAATGGCTTGGAAAAGGGAAAGAAATGGTGGTATGTCGCCTCAGGCTTTTTCTACGTGCTGGCAGTATTTTCCAAAGAGCATAGCTTCTTGATCTTGGCGGTAGCGCTGGTTTTGGTTGGGTTGGTGCGCAAGCCCACTTTGCGCGGGATGAAGGAGTTTTGGTGGGTGGTGCCCATCGGGCTGGTGGTTGTGTCCGGGCTGTTTTATTACTACGCCGATATCCTAGGTAAGGCGTTTGATGAGACGTCACAAAACTTCTTGGGTATCCTGGCAAAGCAAAATCCGGATATCCAGAAATATGCGTACCCGCTGAGCATCATGAATCAGGGTTACCTGTTCTTCAAGTACCTCTTGCTGTGGTTTGTCCCCTATCCGGGTTGGATGTCGGTAGATATCCGCGAAACATTCCCGGTCAGTTTTTTTTCATGGCCGGAATCCATTGGGTTCGTGGCATTTCTGGTATGGCCGGTGATCGGTGGGAGGCTGTTGCTTCGCGGCGGGGAAAAGGGGTTGTTCGGCTTTGGGATGTTGTTCCCGTGGGTACTATTCCTGTCGGAACTCACGGTAGTGTGGGTGCAAGATCCTTTTGTTATCTATCGAAATTATCTCTGGCTGGCCGGGCTTCCGGCGATGCTTCCGCTGATTTTGTCGCGCTTCCCGGAAAGGGCCGCCTACGCGGTTCTGGCGATCATGGTTGTGATTGCTGGAGGTATTGCGACTAATCGGCTTGCAACCTTCAAATCGGAATTGGCGGCGTGGAACGATGCATTGAGCTATAACGAAGACCAACGCTCAAGACTTGGAAAAGATCGCTTGTACGCGGGAAGAGGCGGGGCTTACATCAAGTCTGGCAACGCGGAATTGGCCTTGGCCGACTTCAAAAAGGCTATCGAAATTAACCCCGCCAAGTCAGATTCCTGGGTGAATCGAGGGACCGCATATTTCATGCTAAGGGAATATTCCCTCGCACTCAATGATTACAGCAAGGCAATTGAATTAAATAAAGACAACTTCAAGGCTTACTACAATCGTGCGGCCGCCAATAACCAAATCGGGCACGACGAGCTTGCCATGCAGGATTTGGATTACCTAGTACAGGCGGCGGGTTCGCTGACATGGGCCGATGTCTATATTTTGCGCAGCGCCGTATACCGAAAGCAGGGTAGAAATGAAGGTGCGTTGCAGGAGCTGGATAAAGCGCTCGGAAAAGATGGTCGGAATCTTAATGCATTGATAGACCGCGGCACTCTCTACCTTCAAATGAATCGTTTCATTGATGCGCTGCAGGACTTCGATGCTGCTCGTGCAATAAACCCGAATCCCTTCGATGTGCAATTCGGGCGGGGGATCGCCAATTTCAGGCTGGGCCGCAACCAAGAGGCGCTGGACAGCCTAAGTAATGCAATTTCGACTGATCCCACCCACGTCAAGGCGCATCTTTTCAGGAGTCAGGTGTATGTGCGGCTGAATCAGATTCAGCGTGCGCTGGATGAGTACGCTTTGGTGCTGAAGCTGAACCCGTCCGAGGCGCAGGCGTACTTAAACCGCGGTGAAATATTTTTCGCATTAAAAAATTTCGATGGTGCCCAGAAAGACTTAGGTAAAGCTTGTGAGCTAGGTATGCAGGTGGGGTGTGAAAAACTAAAGCAAATCGTCATCAAATAGGCGAACAGGTGAGGGTCCTGCACATCTGCAAATATTACCCCCCCTTTGCCGGCGGCATGGAAACCTTCGTGGGGGATTTACTTCCGGCGCTACAGAAAAAGGGGGTCTTGTGTACGGCCCTCGTCCATGCTCATAGTCGTGCGAGTATTTCTGCTGGTGCGGTTGATGGCGCCGGTGTGGAAGTCATACGCGTTCCGACCTGGGGACGACTGCTGTACGCGCCGGTAAGTCCGAGCTTCCCGTTGTGGTTGGAAAAAACGCTACTCCGTACCAAACCGGATGTCATTCATTACCATATGCCGAATACCTCTGCGCTATGGGGATTGGTGTCCCCACTTGCTTCCCGCATACCCTCGGTAGTGCATTGGCATTCCGACGTGGTAGCGTCAAAGCTCGATAAGCGCCTAGCCCTTGCATACCCTCTTTACCGGCCATTTGAAAACGCCTTATTGTCCAAGGCAAAAGCGATCATTGTGACTTCGCCGCCTTATCTTGAGGTCAGTCAGGCCTTGCGGCCATGGCGGGAGAAATGCAAGGTCATTCCGTTGGGATTCGACCCGGCCCGTCTGCCGGAACCGGAAGAGTCGCAACGAACTTGGGCTGCCTCGCAATGGGCCAACGCGGAATTAAGAATCCTGTGTGTGGGACGCCTGACTTACTATAAGGGGCATGAAACGCTGATACGTGCCATGGCTGGAATCAAAGGGGGAAAGCTGATCCTGGTAGGGGACGGCGAACGACGAGCGCGACTGGAGTCAGTAATAGATTCGTTGGGGCTCGCGGAAAAAGTGATGATGGTCGGGTACCGGACGGAGAAGGAGGTTCGGGCTCTCCTTGAATCGTGCGAGGTGTTCTGTCTGCCTTCAGTGGAGCGTACCGAGGCGTTCGGGATGGTGTTGCTGGAAGCAATGTGGGCTGGAAAGCCGGTGGTGGCGAGCGATGTGCCGGGATCTGGGATGGGGTGGGTGGTCAGCCACGGTGAAACCGGCTTGCTGGTGGTGCCGGCTGACCCGAAATCGCTTGCGCAAGCGTTGCTCAGGTTAAAGGCAAATGATGCGTTGAGGAAAGCTATGGGGGCGGCAGCGAGGCTCCGCTTTGAAAGTGAATTTCAGATGAGCCGGATAGCCGATGGTATAATTGATGCCTACAGATTGGTTCTGAGAACCTCGATGTGCAATTAGGCGCTATGGGTGCGTTGTTATCGGTACACCATTCTCACCATAAAACCAGCCAGATTCAGCGATTATTCGCGAAATGAACAAAATTCACAATATTAAACCGTTGGTTGTGATTCCTGCACGGAATGAATCGGCAACAATATGCGAAGTGGTGCAGGAAATCCGTGAAAAGCTGAATGTGCCGGTTGTGGTGGTGGATGATACAAGTATCGATAACACCATTGCCCAGGCCAGAAAAGCGGGGGCGGTCGTGCTGGCGTTGGCATTGCCACTAGGAGCATGGGGGGCGACCCAAGCCGGGATTCGCTACGCGCAGAAGCTCGGTTTCAATTGTGTGGTCACGATGGATGCCGACGGTCAGCACTTGAGTGAATATCTGCCGTCCTTAATGGACCCATTGCGTACTGGCACGGTTGATGTCGTGATCGGAGCGTGTCCACAGCGTGCATCGAAAGCGAGGCTGGTTGCTTGGGCATTCTTTAGGCGCTTGGCAGGATTCGATTTGGCGGACCTTACCTCGGGATTTCGCGCATACAACGCAGCCGCAATTGCGGTGCTGGCTTCTCCCGAGGCGACCCTGCTGGATTATCAGGATGTGGGTGTGTTAATCCTATTAAGAAAATGTGGTTTGACGATAACCGAGGTGCCGGTGCAAATGCGCCCACGCCAAAGCGGTGTGTCCCGCATATTCAGTTCTTGGTGGACAGTTGGCTGGTACCTTGTCCAGACCGCAATATTGTGTTTTGCTCGTTGGAATCCGGGGCGCCGCTAGAAAATGATCTCTTATCACCTTACCACCGCTGGCTTTAGTATCGCCATTGCGGTGACCATTCTATTCCTAGTCAGGCGTGACCACTTACGCATCCGATATGCTTATTGGTGGCTGCTGGCGGCGTTGGGCGTCCTGTTTTTGGGCTTGTTTCCAGGGGCAACGGATGTTGTCGCTCCCTATTTGGGGATCAAATATCCGCCGATAATTGCCTTGATCTGTGGAATGACGGTGATACTGATCAAAATGTTGCTGATGGATTTGGAGCATACCCGCCAAGAACGGGAAATCCGCCGGTTGGCGCAACGCTTGGCCATGTGGGAACAACAAGCTGGTGCATCCCCTGAAACAAACGCGGCGTTACTCGATGAGCAATGAATAATTACCGTGTTCGGCATTCGGGCAACGTTTTGATGTGCTTGTCGGATTGGATTTAAGGGAAGAGATAAATTGAGTATTAACTTTGTACCGGTAATCTTGTCCGGCGGGGCCGGGACACGACTTTGGCCTGTATCCCGCGAGTCGCACCCCAAGCCATTCATGCGCCTTGCGGACGGCCAATCGTTGCTGCAAAAGACCTTTCTGCGAAACGTCACGTTGCCGGGGGTGGCCGAGGTACTGACGGTTACCAATCGTGAAGTCTACTTCAAGACTGAGGATGAGTACCGGGAACTGAATTCAAGTGAATTGACCACCTCGTTCATTCTTGAACCGTTCGGGCGCAATACCGCCCCCGCCATCGCCGCCGCCGCCGAGTATTTGTGCGAAACATATGGCGACGCAATTATGCTGGTGGTGCCTGCCGATCATCTGATTGCGAATGAAGCTGCTTACGCCGAAGCTGTCGGTCAAGCGGTACAACAGGCGGAGGATGGTCGCTTGGTGACTTTCGGGATACGTCCGGAGTTTCCAGAAATAGGTTACGGATACATCGAGGCCGTCGAAGAAGCCTGCTTCCCCTCCTCAAGTGCTTATCCGGTTAAACGATTTGTGGAAAAACCCACGTTGGAGACGGCCCAGGAATATCTGGCGAGCGGAAAGTTCTACTGGAATTCCGGGATGTTTTGTTTCAAGGCCAGCATTTACCTGTCTGAGTTGCGCAATCATGCACCCCAGATCAGCGAAGGTATTCGCGATTGTATGAATGTGTCCCGCAAGACGAACGGAAAACGGTTGTCGCTGACGGAACTGGACGCCCAGTCGTTTGCGGGTGTGCCGAATATTTCGGTCGATTATGCACTTATGGAGAAATCATCCAATACTGTCGTGGTCACGTGCGAAATTGGCTGGAACGATATCGGTTCTTGGAACGCCATCAGTGATCTGGTCAAGCCGGATGGCAATGGGAACCGGATAGCCGGTGACGTTTTGCTGCACGACGTGAAAGATTCCTATATCCAGAGCGAAGGCCATCTGATCGGGGTGGTTGGTGTCGAGAACCTGATTGTAGTCGATACGCCGGATGCGCTTCTGGTAGCACATCGCGACCGTGCGCAGGACGTACGCAATATCGTGAGCCAGCTCAAACTGTCCGGGCACGACGCCTATCGCCTGCATCGCACGGTTAGCCGACCTTGGGGAACCTATACCGTACTGGAGGAGGGCAGCCGTTTCAAAATCAAGCGCATTGTCGTCAAGCAGGGTGCCTCGCTGTCGTTGCAAATGCACCATCATCGAAGCGAACATTGGGTTGTGGTGAGCGGAATGGCCAAAGTGATTAACGGAGACCAGGAAATTCTGGTTAATTGCAACGAGTCGACCTTTATCCCTGCCGGGCATAAACACCGGCTGGAAAATCCCGGTGTGATTGATCTCGTGATGATAGAGGTACAAAGTGGGGATTACGTTGGCGAGGACGATATTGTCCGTTTCGACGATCATTATGGTCGCACCTAATCAGGGGGTGTTACGGAGGCACATTTGATGCGTCTGCGCTCCCAAGCTCCCGAATCAGTCCAAACAGGCCGGTTCCGATGAAAAAATATTCCATAAAGCGGGATGGTGCCAGCGCGACCGAATCCGGTGTCCACCCGCGGCTAATATGGACTTCATTGCAGAAGAACCAGACGCTTATCCTGGAGCTGGTTAAACGGGATATCGGTGGGCGCTATAAGGGGTCATTCGGTGGAGTCCTCTGGTCGTTTGCCAACCCATTGTTCATGTTGGGGGTTTATACCCTGGTGTTCGGCACCATTTTCAATATGCGCTGGGGAGGGGCCAATTCGACTTTGGAGTTTTCGCTGGTGCTGTTTTCCGGATTGATTGTGTTTAATTTTTTTTCTGAGTGCGTTAATCGAGCGCCGACGCTTATCAGTAATCAGCCTAATTATGTGAAGAAGGTCGTATTTCCTCTGGAAATATTTCCGTGGGTGGCGATTGGTTCCGCACTGTTTCATGCAGTGGTCAGTTTCGTGGCCTGGCTGCTTTTTTATGTTGTGCTCTTGGGGATGCCTGCCTGGACCATAATCCTTGTGCCTATCGTAATGCTGCCGCTGTTGCCAGTGATGCTTGCTGTGATATGGGGCTTGAGTGCCCTGGGGGTATATGTTCGCGATGTTGGTCAGGTTGTCCATATCGTTACCCAGGCGCTATTGTTTCTGTCACCAGTATTTTTCAGCCTGGAATCGGTGCCCGCTAACCTGAGAGAAATCATGTTGCTGAATCCGCTGACCTTTATCATCGATCAGGTTAGATTGGTTATGTTGCGCGGCATGTTTCCGGATTTCTTGGGGTTGGCGCTTTACACCGCAGTCGCGTTGATTGTCGCGTGGAGTGGGTTTGCGTTGTTTCAACGGTTGCGCGACGGCTTTGCGGATGTGGTTTGATGACGGGAGGTAACGAAGTGCGCGCTCCCCTCGTTACGATAGCCGTGCCGTCGCTCAACCAGGGGCAATTTCTTGACCAGGCGCTGACCTCCATCTTTTCCCAAGGGGTACCGGTCGAGGTGATGTTGGCGGATGGCGGGTCAACCGACAATACCTGCGAAATTATCGAAAAATGGCAGGCAAAATTAGCATGGTGGTGCAGCGAGCCGGATGGCGGACAGGCGGCCGCCATCAACAAGGCTATTTCCCGAGGTTCTGCACCTTTTGTATGCTGGCTGAATGCCGATGACACTTATCTTCCAGATGGGTTGCCTCAGTTGTTGAAGCGCTTGCAGGGCGATGTAGCCTTGCCGGCGGTTTATGGGCGCGTCTGGAACACCGACGAGTATGGCAGACCGACCAAACCTTATTGGACCGGACCATTTTCGGAATGGCGTCTCGCCCAGCATTGTTTTATCTCACAACCCGGAACCTTGATGCGCCGTGAAGTTTGGGAGGCGGTGGATGGGGTCGACGAGAATCTCCACCTTGCTATGGATTACGACCTTTGGTGGAAGATTTTGCGGCGATTCGGTCCGCTGGCTTTCGTTCCTGAGTTCGTGGCTACCAACCGGGTTCATAGCTTGACCAAGACTGCTAGTCAACGCCGCGAACATTACCGGGAAGCGATGGAAGTTGTCAGGCGGCACACGGGTGGCGTCCCACTAAAATGGTATTTGGCTTGGCCTTGGGCGGTATGGTTGAGGTCTCGGCTCGCGGAGCAGCAAATATGAGCGATGAAATCGCGATTGCCATAACTGGGTTGAGTAAATGCTATCACCTTTACGAAAGTCCCATAGAGCGGCTCAAGCAGGCTTTGTGGGGCGGTGGGCAACTCAAGGAATTTTGGGCGCTCAAGGAGGTTTCTTTTGCCGTTAAAAAGGGTGAATCGGTCGGTATTATCGGGCGCAACGGCAGCGGCAAGAGTACCTTGCTGCAAATTCTCGCCGGCACGCTCAAGCCGACCAGCGGAGAAATTGTGGTCAATGGTCGCGTGGCTGCTTTGTTGGAGTTAGGGAGCGGTTTCAATCCGGAGTACACGGGGCGTGAAAACGTCTATTTGAATGGGGCTCTGTTAGGGTTGACCCGCCCGCAGATCGAAGCGTGTTTCGATGATATTGTGTCCTTTGCTGATATCGGGGAGTTTCTCGACCAGCCCGTGAAAACCTATTCGAGCGGTATGACTGTGAGGCTGGCTTTTGCCGTGCAAACAGCGGTCGAGCCGGAGGTGTTGATCGTTGACGAGGCATTGAGCGTGGGCGATTTCTTCTTTCAGCAGAAATGCGCACGAAGAATGCAGCATTTGCGCGACAGGGGGACCACGCTACTTTTTGTTTCCCACGACATGGGGGTAGTGCGGGATCTCTGCGAGCGGGCTGTATATCTTCGTCACGGGGAAATGTTATTCAGCGGCGATAGCAGCGATGCGATCTGGCAATATTTTCAGGAAGACAGAAAACCGGAACCGGTTCGCGAGGCTCAACCAGTCTGTCATTGCGTGGCGTCCGATATTCTAGAACAGTTTCAGCAAATTGCGTTGTGGACAGATTTGTCGATGCCCGCCGATTCGTCAGCAAAGATCCTGGGGGTCGCCCTTCTGGACAGCAATAGAGAGCCCACTGCCAAGGTTATAATGGGCGACGAACTCATTATTCAGGTTCTTTTCCTAGCTTATCAGGATGGAACCTATGATGCCGCTGTCGAAATAAAAAATCGTCACGACCAAATCGTTACCAGTAACGGCAGCGAGACTTATGGCATAGAACCCCTTTCCCTGAAATCAGGGGCACTAGGCCTGTTTGAACTTAAGTTGACCTGCGCACTTGAGGCGGGCCAATACACATTTCAGGCATCCATCGGTGCGGGAGGGCATAGCCCCAATCGCGGTTATCCGGTAAATGTTACTCCGTGGCTGGGGCCGTTTTCCCTGACATGGAATTATGAAACGGACCCTGCGCCATTTTTGGGGATGTTTGGTGTGCCACTGACCGCAAGATTTATTCGACCGAATTGAGTTGGAGATACGAAGGGAATGGATTGTTCGCAGTTATCAGATTCTGCGTGGCTGCCCAGATGGCAATGGCTTAAGGAGTTATGTCGATGCATGTTGTAATCCTTTGTGGCGGGCTTGGCACCCGTCTCCGAGAAGAAACCGAATTTCGTCCGAAGCCGATGGTCAATATTGGGCCCCGCCCAATTTTGTGGCATATCATGAAAATTTTCGCTCATTATGGGCACAACGATTTCGTTCTCGCCTTGGGGTACAAAGGTGAAATGATAAAGAACTATTTTTTTCATTACGAAATCATGAACAACGACGTGACGGTCGAGTTGGGAAGGCCGGAGAATGTGTCCATTCATCATGGACATGACGAGGCGGGTTGGCGTGTTACCTTGGCGGATACGGGCGAAAGTGCTTTGAAGGGAGCACGTCTGAAAAAAGTGGAAAAATACGTGACTGGCGATGTATTTATGATGACGTATGGTGATGGAATTACTAACGTCAATATCAACGACTTGCTAACATTTCACGAAAAACACGGAAAGCTCGCCACGGTTACGGGCGTCAATCCGGCCTCCCGGTTTGGGGAGCTCAAGACGGATGGAGACCGCGTCCAGTCCTTTCATGAAAAGCCGGTGGATGGTGGCGGGATGATCAATGGCGGTTTTATCGTTTTTAACCGAAAAATATTCGATTACCTCTCAACATCTGACGACTGTGATCTTGAGTTCGGGCCGATGGAACAACTTGCTCTCGAGGGGGAGTTGATGGTTTACCGGCATCAGGGTTTTTGGGCCTGCATGGATACCTTGAGAGACATGGATTACTTGAACGGGCTGTGGTCCGCAAACAAGGCTGACTGGAAGGTGTGGTAAGCATCTGTCGTGGGTGTCGTGTATATGTGACTGCTTGTGTCAGTGCCAAGGCGTTGCGCCGGTAAAACCCGTTTGGGGAGGTGATAGGTGGCGCAACTCCGCAGCGAGATTCAAGAAATCTAGATGTCGCGTTAGGGAAGAATGTCAGGGGCAATTCGGCATCCAAGTGCAACCTTGTAGGGAACAGGATGTTTTGGAACTATGGAATTGCCACTAACTAACAGAGAGAGCAAATATGAAAATTCTGATTACCGGTAATATGGGGTATATCGGTCCAACTTTGATTCGGCGGCTACGTGTCTCATATCCGGAAGCAATTCTGACGGGAGCGGATGTAGGATATTTCGCTAATTGCTTAACCAATGCAGAGGTTCTTCCTGAAACCCGAATGGATATTCAATATTTTCAGGATATACGGCATCCATCAGCGAACTTGCTGGAAGGTGTGGATGTGGTAGTGCATCTAGCAGCAATTTCTAATGATCCAATGGGTAACAAATTCGAGGATGTTACTGACGATATCAACTATCGATCAAGTATGGCATTTGCGCAGATGGCAAAGGCAGCAGGCGTAAGATCTTTTGTGTTTGCATCTAGTTGTAGCATGTATGGTTTTGCTGCGGATGAGGCACGCTCGGAGCAATCCCCGCTCAATCCGCTGACTGCATACTCGCGTTCCAAGGTGGCAATGGAGCGCTATTTGGAATCGCTAGCGTCACCTGCTTTTCGTGTCACCTGTCTACGCTTTGCTACCGCCTGTGGCATGTCGGAGCGGCTACGCCTGGATCTCGTCCTGAACGACTTCGTCGCAGGGGCGGTTGCAAACAAGAAAATCGTTATATTGAGTGACGGGACACCTTGGCGGCCACTGATTACGGTGCACGATATGGCTATTGCAATCGACTGGGCAATTTCCAGGGATGTGGTCAATGGTGGGGACTTCCTCGCTGTGAATACCGGTAGCAATGAATGGAATTGCCAAGTGCGCGATTTGGCCGAAGCCGTTGTGCAGGTTATGCCGGGAGTGGAGATATCCATTAACAAAAATGCAGAACCAGATAAACGATCTTACCGAGTGAGTTTTGACTTATACCGTAGGCTAGCACCTAATCATCAGCCAGAGATGACCTTGGTTGGAGCAATTCAGCAGTTGAAGGAAGGGCTTGAAGCGATGGGGTTCGCCGACCAGGATTTCCGCAATTCCAAGTTGATGCGTCTTAAGATGCTTTCACACCTGAAAGAGGCCGGACTGCTAACCAGCAATCTGGAGTGGGTGCGATGAAGTTTACTGAGCAACAAAAAGAAGAAGCCAAAGCGTTTAATGACAGAATGCAAGAAAGAGAAAGTGCTGGTTTTGTTCCTGATCTAAGGGATGGGGTGAAATGTGAATATTTTTATAAAAGCTTTTTCCGCGATCCTCATTTTATGGGGATTTATCTAGGCCAGATTGCTAAATGGTTTAATGACTCCCTGTTAAATTACGGGGGAAATGGTTTGGCAGTATTGGATGTTGGTTGTGGCCCAGGCATCATTTCACTCGAAGTTGCAAGAAATGGACACCATGTTACAGGAATAGATATTTCTGAAAAATCTATATTTCTTGCTGAGAAGGCTCTAAAAAATAACAAGTATGTCGAAGGGTTTGGCTCTCTTGAGTATGTGTTGTCTTCATTTGAAGCAATTGACGGAATGTTCGATGCAATAATATTTTCGGGCGCATTGCATCACTTCTCGGATATGGACGAAGTTGTCGCCAAATCCCTAACCCATTTGAAAAAAGATGGAATAATTTTATGCTATGAGCCTTGGCATGAAAAATGGAGAAAGCAGGATGCTGCGGTTGTTGCCTTGTTAAGGCTGGTTTTATCAATAACCGGTCATTGGTATGAACGATATCCAGAAGTGTCGAATATTACACAAGAAAACTTTGATAGTTTTACCGAAACGATCTATCACGAATTCCTCATGGAATGCGATAAAAACGAGAATGGCGGACAGTCCCCCCATGATAATGATTCTTCTGGGGATGAAATCATCGCGGCTTTGAACAAAGCGTATAACCAGATTGAATTTAAACCGGGATTTTCTTTCATTTATCGCTTCCTTGGCGGAATAAGAGGGGGGGATCAAGTGGCGCATCAATTGTCCGATGTTTTTGCAACGTTTGACCAATATAGTGTTGCCAAGGGCTATATGAATCCCAATGGCTTTTATTATGCCGGAAGAAAAAAATAACCTATTTGAGAGCGGTAATGACTGCTGACAATCACAACCTGTGCCGCTTCTGTGCCAGCCCATTGCAGATTACGTTTGCAGATTTGGGTATGTCGCCATATGCCAATGCTTATGTTGCTACTGATACTTTGCAGAAGATGGAGCCCTTCTATCCATTGCATGCGTACGTTTGCAGCGAGTGCTTTCTCATCCAGTTGCCCGAATTCGAAAGTCCCCAGAGCATATTTGGCGACTATGCCTACTTTTCTTCTTATTCCGATAGCTGGCTCGCTCATGCCAAATCCTATACGGAAACGGTGACGGAACGTTTCGGGCTTAACGGGAAAAGCTTGGTAATTGAAATCGCGAGTAATGATGGTTATTTGCTGCAATATTTCAAGGACGCTAATATTCCTGTGCTCGGGATAGAGCCGGCAGCCAATGTCGTCGAAGTAGCACGAAAAAAAGGTATTCCCTCCCGGATGCAATTTTTTGGGGTCGCCACAGCTCGGGAACTGGAACAAGAAGGTCTTCAGGCAGATCTTTTGCTGGGCAACAATGTGCTGGCCCATGTGCCTGATCTCAACGATTTTGTGGCCGGGATGAAGATTGTGCTAAAGGCAGATGGCGCGATCACTATGGAATTTCCACATCTATTGCGGTTGATGCAGG
This sequence comes from Sulfuricella sp., assembly GCA_018336195.1. GTDB lineage: Bacteria > Pseudomonadota > Gammaproteobacteria > Burkholderiales > Sulfuricellaceae > JAGXQV01. The sequence continues at coordinate 69,361 of JAGXQV010000024.1, read as the reverse complement.
AAAACCAGTTCGACACCATCTACCACGAACACTTCTCGTATTTCTCGTTTACTACGGTGGAGAAAGTATTCTCCAAGCATGGGTTGATCTTGTTTGATGTTGAAGAGTTGCCAACTCATGGCGGTTCTCTACGTATCTATGCGCGCCATGTCGAGGATAGTACAAAAGCGGTAGAACCACGCGTCGCGAAGTTGAAAGAGAGCGAAGCGACGGCGGGGCTGACTTCCCTTGCTACCTATGCCGCCTTTGCTGAGCAGGTATGCGAAACTAAGCGTGCATTACTCGAGTTTTTTATTGCTGTTAAACGTGAGGGCAAGCATATTGCCGGTTATGGTGCGCCTGCCAAGGGCAATACATTGCTCAACTATTGTGGCATTCGACAGGATTTTCTTGACTACACGGTGGATCGTAGCCCGCATAAGCAGGGCTGCTACCTGCCAGGAACTCGTATCCCGATTTATGCGCCGGAGAGACTAAGCGAGACGAAGCCTGACTATGTCCTCATTTTGCCGTGGAATCTGAAAGACGAGATCGTCGGGCAAATGGGATATGTTCGTGAGTGGGGGGGGAAATTCGTAGTGCCTATCCCTAGTGTCGAGGTGTTGGAGTGAAATTCTCTCCTCTGTCACTTCAAGGAGCGTTTGTTGTTGAGCTTGAGCCGATTCCTGACGAACGCGGTTTCTTCGCCCGTACTTTTTGCGGTGAGGAATTTGCGGCACATGGATGCGATTTCAACTTTGTGCAAAGCAGCGTTTCTTTCAACAAGCGTAAAGGCACTCTGCGGGGTATGCACTATCAGAAAAAACCACACGAGGAAGCAAAGGTCGTGCGTTGCGTTGTGGGGGCAATCTACGATGTGGTTGTCGATTTGAGGCCGGAATCCACCACGTTCAAGTGCTGGGTTGGTGTTGAGCTAAGCGCGGGTAACCGCAAGGCAATTTACATTCCGAAAGGTTTTGCGCATGGCTTTCTCACGCTTGCCGACGATACCGAAGTTTATTATCAGATGGCATCGGCGTATCACCCGGATAGTGCTGGGGGGGTAAGGTGGGATGACCCCGCATTTTCTATCCAATGGCCTTTCCAACCTGAGATGATTTCGAGTAGAGATGCCGCTTACCCACTGTTTTCTGAAGTTGCGGGTTGAACAGGGGGTAATTATAAAATCTGATGCAGTAATTTGCCCTGTTTGTGGAAATCCTGACACGGAGGTTTTTTTGAACCGGCGGCATGCCCCGGTTCACCAAAATCTGCTCATGGTGAGCCATGAGGACGCTAGGAACATCACACGTGACGATATTGCCATGGCGGTATGCAATAAATGCGGTTTCGTTTTCAATCAAACGTTTAACCCGGCATTGTTGGAATACGGTAGCAACTACGACAGCACTCAGGCCTGTTCACCACATTTCTCCGAGCATCTCGACAAACTCGTAACATATTTGCTGTCTGAAAAGGGGGTGAATGAGAGCAGAATTGTAGAGGTTGGTTGCGGTGATGGGGCGTTTCTGAGGCAATTGGTTGCCGGCGGAACCAAAAACCAGGGCCGTGGTTTTGACCCTGGCTATGGTGGTCCCCTCAACGAATTTGATGGCAAGCTGATATTTGATCGGTGCTTCTATGGGCCGGATTGCGCCGGGATTTCTGCCGATTTTGTGGTCATTCGCCATGTGCTTGAGCACGTACAGGACCCTCTTGTATTACTACAGACAGTGCGGAAAGCAGTAGATGCTTCCGAAAATGGCCAAGTGTTTATCGAAATGCCTTGCGTTGAGTGGATTTTGCGCAACGGGGCTAGCTGGAATTTCTTTTACGAATATTGCACGCTGTTTAGTGCCGATTCATTGGCAACCGCAATGCAAATTTCCGGATTCAACGTTGATAAAGTTCAACACGTATTTGGCGGCCAATACCTGTGGGTGGAAGCCTCACCCAGCAGGACAGAGATGGTGGTTGATTACAATCCTGAAGCGATGTTGGAATTGACGCGAGCATTTTCAATTTCGACTAAAAGAACACTGGAAGCCAAGGTGGAAGAAATCCGTCTTTTGGCGGCGAAAGGCAAGGTTGCTCTATGGGGTGGGGGGGCAAAGGGGGCAACATTTGCGAACGAAGTGGATCCAGTCGGCGATCTTATCGATTGCGTGGTCGACATCAATCCCAGGAAACAGGGATATTTTCTGCCCGGAACCGGACACCCTATTGTCAGCTACCGCGAGTTGCCGGTCAGGGGGGTTACCGACGTAATTTTAATGAATTCAAATTATCGGGATGAAGTGCTCTCCTTGCTGAAGGCTGCTCAGGTCTGTATTAATCTGGTTGGGTAACGGCCTGGATCAATTGCCTTGGATGGGCTGTTGCTGAATTAGAATGACGTAGTAACAATGAGGGCACAATATGCAAGAAGATGTTGACGGTTTTAATGGCAGAAACCAACTGAAGATCGGCGAGATGGCTTCGGATAGGTCTTTAGCGGATTTGACGCAGCAGTGGTTCGTCGCAAGCACCAAGCACGAGTATTCCTATCATTTCACATGGCTTGGCCGCCCGATCATACAGTTTCCCCAAGATATAATCGCCCTACAGGAAATTATATGGCGGGTGAAACCGGACTTGGTTATTGAAACAGGTATTGCGCGCGGTGGCTCGCTAATATTCAATGCGTCCATGTTGGAGTTGATCGGAGGCGAAGGAATCGTGCTCGGGATCGATATTGATATACGCGCACATAATCGCGTCGAAATCGAGAAGCATCCTTTGAGCAAACGGATCAGGATGATTGAGGGGTCATCTATTGACGGCGAAGTGGTGAAGCAGATCCGCGCTTACGCGCAAGGCAAGGAACGAGTGCTGGTGATCTTGGATTCCAATCATACTCATCAACATGTCCTCAAGGAGCTTGAACTCTATTCACCCATGGTAACCAAGGACAGTTATCTCGTGGTTTTCGATACGGTTATCGAGGATATGCCGGAGGATGCTTATCCTGATCGCCCATGGGGAAAGGGTAACAACCCCAAGACGGCGGTGTGGGAGTTCTTGAAAAAGAATGATCGTTTTCAGATCGACAGGGAAATGGAAACAAAATTATTGATTACTGTCGCACCCGACGGTTATTTGAAGTGTGTCGGTGGGCTGCCGTGAAACGAATTCCTGTTTCTGGTCCGTGGATTACCAGCAAGGAAATCGAATATGTAACCGATGCCGTAACTCATGCCTGGTACGGCAACGCCAACGTATACCATGAGCGGTTCGAGCAGGCATTTGCCTCGTATTTAGGTGTGCGCTACGCAATCGCCCTCCCATCTTGTACCTCCGCTATCCATTTGGCCTTGGCGGCATTGAACATTTGCCCTGGTGACGAGGTTGTTGTACCGGACATCACCTGGATCGCCTCGGTGGCTCCCATTACTTATTTGGGGGCGACTACTGTTTTCGCGGACATTGATCCTCGGACATGGTGTGTATCCGCGGAATCGTTCGCCTCTTGCATAACTGAAAAAACTAAAGCGATTATCCCAGTCGACTTGTACGGCAATATGCCTGAAATGGACAAAATTTGCGCAATTGCCGAAAAGCATGGGATTGCCGTTATTGAAGATGCGGCGGAGGCGATTGGTTCTGAATATCAAAGCAAAAAGGCCGGGGGGTTTGGGGATGCCGGGGTTTTCAGCTTCCACGGTTCCAAGACACTAACTACCGGCGAGGGGGGCATGCTAGTGACAGCGCGTGAGGATATATATCGTCGAGCACTTGTTCTGCGTGACCATGGGCGCCCCCCGGGCGACAGAATGTTTTTCAATACTGAGGTGGCGTACAAATACAAGATGAGTAGCATGCAGGCTGCACTCGGCTTGGCGCAACTGGAGCGGATTGAAGAATTGATTGAACGTAAGCGGCAAATTTTCCAGTGGTATGCCAGAGGGTTGGACGGTATCGAGGGTGTTACGTTGAATTACGAAGCGCCGGATACAAGAAATACTTATTGGATGGTTTCGCTTATTCTTGATCCGTGCCTCGGTTTAACCAAGGAGGACGTGATGGAGCGCCTGTCCCAGGATGGCATCGATTCCCGCCCCTTTTTTCATCCATTGAGTTCGTTGCCCGCATATGATGGCTTGCTGGAATCCATTCGCGCCAAACAGCGTAATACGGTGAGTTATGCGATCAGTCCTTATGGTGTTAATTTGCCAAGCGGAATGAATATGGACGAAGAGACGGTGGGGCGTGTTTGCGCGGCCTTAAAAACTATATTGATTTGACACTAACCCGTTGTTATTTTGTTGAGATTAAATGAGCGATTTACCAGAAATACAAGCAGATGCCCCACTTTTCTCCATTTGCCTGCCGACCTTCGATAGAAATGAGTTGCTTAGGCAAACGCTCGACAGCATTTTAAGCCAAACATTTGGAAGCTTCGAAGTGATTATTGGTAACAATAATCCAGATGGTGCGCTGACACAGGAGATTCTTGGGGTAAATGATGCGCGAGTCCGGATAATCAATCACCCCACAAATTTAGGGCAACTGGCCAATTTGAATTATTTGCTCACGTTTGTGCGAGGCCGGTACGTGACTTGTATCGCGGATGATGATTTTTATGCGCCTGACTTTTTTGAGGCGGTAAATGATGCTGTAACTAAGCATGATTTTCCGCCTTGTGTTTTTACCGCATATGATTTGCACTACGGATTGGCTCGTCCCAATTTGAAGAAAACCTTCTCGGGTGAAACGTCACTTTATTCCGGTGCCGAATTCCTCCGAAAATATCTGCTAGGGGAGATCAAGGCCATCGGTATCATGGGTATGTTCGATATCGATTTTCTGAAGGGAATAGGCGGCATCGAAGATGTTAGTGCGGATGGCATGGGAATCTACGTGGAATACATGCTGTTAATTCGGGCGGGCTTGTTGGAAAAAGTTGTTCATATTTCCGATCCGTTAATGTATTACCGCATACACGAAGGCGCGTGGGGGGTTGCCAACACAGATTTGGAGCGATACTTTCGTGCCGGGGAAAATCTGGTGCTGAGGAGCGCGGAGTTGTTGTCCGGCGAATCTGGAGGCGACCATTTTCCAACGCTGCTGCTGATTTTTAACCTGACGCTCAAGCAGCTGCTATATAAGACCGGTTCGCAAAATTTGTCCATTGATGTGAGATTAATGCTACATAAGCTGAACGAGGCGTTAATCACGAATTCCAGCGCCACGGGAATTGCGCCTCTCCAAGCTGGCATCGACATAATCGGGTTGTTGTTGCAGCAGTTCGCCGATGCGGAGACCGGGCGAATCTTCAAAGAGGGGGAAATTCGTACGCTCAAAGCCGATTGCAATACCAAGGATAAAGAAATTAGCTCACTTAAAGCTGATTGCGATACCAAGGATGCAGAAATCAATTCGTTGAAGTCTGCTTATGACAAGGATACTCGGTTCCTTCAAGGGATATGTGAAGAAAGAGAAAAGGTGATCTTCCAGCTGGACGAGCGTGTCCGTTTTCTTGAAAGAACCAATTTGATTGGCAAGGTGTTGGTGAAAGTCCGTTCCTTGTTTCTAGGTGTGATGGCCTCGACCAAGGCCTGGCTTGGGCCTCTCTTTTACCCACGTATGGGGGTTCTGCGCCAATACCCGCCGCGTGAACTGGTATTGCCGACCCACTATCAGTCTGCAAGGGCGGCAGAACCGCTTCCGAGCATTTCCATCGTTACTCCCTCCTATAATCAGGCGGTTTTTCTGGAGCGCACGATACAAAGCGTGAAAGACCAAGGCTATGAAAACCTCGAATACATCGTGCAGGATGGTGGTTCATCGGACGCTTCCGTCGATGTGCTGGAGCGTTTCGGCGGATTCCTGACGCATTGGCAGTCTGGTAAAGACAATGGGCAGACCCATGCCATTAACCTTGGTTTTGCGCATGCCCACGGCGAAATCATGGCTTACCTAAATTCCGACGATATCCTCCTGCCCGGTGTGTTGCATTATGTGGCGGACTTTTTCTCCAGAAATTCTGATGTCGATGTGGTGTACGGCCATCGTATCCTGATTGACGAGAATGATTGGGAAATCGGGCGCTGGGTATTGCCGCCCCATGACGACCAAGTGCTTTCCTGGGCTGATTTTATTCCGCAGGAAACGTTATTCTGGCGGCGGCGGGTGTGGGAAGAAATCGGTGGGTCGCTGGATGAAAGCTTCCATTTCGCGATGGATTGGGACTTGTTATTGCGTTTGCGCGATGCCGGCGCGAAATTTGTGCGGCTGCCTCGTTTTATTGCGGCGTTTCGGGTTCATTCGCAGCAGAAAACTTCCGTTGAAATTGGTGACGTCGGTTTCAAGGAGATGACCCGGCTACGCGAACGCTGCCATGGCCGCCCGGTCAGTGATGTCGAGATCCGGCGGGCGGTGGCGCCATATATGTTGCGCCATGTGTTTTATGACAAGCTTCAGCGTTTTTTTCCGTCGTGAGGACGGACTGACGAGTGATTTGCTGGGGCGCGGGGGATTCAAAAAGACTGAATCTGGAAAACAAAACAAGCATGTTTCGAAACCGATCTTTAGCGTTGACCAGCGTATTCCGGTGCCCTGGCGCACATGAACCTCAAGGTTGAAGATATTTCTCAGCCTTCAGTGGGGTCAGGGAGCGATCTTCAAAGAAATGCGTTTGCCTCGCAACAGGGTTTGTGCGAAACTTCCACCCTTTTTTAGGTCCCGTGTGCCGGTTGTGCAATGCGGGAAATATGCTGAATTTTCAAATTATTAAGAGTCGTTATGGCCGCGAATAGAGTGATTTCCGTAATTGGTCTGGGGTATGTCGGCTTGCCGGTTGCCGTTGCTTTTGGAAAAAGTGCCAGGACGGTTGGGTTCGATATCAACCAGCAGCGTATTGAAGAACTTAAGTCCGGTCACGACCGGACCGGAGAAGTGGAAGCCGTCGATCTCAAGGCGGCAGATATACTTTATACCGCCAGTATTGAAGATTTGCGTGCCGCAAACTTTCATATCGTCGCGGTGCCCACCCCAGTGGATGACGCACACCAACCGGATTTGACCCCGGTTATCCGTGCTTCAGAAACGGTGGGTAAGGCTCTGAAGCGGGGGGATATCGTCGTCTACGAGTCCACCGTTTATCCCGGAGCCACCGAGGAAGACTGCGTGCCGGTGCTGGAGCGGCTTTCGGGTTTGAAGTGCGGAGAGGATTTCAAGGTGGGTTATAGCCCTGAACGCATCAATCCCGGCGACAAAGAGCACACCTTTACCAAGATCAAGAAAGTGGTTTCCGGTCAAGATGCGGAAACGCTGGAAATCGTTGCGCAGGTCTATGAGTCGGTTGTGGTTGCCGGCGTGCATCGTGCTGGTTCCATCAAGGCCGCAGAAGCCGCTAAAGTGATCGAAAATACCCAGCGCGACCTGAATATCGCCCTGATGAACGAACTGGCCCTGATTTTCGACGTGATGGACATCGACACCAACGAGGTGTTGGAAGCCGCCGGCACCAAGTGGAATTTTCTCAACTTCAAACCAGGGTTGGTCGGCGGTCATTGCATCGGGGTGGACCCCTATTACCTGACCCATAAAGCGGAAAAGCTCGGCTATATTCCCCAGGTGATTCTTGCCGGACGGCGGATCAATGACGGGATGGGGCGCTTCATCGCACAACGGGCGGTGAAGGAAATGATCCGGGCCGGGCATAATGTGCTGGGTTCCACCGTTACCGTGTTGGGCTTGACCTTCAAGGAAGATTGCCCGGATTTGCGTAATTCGCGGGTGATCGACATTATCCGCGAGCTTCAGGACTACGGCGTGAAGGTGCAGGTTCACGACCCTCTGGCGGATGTCGAAGAAGCGCGCCACGAATACGGCGTCGAACTCAAGACGATGGATGCTTTGGCTCCAGCCGACGCGGTAATTGCCGCAGTTTCTCATCATGCTTACCGCGAGATGGCGCAATCGGATTTGTTGAGCCTGATGAAAGCCAACCCGGTGCTGATTGATGTGAAGGGCATGTTTGAGCCGCAGGCAATTCGCGCTGCCGGCATACAGTTGTGGAGGTTGTAAGGCGCATGACGCAGTCCTACGAGCAACTAAGAACTCGTCTTGCCCAAACTCCCGCCACATGGGTGGTGACCGGGGTCGCCGGATTCATCGGCTCGAATCTGCTGGAAACGTTACTCAAGCTAAATCAGAGAGTGGTTGGGCTGGATAATTTTGCCACCGGCCATCGGCGCAATCTTCAAGATGTTCAAGGTGTGGTTACAGATTCGCAATGGCGGCATTTCCGCTTCGTTGAGGGCGATATTCGCAATCTCGACGCTTGCCGTGGTGCATGCGATGGAACGGATTATGTTCTGCACCAGGCGGCTCTTGGTTCTGTGCCGCGCTCACTTGAAGACCCTTTGGCAACCAACGAAACCAACATCACCGGGTTTCTCAATATGTTGGTGGCGGCGCGCGATGCGGGAGTTCAGCGTTTTGTCTACGCGGCATCTAGCTCCACTTATGGCGATCATCCGGCGTTACCCAAAGTGGAAGGGCAGATCGGTAACCCGCTTTCTCCTTACGCGGTAACCAAATACGTTAACGAGCTCTATGCCAACGTTTTTGCCCGATGCTATGGTTTCAAGACCATCGGACTGCGCTATTTCAATATTTTCGGGCGACGGCAGGATCCCAAAGGAGCCTATGCGGCTGTTGTCCCCAAGTGGTTTTCCAGCTTGTTGCGCAATGAGCCGGTGTACATCAATGGCGATGGCGAGACTAGCCGGGATTTTTGCTATATCGAAAATGCCGTGCAGGCTAACTTGCTGGCGGCCTGCGCTGACGATGCGGCTGCTGACCAAGTCTATAACGTTGCAGTCGGGCAACGAGCAACATTGAATGAACTGTTCAGGCTAATTGGTGAGCACGTGGCGGCTGCTTACCCCGATGCCCCACAGGCGGAGCCGATCTACCGGGATTTTCGCGCTGGTGACGTGCGCCATTCGTTGGCGGATATTGGTAAAGCTCAGTCGTTGTTGGGCTACCAGCCAGCTTACACCTTACCACAAGGGTTGGTAGAGGCGGCTTCCTGGTATATCGGGCGGGAAAAAGAAAAGGCCGAAGCGGCTTGAGGATGGTTAGATGAAAGTAATTAACGAGTCCGTCAGCATTATTATTCCGGCATATCAGGAAGGCGAAGTGGTGGGGGAGGTTGTCGCCAATGTGCTACGTGTCGTCCAAACGCTGGGATGTTCCTGTGAAGTGTTGGTAATAGACGACGGCTCCACCGACAATACCGGCGAGGCGGCACGGCAAGCCGGTGCGCAGGTGCTGGTTCATCCTTACAACCGCGGCTATGGCGCCTCGTTGAAAACTGGGATACGTGCCGCCACTGGGCGGACCGTAATATTTATGGATGCCGACGGGCAGCACGATCCTGAGGATATCCGGCGCTTGCTGGCGGATCGACAAGTTTTCGATATGGTGGTAGGTGCCCGTAGGCGTAGCCAGGGTTCACCAATGTGGCGCAAACCGGGCAAGTTGTTCCTGGGTTTGTTGGCCAATAATCTTACCGGCCGGAATATTCCTGATCTGAATTCTGGTTTTCGCGCACTGGACCGTGAAATGGCCTTGCGTTTTCTCCCCATCATGCCGGACGGTTTTTCCTTCTCGACAACCAGCACCATTGCCGCGTTTCGTGGTGGATACACGGTTCATTACGTGCCGATTCAAGTTGCACCGCGCGTGGGAAAAAGTACCGTGACGGTTGCTGATGGCTTCAAGACGATCATGCTGATTATTCGGATCGTGACCCTATTTGCGCCGCTCAGAGTGTTTATGCCGGTTAGCATGCTTTCCATGGCATTGGGCGTCGGGTTGGTAAGCGTTGGTTATTGGCAGAATGGTGCCGCAAGTCTGAAAGGCATCATGGTCATTCTTGCGTCAATTCTTTTTTTCCTGTTTGGTATTTTGGTGGATCAGGTAACCGCTATTAGGCGTGGCGAGCATATTTCCTAGGAATAGCCTACATGAATATGCTGATTATGATTGCTGACAGGCTGGGATATGGAAACTAAACAAAGCGAATCGCTAATATTCCAGCGTAAGCGATACGACGAAGAAGCCTCTGAATATGAGGCACATCATGGCGATGCCTTAAGCCAAAGATATCGTGATGAGTTTATTCGGCGTAAGTTGCTCCCTTTCAATTTGGACGGAAAGAGTGTGCTGGATGCAATGTGTGCGTCGGGGATCGAGACGGGGTTTCTCCTGCAACAAGGTGCGACTGTTACTGGATTGGATATTTCTACAGCCAATGTCGAACTTTACAAGGGTAAGTGGGGGTGTGAATGTGTCGTAAGCAGCATTCACAAAACGGAGTTTCCTGAAGCGCTTTTTGATGTGGTTTATATTTTTGGCGGATTGCATCATGTGCTTCCGCTGCTTGACGAGACACTAACTGAAGTTCATAGGCTTTTAAAACCCGGGGGCTACCTTGTATTTGTCGAGCCTAATAAAGATACATGGCTCAATCGGCTGAGAATGCTGTGGTATCGGCTTGATAATCGCTTTCATGAGACCGAGGAAGCGATTAGCTACAACGAGTTATTACGCCCGAAGCTTTCCATTGGGTTTGAAGAAGAGTTGGTGTTTTCAGGCGGAAATATAGCGTATCTCTTTATCGCGCAGTCCTTGATTTTACGTGTGCCATTTCAGTTGAAAAGATTGTTGTACGGGCCATTATCACGGGCGGAGCGTCTTTTGGAGATGCTGCCGTTTACACCAAAGCTGTTTATTGCCGGGCGCTGGCGAAAGATTTAATGTCTCCTGATTTTTCAGGGTCGAACAATGCTCGCTTAAATGTATTTTTGTCTTGTATTGGCCCCCCCTCCCGCATTTACCGCGATTCTTTTGCACTTTTTAAGTGAGCCGGATGATTTCTCACTTCCTTACTTTCGACGTTGAACACTGGTATGAGGGCTATCGTTATCGGTACGGTGGCGGTTGGGAAAAGTTCCCGGCTAGGGATCATGATACCGTCGAGAGACTGCTTTCTCTGCTTGAAGAGCGAGGAATAAAAGCAACATTTTTTGTAACGGGAGCGTTCGTCGAGAGTTTTCCTCTCGTAACCAGAAAAATTGCTGATACAGGGCATGAATTGGCGTCCCATTCATACAGCCACACCGTCGTTCATCGCTTTCCCGATATTCAACGGTTTCGGGAAGATCTTCACCGGTCCGTATGTCTTATTGAAGATGTCTCAGGGAAAAAGGTGTTGGGGTTTCGAGCGCCAAAGTGGTCGATCCCGCAAGAACCGGAATCCTTCTATGAGTCGCTTTTGGCTGAACAACTGATATATGACAGTAGCTTGTTTCCAGGCTTGAAAGAATCTGGTGTGCCGGATTTCCCTTTTGTTAGAGAGTTGATTTCTGGGAGAAAAATCTGGGAGATTCCCGCTACAACTTTGGATGTGGCATCTCTGCGCATACCTGCGGCAGGGGGGCTTTGGCTGAGGCTTTTCCCGAAATTCGTCACCAAGCAGGCCTTTCGGCAAGGCGAATCCAGAGGCGTTCCCAGGATGGTATATTTGCATCCCTACGACCTGGATCCGGAGTGCCCAAGGATATTTTCTTCGATGACCCTGGGGGCGATTCCCTTCATGTTTGCCAGATATTACGGTCTAGCGCGAACCGAGAAGATATTGCGTGAACTATTCATGACGTTCCGGTTTTCCAGCATTCAGGAGTGGTTGAGCGCTGAACGTGCAACCCAGTTCAGCGCTACCACTTCATCTCCGTCCGCCTGACCAGAGAAAATGGGCCTTCAAATCACCGAGCTTGATGCCGTTTCCTGTGCTGCCTGGAACGCGTTCGTAGCGAACGCTGCTACCGGAACATATTGCCACCGCTTCGAATGGAAAGCGGTTGTCGAGTCGGCTTATGGACTTTCCACAAAAATGCTCGCTGCCCATGCAAACGGTGAATGGATTGGCCTTTTCCCAGTGGTTAAGATGCCGAGCCTTCCTGGTACAGGTGGACGTGCGGTGTCCGTTGCCTATTGCAATTACGGCGGTGTCGTTCCTGCGCACGGGCAAGAAGGCCACCATGCCGAAATTCTGGCAGCATCTCTCGATTATTTGGCTGAACAAGGCCTGCGAAGGGTTGAAGTCAGGCAACGAGGCTTTGAGCCGGGAGAGTCGAGCGAGGTGACCCTCATCCTCCCGCTTCCCGAAAATTCCGAGATGCTTTGGCGCAGTGTCGGCGATAAGGTCCGCAATCAGGTGCGCAAGGCGACCAAGAGCGGGCTCGAAGTAAAATGGGATCGGCTCGATAGCGGGGCCCTCCACGATGTTTATGCGGCCAATATGGGACGACTCGGAACCCCCGTTCACGGTGCCGGATTTATTGAAGCAATTGTCAGGGAGTTTGGGGCGGATGCCGAAATTCTTACCGTCCGCCTCAAGGAAAAGGTTATCGGAGCGATGCTCCTGATTAAGCACGGCACCACTTGGGCGGACCCTATCGCTTCCAGCCTGCCCGGCTACCAAGGGTGCAATCCCAATATGTTGATGTACTGGGAAGCACTTCGCGCCGCCTGTGAGCAAGGGGCGAGTTTTTTTGATTTTGGGCGCAGTGCTCTCGGTTCAGGTACTTACAAGTTCAAGCGGCAATGGGGGGCGGTTGCCTATCCCCTCAATTACTGCTCTTACAAGGATGGTGTGCGCCAAGGGGCGGGGTCAACGAGTTTCTATCGCGGCTCGGCGGGGGCGCTTGTCAGTTCCGGATGGCGTCGGCTTCCCAGCTTTCTTCAGCGTAGCCTGGGGCCACAGTTGCGCAGGTGGATTCCATGAGTGGGCATGCAAAACAACATCGGCGCTGGATTTCTGGGAGCATCCGCTTACTTGGGGTGGCTCTCTTCGCTTGGATTCTATGGCAACTTGATTGGCGCATGGTGCAGCAAAGCGTGATGGGGTTGCATGCCGGGTATTTGATGATTTATGTCTTGCTCTTCTGCCTCATGATGGCGCTGAGAATACTTCGCGTCGGCAAGGCATTGGCCCGGCAGGGACATCATGTGTCTTTGGGTTTGTTGTACAGATTTACGATAGAAGCCGGATTCCTGGCCGCAGTGACACCGGGCAGGGTCGGTGAGGTTGTCAAGATCGGTTTCCTGAAAGGTGCCGGCGTGCCCTTCTCCCGCAGCCTTATCATCGTACTGGTCGAGCGGGGCTATGACGCATTTTTCCTGATGGTGACCGGCGGTATCGGAATATTTTATTTTTCCGCTTTTTATTACCGTTCCGCATATTCCTGGGCCGTTGCTGCGGCAATTGCCTTGGGATTGGTGATCCCCGCGTTTTTTCTGCTATATCGCTTTGTTTTTCCGCGAATGGCTAAAAAATTGGGGCCGCTTATGCGTCGCTGGGTTCCCGCAATCGTCGCGGATCATTGGTCGGAAATTCGCGTTGAGTTTCCCTCCATGTTTTCCCGAATATTCGGGGTGATGACGGCCTATTCATTGATACTGGTGGTAGTGAATATCGGGCAAGTCTATTTCCTGGCCAAGGCGTTCGGCATGGATATCGGTTTTTTTTACATCGGGTTTGCCTATGCGGTTGCAACGGTTGTGACATTGCTGCCTATTTCCGTTAGCGGCCTGGGAACGCGGGAAGCCTGTTACATATTCCTGCTGGGATTGGCCGGTATCTCACCTGAGGCGGCGACGCTTTTTTCCCTTTTTGATGGGGTGATATTCACTTTTGCGGCGTTGTTTGTCATGGTGTTGCCGATCTGGTTCAGGAAGGCCCGATATGCAGCCTGAATGCCATAGCGAATCAAGTTGGGTTGGGGAAAGCGGGCAGATTTGTTGAGCCTGATCGGTTTTATATGCGCATAGTTTTTAGCCTGTTGGCGGCATTGTCGGTAACCCTGTTCTTCGGGTTTGGGGTGGTGGGTCTGCTTGCACGCAGGCTGTCGATTCCCGGTCGCAGCTTTGCGTTGGTTACCGGATTCGCCGTTGCCCAACTGGTCTTTTTCCCGGCCTATTTTATTTTCTCCGGTGCAATATCGGGAGTGCTGGCGGCCTTTGCTTTTGTCTTGGCAGTTAATACGGTTTATTTATGGCCACATCTTTCCGGAAAACGGGCATGGCGGGAGATGATTCTGTTCGAAAGCGACAGCCGGAACAAGACGGTTTTGGCATTAATGCTGGTCGCGGTCTTGGTGGTGGCTGCTTGGCCGTACCTGATGTCTGGCTGGGGAAATTACTGGCATTCCGGCAACGAAGACATCATGGACGCTCTTTATGGGCGGGATGCTTATGTTTCCGGGCAGCTACTGGCAGTTAAGCCTTCCATCGATGCGGGGTTGATTGTACGGGATGCCCAGATGGACTCTTTGCTTACCACAGGAGGAGCTGTTCCAGAACTCAGGGATTCCCGGTGGTTTACCAACAGTTATATTGCTAGCGTTGACCGGTTCCAATACAGCAGCATGGCGTTTTGGTCTGTGGTGCTGGGTTCCGTTCATGGCATGGATGCTTTTCTGATTCAGGCCATGTTGAATCTGTTGCTGATGGCGCAGGGTGTATATTTGCTTGGCATTGCGGTGTTGGGGTTGTCTAGGAAGTGGGCGGCATTTGCCGCATGTGCCGCAGTGCTTTCAAATTTTTATCTGACGTCCTATTTTAACGGTCACGAAGGGTCGCTGATCTACAACAGCTTTGCCCCATTTCTCTTGCTTGCGGTGCTGAAATGGGTGGACGCCGGAGAATGGCGCTGGTCATGGGCATCGCTCATGGCGATGTGGCTGTTGTTCCTAGTCAATACCTATCCTTATCCCCTGCCTTATCTGGTGTTGCCCTTGACCGTCTATGCTTTTCATCGGCTCGTCATGGTGCGCTATGGTTATTGGGGACGACTAAAGAACCAGTTTCGGAAAGATGCTACCCAAACATGGGATGTGCGGAAAATCGCTGCGGTATCTCTGTTGGGTTTTCTGGCTGCAGCGATATTTGCGGTGTTTGCTTGGCAGTTGTTTGAACCGGTCAGGGTGCGCGCCTTGTCCCAGTTCAGAAGTTGGGGGACGATTTTCAATTACGTGGGCCTGTTCCAGTATTGGGGGATCTGGCCGTCTTCCCTGGCCAGTGGTTCGGGTGGCTATCTTCACCAGTTGCTTCAGAGCGACATCGTCGTAGCGGTTTCGGCGTTGCTGGCCGCTGCCCTGATTGTCCTGACTTGCTTTGGATTCTACCGGATCGCTCGGGATGGACAGACATTTTTCACGATCTGGCTGGGAGTATGGTTGCTGCTGTTTCCGGCGATGCGCTTTATCGTCGCAGACTCGTATTATTTTTATAAGTTTCTATATATAAACAGTTTTGTTGGTGTTCTTGCGTTGGCTTATGGATGCGTGGCATTGGTGCGGGGCAAGTCGAAGATACTTGGTTATGCCGCCGGGGCGCTTGTTATGGTGTGGGTCGGCGCCAACCTCATCAATGACGGTATTGGCGGCTGGGCGCTCGCGAAACGACCCTATAACCAGGATTACCAGCGCTATTTGGAAGTTCTGCAAATCCAGCCGGAGATTTTGGCGCATACGTTCATCGATATTCCCCGGGCAGACCATGGGGATGTGCTGCGGCAAACAATTTCCTCTCGTGGATTACATGTCGAATCGGATATGACTCGGGCGCTGTATCTGTTGCGGATGGAAGGGGTCGAAGATGTCGTGACGGAACCGGAAATGTCTCTGCCAATCTGGCGCGCTTCGTTGTTTCGCCTGATTAAGGCGCCGGATCATAATCTGATTCATGTGGCAGCCTATTGGGAGCCGGAGTTGGTGGAGGGAACATCCGAGTATCCTTCTCGGTCGCCTTTTCGCTGGGTGTCCGATTTGCGGATTGGGGGCGTCAGCATCGCTATTGATCGCCGCGATGAGCAGGGTAGATATTTGCATTTTTGTGCTGAACCTGGCCCTAGCCTGGATTACCGACCTATCACCCTGCATCTCAACGATGCTGGCGGAAAGAAGATTGGGGGTTATTGGGTTTCCGGCTATGCCTGCCACTGGGTAGACCTCGGTGCTTTGGGCGAAGTGCGTAGTCCCGTAACTCTTTCGAATGAGCTGGTCGGCAGAATCATTTCGCCGATTGAACCTAGAAAATTGAATTACCGGATTTCCAACGTTGGTGTATCGCCGGAACGATTCGATAAAAAAGTATTCGCCTCGTTGGCGGCAAACCCTGATGTGACGCCGCAGCAGACTACAGCCTATTTATTTAGGCGCGGCTCCTTTCGGCCTGCCATGCTGTTTCTGGGAAATGGCTGGTACAATTTCGAGCGCTTTGCCGGTGAAAGTTTCCGGTGGGTAGCAAACGATGCGGAGATCAAGCTTTTCGGTGTGGGGGCGGAACCAAGTGTTGTGACTCTCGACATGGAACCTGGGCCCAGCTTGGCGGGGAAATCGCTACTTCTCGATGTGCTGGACAATAATGGAAAAAAAGTCGGTTCAGCAACGTTGCAGGGGCGGCAAACGGTAAAAGTTACACTTCCAGCGGGGCAAGCGGATCAAAGTGACCAAACTTACCTCCTCCATGTGGAAAGCGATAATCTGCCGGTTCCCGGCGATCACCGTATCCTGAATTTCAGGGTTTTTAAAATTGAACAGCATGAATCTGAGAAGTCGTGACTCGATGTCGATTCATCGCAGGGACGTAACATATGAATAAAATTGCACTTATAACCGGTATCACCGGACAGGATGGCGCTTATCTGGCCGAGTTTCTATTGAACAAGGGCTACGAGGTCCATGGCCTGAAACGCCGCACTTCCCTGTTTAATACTGACCGGATTGACCATCTTTATCAGGACCCACACGAAAAGGATCGCCATTTCGTTCTGCATCATGGCGACATGACCGATTCCAGCAGTCTGATCCGCATCATCCAGCAGGTCCAGCCCGACGAAATCTACAATCTGGCGGCGCAAAGCCATGTCGCGGTTTCGTTCGAGGAGCCCGAATACACCGCCAATTCCGATGCATTGGGGGCACTGCGCGTGCTGGAGGCAATCCGCATCCTCGGCCTGGAAAAGAAAACCCGTTTTTATCAGGCATCCACTTCCGAACTTTTCGGCTTGGTACAGGAAACTCCGCAAAAGGAAACCACGCCGTTTTATCCGCGCTCCCCTTATGCGGTCGCCAAGCTTTACGCTTACTGGATTACAGTGAATTACCGCGAGGCCTACGGCATGTATGCCTGCAACGGCATCTTGTTCAATCATGAGTCGCCGATACGCGGGGAAACTTTTGTCACCCGCAAAATCACTCGGGCGCTGGCGCGCATCAAGCTGGCATTGCAGGATTGCCTTTATCTCGGCAACCTCGATGCCAAGCGCGATTGGGGGCATGCCAAGGATTACGTGGAAATGCAGTGGCTGATGTTGCAGCAGGAGCAGCCCGAGGACTTCGTCATCGCCACCGGCGTACAATACAGCGTGCGCGACTTCGTCAATGCCGCCGCCAAGGAGCTTGGCATGGCGATACGCTGGGAGGGTAGCGGCGTGGACGAGAAAGGCTATGACCATTCCGGCAAATGTATCGTGGCGGTCGACCCTCGTTACTTCCGGCCCACAGAAGTGGAAACTCTGTTAGGTGACCCGAGCAATGCCGAAACCAAACTGGGATGGACGCCCAAAATCACCTTCGACGAGTTGGTGGCTGAGATGGTGCGTGAAGACCTCAAGGCGGCCGAGCGTGACGAACTAGTCAAGAAACACGGCTATACCGTGCTGAATTGCCACGAGTAATGCGGTGATGTCGATTGATCTGAATTCAAAAATCTACGTCGCTGGCCATCGTGGCCTGGTGGGATCGGCGGTCATCCGTCGTTTGCGGGCGCAAGGACATACTAACCTGCTGACTCGTACCCATGCTGAACTCGATTTGACCAACCAGAGCGCAGTGCGTGCGTTTTTCCAAAACGAAAAGCCGGACTGCGTATTCTTGGCAGCAGCCAAGGTTGGCGGCATACTCGCCAACAACACCTATCCCGCCGAGTTCATTCATCAGAATCTGGTCATCCAGACCAACGTGATTCACGAAGCCTGGCAGGCCGGAGTGCAGCGTCTGGTCTTCCTCGGGTCTTCCTGCATCTACCCACGCGACTGCCCCCAACCGATTCGCGAAGAATATCTGCTCACCGGCCCGCTGGAACCGACCAACCGTCCCTACGCACTGGCAAAAATCGCCGGCATTGAAATGTGTTGGGCCTATAACCGCCAGTACGGCACCCGCTATCTGGCAGTGATGCCGACCAATTTGTACGGGCCGGGCGACAACTACGATCTGGAGAAGTCCCACGTCGTGCCTGCCTTGATCCGCAAGTTTCACGAAGCCAAAGTGAGCGGCCAACCCACTGTGACCGCTTGGGGCACCGGGCGGCCGCGCCGGGAGTTCCTGTACAGCGAGGACATGGCGGAAGCCACCCTGTTCCTGGCCGGCCTGTCCGACGCCCAATACGCCATGATTTGCGATGCTCCCGACCAACCGCCGTTGGTCAATATTGGTTGCGGACAGGATCAGACCATCGCCGAGTTGGTGGAAATCGTGCGCGAGGCGGTGGGCTACCAAGGGGCGGTGGTTTGGGATACCGCCAAGCCTGACGGCACTCCGCAGAAGCTGCTCGACGTCTCGCGCCTGCATGGGCTGGGCTGGCAACCCAAGGTCGCTCTCAGGGAAGGCATCGCCCTGGCCTACCGCGATTTCCTGCAAGCCTGATGAGATAAGGGCGGATCGCCACGAAACCGTATCAGTCCGTATGCCGGCCCCTACCACCCTGACTCTCGCCGACGCCATCGGCCTGGCGATCCAGCACTATCAGGCAGGCCGCCTCGATGAGGCGGAAAGCACTTTTCGCCAAGTGCTGCAGGTGGATGCCGACAATCCCAACGCACTGCACCTGCTGGGCATTTTATGCGTCCAGAAAGGCGACCCTGCTGCCGCCGTCGAGTTGATCGGCAAGGCGGTCAAGCGCTACCCTCACATCCCGGATTTCCACGGCAATCTGGGCGCCGCCTGGCATGCCCTGGGGCGCTTTGATGCAGCTATCGAATGTTACGAAAAAGCCCTGGCCATCAAGCCGGGCTTTCCCGAAGCCGCATATAACTTGGGCAATGCCCTCAAGGATATGGGGCGTTTCACTGAAGCCGTCGGGCTTTATCGGCGAGCGTTGGCGCTCAAGTCCGATTACGCCGATGCCCACAACAATCTCGGAATGGTGTTGCAAACGCTGGGGAATCCTGTGGAGGCGATTGCCCATTTCCAGCAGGCGCTGGCTCTCAAGCCCAACTATGCCGAAGCCTGCAACAATCTCGGCAATGCCCAGCGCGACCAGGGGCGCCTCGACGAAGCCGTTGTTAGCTACCGCCAAGCCCTGCACATCAGGCCGAATTTCTCCGAGGCGCATGGCAACCTGCTGTTTACCCTGAACGCCATTTCCGACGTAAGCCCCGCGAGCGTATTTCAGGAACACCGCAATTTCGAGCAGAACTTTGCAGCGCCATTTGCCGTAACCTGGCAGCCTCACGCCAACCCGCGCGATCCCGCGCGTCGCCTGAAAATCGGTTATGTGTCGGCGGATTTCCGCGAGCATCCAGTTGCCAAATTCTTCGAGCCGGTACTGGCTGGTCGTGACTCGGGTGCCTTTGAAGTGACCTGCTATTACAACCGTCCTTTCGGCGACGCCACAACCGCCCGTCTGCAGGGGCTGTCCGACCAGTGGCGGGACATCTCGGGTTTGAGTGACGACCAAGCCGCCAGCCTGATTCGCGCCGACGGCATCGACATCCTCGTCGATCTGGCCGGTCATACCGCCGCCAACCGGATACTGGTGTTTGCGCGCAAGCCTGCGCCGCTCCAAGTGGCGTGGCTGGGCTATCCGAATACCAGCGGGCTGAGTGCGATGGATTACCGGATTTGCGACGAATTTACCGACCCCGTGGGGATGACTGAGAAATACCACAGTGAAACGCTGGTGCGCCTGCCTCAGGGGTTCCTGTGCTTCGTTCCACCTCCGGAAAGCCCTGAGGTCCGTGTGGCGCCAGGATTGGAAAAGAACTGGGTGACTTTCGGCTCGTTCAACAACTTCGCCAAGGTCACCCCGCAAGTGCTCGCCCTGTGGGCGCGCTTGCTCCAGACCGTACCGGATTCGCGTCTGCTCCTCAAGCATGGCGGTCTCGACGATGCGGGCATGGCGCAACGCCTGCATGAACAGTTTGCCAGCCACGGGATTGCCGCCGGGCGCGTCGAATTGCTCGGCAAAACCCCGTCGTACCGCGAGCATCTGGAATGCTACGGCAGAGTCGACATCGCCCTCGACCCCTTCCCCTACAACGGCACCACTACCACCTGCGAAGCGTTGTGGATGGGCGTGCCGGTCGTGACTCTGGCGGGCAGCGTCCATGCCGCGCGGGTGGGGGTTAGCCTGTTGCGGCATGCCGGTCTGGAAGGCTGGATCGCCAATAGCGAGGAAGAGTACCTGCAAATCGCCGCCGCACTTGCCGGCAGCCCGGATTCGTTGAATCAATTGCGCCTTGGCCTGCGCTCGCAGCTGCTGACTTCGCCGTTGACGGATGCGATGAATTTCGTGGCCTCTATGGAAGCCATCTACCGCGAGATTTGGCAAATGTGGTGTTCTGGCGGATAGCTGAATAGTTGGGCGGGGCTCAGGTAAAATGATCCACTTCTTTGCTTGCCGGGCTTCCCATGGCAGCCACCCCTACCATTTCGAGGAGCGCTCAAATCGTCATACCATCCCAAGCCATTCAGATTGCGCTGAAACATCATCAAGCCGGTCGACTCAGTGAGGCCGAACCGATTTATCAGCAAATTCTCGCGGTCGAGCCTGACCATGCGGATGCCTTGAATTTGCTAGGGGTGATAGCCCATAAGTCGGGACGAAATGAAACGGCCGTGGAATTGATCGGCAAGGCGATCCAGGTCAATCCGAGTAATTCTTACTATTTGAACGGTCTGGGCGAAGCGTATCGCGCGATGCTTATGCTGGACCCCGCCATCGAGTGTTACCGAAAAGCCATCACGCTTCAGCCGAAGCTGGTTGAAGCCCACTACAACCTCGGCCTTGCCCTGAAAGAGAAAGGGGATTTCGTCGCAGCGGAAGCCAGCTATCGGAAAGCGCTCAAGCTGAATCCCAATTTTGCCGAGGCTTATGGAAACCTGGGAAATGTGATCGCCAGACTCGGTCGTCTGGATGAAGCCGTGCCATGTTATCGAAAGGCTTTGAAGCTGAATCCGAATGTCGCCGAAGTGCATTTCAACTTGGGTAACGCCCTGATGTCCCTCGGCAAAGTAGCAGCTATCAGCTGTTTTCAGGAGGCAATCCGGCTTGAGTCTGGGAATCCGTTGTATCTGGGGGCATTTTCCAGGGTCCTGTTTTTCTATCCCAATGATGTTGTGGATTACGTCGATCAATCTTTCGTCTTGTTGGCATTGAAAAATACTGCTGTCGACCCCTACAAGTTATCCGCTGTCATTGGCAAGCTGGTTTGTCGCGCCCCGCTTATCCAGCGCCTGATGGCTGCGTCCGAGGCGGGCGAGGGAATGCCAAAATTGGAAGCATTGCTCGATGCCGGCACGTTGCGACAGGTTGCGGGAATGCCGTTATTGCTGGCGTTACTTGAAGACGCAGTGGTGTCCGATTGGCGGCTGGAGTGCGTTCTAACCGATCTCAGGCAGGTTTTGTTGGGCAAGATCATCCGTGCCGAGACCGCGACCGATCAGGTGTTGAATCGTTTCGTCTGCGCCCTGGCATTGCAGTGTTTTTCCAACGATTACGTGTGGCTGGAATCCGAGGGCGAGGCCGAACTGCTCGCGGAGTTGGAAAAACGGATAACCGGATCTATCGAGAAGGATAAGGATTTCCCGGAGTTGTGGCTGGTTTTGCTGGCGGCGTACCGGGCGTTATATCGAACTGGTTTGGCGGAACGCCTGTCTTCAAGGAATTGGTCAGACGAACGGGTTCAAGCAGTAATCAAACGCCAGTTATGGGAACCGAGGCAGGAGGAAGACCTCAAACAAACGATTACCGCACTGAATCGCGTCGAGGATGAGGTGTCCTTGGCCGTTCGCCGGCAATACGAGGAAAACCCCTACCCGCGCTGGACCAGGGTGGGCGATTCCGGCGGGGAGCATCCCACGGATGATCGTCTGGAGAAACTGGATATCCTGGTGGCAGGGGGTGGGACGGGAAGTCATTCCATTGGAGTTGCCCTGCGCTATAAAAACGCCAACATCGTTGCCGTGGATTTGAGTCTTGCCAGTCTGGCCTACGCGAAGCGCGCCACAGCGGCGCTGGGAATCGCGAACATCGAGTACCAGCAGGCGGATATTCTGAAATTGAACTTGCTCGATCGCCAGTTTGACGTGATCGAGTGTGTTGGCGTGTTGCACCATATGAAGGAGCCTCTGGCGGGATGGCGTAACTTGGAGGCTTTGCTGCGTCCGGGCGGACGCATGAGGATAGGCTTGTATAGCCGAAGAGCGCGCCGTGAAGTGACGTTGACCCGCCAGAGAATCACGGAATTGGGCTATGCGCCGACACTCGATAAAATTCGCCGTTGCCGGCGTGAAATAATGACCGAAGCAGCCGGTTTTACCCGCTACTCCTTTGTCGATAGCATGGATTTCTTCAGCACCAGTACCTGCCGTGATTTGTTGTTCCATGTCCAGGAACACCAATTCTCACCCTTGGAAATCCAGGCCTGTCTCGATCAGCTTGGGTTAGAATTCGGCGGTTTCTTGGTAAGCCCGCAAACGATGCAACGTTACACAGGGCGCTTTCCTCGGGATCCTAGAGGACTCTCGCTGGGCAACTGGGAACTTTTCGAGGAAGAGAATCCCGATACGTTTTGGGGCATGTTCCAGTTCTGGGTGACAAAAGGTCATCCGGTAGAAGCGTTATCCCGCTTGGAGTGACGGCAACTTTTAATAGGAGAATCAAAAAATGAAATTCAAACTGCTGGCAGCTTCGGCGTTGATCCTGTTTTCCCAACAAACGCTCGCCAAAGACGGCTGGTTGTTGCTCAATGCGACGCAGTCCCAGGGCAAATATGATTTGTACCTGAATACCAAAACTTTACAGCGCGAAGGGGCGGTGATCAATGTGACGTTGCGCTATGCCTACAGGGAAGCGACGGTTTTCCCGTTCCTCAATTTCAAATACGACAGCAAGGAACAGCTCAACTATTTCGAGTGCGCCGCGCGCAAGATGGTGATGGCGAAGACCGATTTTCTCCTGGACAAGAAGGTCGTGCATAGCATCAACATGACGGCGCCCAATCCTCTCATGGGGGGCAGGAGCGCCTTTGATCCGCAGCCGGTTCCCGCCGGTACGCCGGAGGAAGAGGCATTCAACCTAGCGTGCAAATACGGGCAGGACAAGAAGTAAACTACGCCGGGACCGCCCTTACCCAGAACTGCAAGGTGGCGAGTTCGCGCAATTGCAGGTGGTTCATGTTGCGGATCAGCATGGCGGGGATGTCGATGTTGGCGGGCTGACTCTGCTTCAAGCCGTCGAGCAGGAACTGGCAGCGTGGGTCGATGTTGAAATTGGCGTGTTCGATGCGGTAGCCGGTTTCTGCGAACAGTCTTTGCACCCCTTGCCAAGTGAAGAAGCGGATGTGGGTGATGTCCAGGATGCCGGCCGGCGCATAGGGAAAATCCCCCTGTACCAGGTCGTTGATCACCGTGAGATTGCGTACGTTGGGAATGCTGGCGAGGATGACGCCGCCGCTGGCCAGGGTCGGGCGCAGGGAAACCAGGGCCTGCCAGGGGTCGTACATGTGCTCCAGGACATCAGCGAGAATGATCGTGTCGACGCTGCCGGGAGTGATGCCGGCGTCTTCCAGGTTGATTTCTTCGAGTTTGCCGGTCAACACTTGATCGAGCTTTTGACCAGCGAGCTTGGCCGCGTCCACCAACGGTTCCACGCCCACCACGCGGACCTCGGGATATTTGGCCTTCAGCTTTGCCCCCACCGCACCGCAAAAACACCCGACGTCCAGCACTACACGGGGCGTGCCGGGCATCATATCCAACAGCCCCTCCGGGACGTAGTCGTGCTTGAGCGAGTCAAGGTGCGGTCCGCCGGATTGGTTGAGGGTGGCCCAAACGGGTGAGGTCGCAGTCATTCAGTTTTCCCTTTCTTGGTTGCGTCTAGAAGGAAATTTTCCAAGGCCCGCACCGCTTCGATGTCGTCGAACAACACAGAGCGTTGCTTAGCGATGCGCCGGCGCAGATCGTCCCGGTACGCGCCGTCGCGAACCAGGCGGACCGCCAGCTTCACGTATTCCTCATGGCTGTCGGCAATCAGCTCGGGCAATCCCATGCGCCGCAGAATGCCGCTGGCCAGGCGGCCCCGCATGAAGCGTCCTTCGCGGGTGACGATGGGCAGGTTGCATTCCACTGCCTGCATGGCGGTATTGAAGCCGGAAAAGCCGATGGTATCCAGGAAAACATCGGCTCGTTTGAGCAGGGCGTAAAACACCGGCTTGGTCTGCCAGGGAAGGAACAAGCCGTAGTCGCCGAAATCCAGGCCGGCCTCGGCGAAGCAGCTTTCCAGGCGTTGCCGCAGCAAGCGAATCACACCGTCCAGGCGTGGGGTATAGAAAAAAACCATGCGACATTTACCCAGTTCGCGGGCGATATCGAGAAATGTCCGGTCGTACTGCGGCTGGTATTTGAACGGTACGCCCGGCGCCAGCAGCAGCGGCGTGTCGGCGTCGATGCCCAGCGCTGCCAGGTCTTCGCCTGTCGCTTCCACAACCGGCGACGGCTGATAGCAACAGCCGAGGTGGGGCAGCAGAACCAGTTTTTCCCGGTAGTTTTCCTGAGCGTTGGGCGGTTCGAGTCCTTCCGCCGAGAGGAAATAGTCGATAGTGGGCAGGCCGGTGGTTTCCGGGTGTCCCCAACTTGCCGCCTGGAGCGGGGCGAGGCGCATGCTCGCCAGTTGGGTGGTCATCACGTCCATGCCGATTTCCGGGTAGATCAGCACATCGGGTTGGTGTCGCAGGATGGTTTCGCGCCATTGGTTTAAACCGCGAGCGCCCTGTTCGAAGCATTTCGCCTGGCCGGCGGCCCAGGTGGTTTCCGTGTCCTGCTTGGCGCCCAGGTAATAAACGTATAACTCGAAACGGCTGCGATCGAGATGCTGGAACCAGCCCCGGACTATGGCGTTCCACACCGATTGTTCATGGATGTGCGCCGAGACGATGCCGACCCGCAGCGGACTGTGCGGCGCATGTTGCGGCGCGGCATTACCTTGCCGGGCAGCCATCAGGCGAGCGCAGATGTCGCCGTAGCGGGACAGCAATTCGCGGTTGTTGTGTTCCTGGTAGGCGAGGTAGAAGGGTTGCGTCGAGCCGACGGCCGCCGCAGCCAGTTCCGCCCGCTCTGCCGTGCACCACCGGTCCAACTCTTCCAGGGCGAGGGAAAAACGCTGCCGGGCGGATTCAGCTTGCTCCGGGGTGTCGTTAAGCAGCGGAATCGTGCCCATGGTTTGCGAGAAGCGCGCCCCCGCTGAATCGGGATTGATTTCCAGGGCCTTGGCATAACTCGCGGCGGCCTCCTGCCACTGGCCTTGGTCGCGTAGGGCATTGGCCAGATTGACGTGCATTTCCGCTAGATCGCCCCTCAACTCGACGGCATGGCGATAGCTTGCCACTGCTTGGTCGAGTCGCCCCAGGTAAAAGCACGCCACGCCGAGATTGTTCCAGGCCGGTGCGTGACGGGGATCGAGGGAGACGGCTTTTTCATAGGAGGAGGCGGCATCTTCCGGCTGGCCCTGCGCATCCAACAGGGTACCGAGTTGGAAGTGAGCTTCGGCGTTGTCCGGCGAGAGGGTCACGGTTTTGCGCAGGCAAGCGGTGGCTTCTTCTGTCTGGCCGCGCTGTTTCAGGAGGATGCCGAGATTGAAGCAGGCATCGGCATTGTGTGAGGCGAGCGTGAGAACTTGCCGGAAGGCGGCGATGGCGTGTTCCATGTCGCCCCGATCCATGTGGAGGTGGGCCAGATTGCAGTGGGCATCGGCGTAAGTGGGGTCGGCGGCGAGCGCCCTACGCAAGTAGCCCTCGGCCTCATCCCGTTTGCCGAGGACGCACAGCATGGCCCCCAGGTTGTTGTTGGCGCCGGAGTGGGATGTTTCGATAGCCAGCGTGTTGCGGTAGCTGATACAGGCCTGTTCGGTTTTGCCCTGATTGCTGAGTAGGTTGCCGAGGTTGAAGTGGGCTTCGGCGTGATCGGGCTTGAGCGCCAGCACCTTGCGGAAACTCGTCGCCGCTTCGTCGAGGCGCCCCAGGGCCAGATAAGCCAGGCCAAGGTTGCTGAAATAATTGGGATCGTTGGACCTGAAACGGGTGGCCTTGCCGATGAGCTCGACCGCCAGGGCGTGGTTGCGGTTTTGGTGGGCGATTACACCGAGCAGGTGGAGCGCCTCGGGGTGATTCGGGTCGGCCTGGAGTACCGCACGGTAAAGGGCTTCCGCCTGCGCCAGACGCCCGGCGCGATGATGCTCGACGGCGACCTGGAGGTTGTTGCCGACCTGGGCTTTCCGGTTTGCCTGCTGGGTACGCTGCCCGGCACTTTGGACAGCGTCGTGCTGCATGCAGCATTGTTTGTATTTCTTGCCACTGCCACAGTGGCAGGGATCGTTGCGGCCAATTTTTTCCATGGAAACGGTTGCTCAAGTCTGTGCCGGTGAAGGTGCGATTATAAATTGAGGCGGAGCGGTTCAGGACTCCCGTCGCCTTGTCGCGACCATTTCCTTATAGGCGGCTTCAAGATGGCGGGCCATCGCAACGCTATCGCACAACGGCGAGGCGCGCATCGCCGCACGCAGGTCGCGACGTTCGGCAGCCAACGCGGCTGGGTCGGCGGCCAGGGCCACGGCGATTTCCCGGTAGCGTTGCGGTGAAGCGGCGATCCAGGTGGTTTTGCCGAGGTTCGCCAACATGCTCGCCGACTGGCGGCTGACCAGGGTTTCACCGCTCAAGGTCACCACCGGCACGCCCATCCAAAGGGCTTCGCAGGTGGTCATTCCGCCGGTGAACGGGAAGGGGTCGAGGGCGATATCGACTTCGCCGTATTGGGCGAGCATCGCGGCGTGTGGCGAATAGCCCGCCAGTTCGATGCGCTCCGGGGCGATGCCGTGGCGGCTGAACTGCTCGCGGTAGCGCTCGCCCACCCCAGCATCGTTGAGCGCCAGTGCTTTCAGGAGCAGACGGCTGTCCGGCACGGCGGCGAGGATTTCCGCCCAGAGCGCGACGACTTCATGGTTAAGCTTGGCGAGGTTGTTGAAGCAGCCAAAAGTGATCGTGCCGTTGCGCTGTGCCGGCAACTCCGCCATTGGTGGGGCGTAGTCGGGCGGACGATAGCAGAAGCGGGTGTGTGGCAGGCGCACCAGTTGTTCGATGAAGCACTGCGGGAGATCGGGAGGCGAGCTGTACACGTCGCTGATGAAATAGTCCATGGCCGCCATCCCGGTGGTATTGAAATAACCGATCCAGCTTGCCTGCAGCGGCGCGGGGCGACGGGCGAAGGCCAGGAGGCGGTTGCGGTCGGTGTGTCCGGCCAGATCGACCAGAATATCGATGCTGTCGTGGCGGATTTGCTCGGCTAGCACCGCATCGGAAAGCCCGCTGCAGTCGCGCCAGTGGTGGGCCAGGGCGCGCAGCCGGGCGGTGGTGGCGTCGGGTGCGGTTACGTCCGAATAACAAAAGGTTTCAAAATGGCTGGCATCGTGCTGTTCCAGCACCCCTTCAAAAAAGGAGGAAACCGGATGCTGGCGAAAATCCGGCGAAACATAGCCGATGCGTAGACGAGAATTGTTTCCCTCATCATGGAGAAGCGGACGGGCGGGCGGCATCAACGGATTGGCATAGGTTTCCGCCCAGCGCAGATGCTCGTCGAAAATTTCCTGCACCCCGATCCGGGGCAGGTAGTTGAGGGCGAACAGGACGTTGCTGTGAGTGCGCGATAGCGTGGGATCAATGACCAGCGTTTTACGGTAGGCCGCCACCGCTTCCTCGCCCAAGCCCTGGATTTCGTAGACCAGGCCGAGATTGTTGCAGGCTTCGGCATAGCCCGGCTTCAACGCAATGGCTTCCTGCAAATAGCGGGTCGCCTCTTCCAGTCGCCCCTGTTCCTTGAGGGTGATGCCCAGGTTGTTGTAGGTGTCCGCCAATTGCGGGGCGACCGCCAGGGCGTTCTGCAAGGCGGCGATGGCTTCCGCCGGCCTCCCCAGGGCTTTCAGGGTAACGCCGAGATTGTTCCAGGCATTGGCGAGATGAGGGTTGATGCGCAGGGCATCCTGGTAGGCCGCCACGGCTTCTTCCAGCATCCCTTGCTCGCGCCGGCAACTGCCCAGTCCTTCGCGGGCGTCGGCAAAATCCGGGCGCAGTGCCAGGGCACGCTGGAAATGTGCCACGGCCTCGGCTACCTCGCCCTGCTCACGCAAGGCGACTCCCAGGTTGTTGTGGGTCTCGGGGCTGTCGTCGCGTAGGGCCAGGGCCTGGCGGTACAGGGCAACGGCTTCGGCGGTCTGGCAGCTGCCCTTGAGAGCGATGGCAAGATTGTTGAGTGCTTGGAAAAAATCGGGCTTCAGCGTGATCGCGCGTCGATAGGCGGAGATCGCCTCGCCGTTCTTGCCCTGTTGCTGAAGAACGATGCCCAGGTTGTTCCAGGCCGTGGCGAAACGCGGCTCGACCTGGATGGCGCGGCGATAGGAAGCAATCGCTTGGTCGAGTTGGCCTTGGGCACGCAGCGCCTCGCCGAGATTGGTGTGATATTCCGGCGAGCGGGGAAAAATGCCGATGGCCTTGCCGATCAGTTCGACGGCCACTTCCTGTTGTCCGACCTGATGCGCCAGCACACCGAGCAGATGCAGGGCGTCGGCGTGCTCCGGCTGAGCCTGCAAAATCTGGCGGTAGAGTGCCTCCGCCTGCGCTAATTGGCCGGCTTGATGATGGCGGACGGCGAGGCGCAGGGCTTCCTGCAATGAGACAGTGTTCAATTTTGGATCCCCGAATTTTCCGGTCGAGAATCATACCGCAGGGCCGGCGTTTAGGGGCGGGAATGGCGGTGAAACGTGCTGTGACACCCTTGCTAGCTCTTCGCCAAGCCGCATGATCACACTGGTCCAATCGCCCGGTGCGGGTTGGCGGAAAATCCGCAGGGTCGGGTACCACGGGCTATCTTCCCGCTCCTGTAGCCAGCGCCATTCGCTTTCAAAACGGTTGAGCAGCCACACTGGTTTGCCCAGGGCGCCCGCTAGATGGGCGACGGCGGTATCGACGCTGACAATCAGATCGAGGTTTTCCAGCAGGGCGGCGGTATCGAGAAAATCCTGGCAATCCGTCATCCAGTCGTGGATGGTTGTACTGCTGTTGGGTAATTGTGCGGCAGATTCGCCTTTTTGCAGGCTGATATAGCTGATTCCGGGGATGTTCAGGAGAGAGGCGAATGCCTGTAAGTCCAGGCTGCGTGCGGCGTCTACGGCGAAAGCTCGGTTTCCCGCCCAGACCAGCCCCACCTTGAGACCGTTCAGGTCGGATAACCGGGTGTACCAGTTATCCCGCAGCGCCGGCGGGATCGTGAGATAGGGAATGCGGTTGGGGATGGTCGCCAAGCGCGTGCCGAAGCGCTGTGGCAGGCTCATCATCGGGCAATGGTAATCGCAGTCCGCTACGGACAGCAGATTTTCCGGCGTTACCGCTTCATCGACCTCGGGCAACGTTTCGACCAGACCGGTCAGTGCGCTGTCGCAGGCGACCAGGATTTTGCCGGGCTGTTTCTCCACCAGAAGAGGTAGGTAGCGCAGCATCATGATGGTGTCGCCGAGACCTTGTTCTGCCCAAAGTAATAGGGTTTTTCCCTGTAATTCCTGATTTTCCCAGGCGGGGATGCCGGCCAGCCGGGTGAGCATGGACCGCGTTGCCTCGTCCGGTCGTCCGCCGCTGAAACGCGATTCGTAATCCTCCAGGCCCGCGGCATAATCGCCAGCCAGCAACAGACACAGGGACAGGTTGTAGCGGGCTTGATCAGGTTCAGGCCGCTGCGCGAGCAGCGTGCGGAAACACGCGATGGCCTCATCCACCCTGCCCAGGGCCTGGAGTGCCACGCCTTGATTGTTGAGGGCGTCACCGAAAGCCGGCTTGCAGGTGAGTGCCTGACGGTAACATTCCAGGGCTTCGTGGAGCCGGCCCTGCTTTTTCAGGACAATCCCCAGGTTGTTGTGGACCTCTGCATAATCGGGCTTGAGTGCCAGCGCTTTTTGGTAGGATTCGATGGCCTCGTTCAGTGCGTCGCATCTGGTGAGGGCGTTACCCAGACTGTTATAGGCGCCGGCATGGTCCGGTTTGAGACGAATGGTTTTTCGCCAGTGCGCGATGGCTTCATCGAGATTGCCCAGCTCCAGGTGCGCTAGGGCGATGTTGTTGTGGAAGGCGGGCATGTCGGGATTAAGTCCAATCGCCTTGCCGATGAGCTCGACGGCTTCGGTGTGCCGGCCTGCTTGGTGGGCGAGCACACCGAGTAGGTGCCACGCGTCGGGATGGTTGGGGGCAACCTGGAGCACTTGCTGGTAAATGCTTTCCGCTTCCGTAACATGTCCGGCCTGATGCTGCCGCACGGCGATCTGAATGGCTTGGTCGAGGGTGACTGTGGGGCTGTTCATGGCTGGTGGGTGGTGCTCGAAAAGGCATGGTTGGACACTTTTTACTACGGAAGCGCACGTCTTGGTGGGAAAGTTTAAGCGGTGGGGCTTTCTTGAAAATATGATTCTTTGAAAAGCCGGGAGCTTCCCCTGCGCCGCTATGGCGTCGGTCTGCGTGTTTCGGTAGGATTTCGTTGGCTTATCGAGATTTCTCCATCATGAACAATCCGTCACAAACCGTCACCCTGGCCCAAGCATTCCAGATCGCTTTGCAATACTTCCAGCAGGGGCAATTGCTTGAAACGGAGCAGGTCTGCAAGCATATCCTTGAGGTGGCTCCAAACACTGCCGATGCTTTGCATCTGCTGGGGCTGGTGGCTCTGCGGGCGGGCAAGCCGGACCTTGCCTGGGAATTTGTCGGCAAGGCTGCCGCATTGATGCCGGCCAACCCCTTCGTGCATAACAGCCTGGGCGAAATCCATCGTGCCATGGAACAGCCGGCGCTAGCCGTTCCCTGTTATGGCGAGGCGCTACGCCTGAACCCCCGCTACGCCGAAGCCCACAACAACCTCGGCGTTGCTTTGAGAAAGCTGGATCGGCATGAGGAAGCTATTGCCTGCTACCGGCAGGCTTTGTCGGTCAAGCCGGAGTATGCGGTGGCTTGCAACAATCTGGGTAACGCCTTGCGCGATCTGGGCAATCTTGCGGAGGCGAGCGCCAGTTTTCGTCAGGCTCTGGTACTTAATCCCGAGTTTTCCGGCGCGCGCTTTAACCTTGCCCTGACTTTGCTGTATCAAGGCGAGTACCTCATGGGCTTCGAGTTGTACGAGAGTCGTTTCGAGGGCGGCAAACTGCATTACCCGGCCTCGTATGAACGCCATTCCAGGTATTCCGCCAAGCCGCGCTGGGATGGGGCACCTTTGCAGGGCAAGCGCTTGCTGGTGTGGACCGAGCAGGGGATGGGCGATACGTTGATGATGTTGCGCTATTTCCCCAAACTCGCCGAACAGGGGGCGGCTCGTATCAGCGTGTGTTGCGAACCCGGACTGGTACCGATGCTGCAAATAATCCCGGGCGTCGATGAAGTTCTCAGTGGCGAGCCGTTTCCGGCGCTTGAGACCTTCGATGTCCAGTGCCCGATCATGAGCCTGCCATATCTTTTCGAAACGACCCTTGCCTCCCTTCCCAATGCGGTTCCCTACCTGTCCGTGCCGGCAGGGCTGGACGAGAGGTGGGGGGCGCGGCTGGACGCGCTGGACGGCTTGAAAGTCGGATTGGTTTGGGCGGCCGGGAAAAAAGATAACCGTGATATTCCGTTGCGTGACTTTGCCCCCCTGCTAAAGATAACCGGTATCACCTTCGTCAGCCTGCAAAAGGGCGAAACGGCGGGACAACTGGCCGAAACGGGCTGGCCGGTGCTGGATTGGATGGACGAATGCGAGACTTTTCTCGATACGTCCGCCTTGATAAGGCATTTCGACCTGGTCATCAGCGTCGACACGGCGGTGGCGCATCTGGCGGGTGCGCTGGGCAAGCCGGTTTGGCTGCTCAACCGTTGTGAAAGTGAGTGGCGCTGGATGTTGGAACGGGAGGATAGTCCGTGGTACCCAACCCTGCGTATCTTCAGGCAGAAAATCCGGCACGATTGGTCGGACGTCATGGAACGGGTGGCCGAGGCGCTATTCCAATTGGCGCACCACGATCCCAAACTCAATCCCAATCCGGCGGCCAAGCCATGACGGGGCGGCCCCCTCCTGCTATGATTCGCCTTTCTGCGCCGGAGGCGCATCGAAACCTTGACGCTGGAAGTTACCCTTGTGAACGTTTACTCTTTTTCCGATTACGATAGCAACGGGACGTTGCGGGTCTCGCCGTGGATGTGGTTCTGGATCATTTTTTCGATGCGTCACGTGATTCTGTGGCTGGGGCTGTCGATATCCCACACCATGGACATGATGGACGACTTGACCAACGAGACTCACTGGGCATTCCTGTTGTGCGGGATTCCACCCCTCATCCTGCTGCTTGACGCCGGATTCCGAGTTCCCGAAGCAGGGCGTCTGCCCCGCCGGATATGGCATAGCGGGCGCTGGCTGCTGTTGGCGGCGATCATCCTGCATGTCTTGATCGCAATCGGGGTGGGCATGACGAAGCCGGAATGGCAGGTTTCCCTTACTCAGATGCTGTTTTTGGGCCTGGATGTGCTGGGCTTGCGTTTCGTATTCAAGTCGCCGCGGGTGAGAGATGTTTTCGCCGATTTCCCGGCGAACCCCAAGGCCGCGTGACGAAGCGTGGGTGCCGGCAACTGGGGCAATACTTACTAAATTATGTAGAGGAACAACAATGAAAAAATGGGTATCGATCTCGTTGCTGATGTTGAGCGCAATATCTTCTATTTCCCAGGCGGCTGACCCGGACTGGGCGCAAGTCACCTCAAGTCAGCAAAAATATCAATTGTTTCTTAACACCAAAATATTCCAGCGCGAAGGTGACGTGGTCAATGCCACGTTGCGCTACGCTTTCGGCGAACCTCAGATATTTCCTTTCCTCAACGTGAAATATGACCGCATGGAACGGCGCTTCGCTTTCCAGTGCGGTGAGCGCAAGATGGTTCCGTTGGAGAGTAGCTATTTCCTTAGCGGAACGAAGGTGCATAGCGTTAATCTCACCGGCGGCAATCCGTTCCAATCCCAGGAACAGGCGCTTGTCCCGCAAAAGGTTTCCCCCCAGACCCTGGAAGACGAAGCGCTCACCCAGGCCTGCAACTTCAAGCCGTCCAAGGAATAGTCGGGCGTGCCCGGGGCGAGTGCCCCGCGTCCTTTCGCCAGCCTAGCCCAGTTCCGAGTGCCTCAATCATGACTGACGTCGACTGGTTGACCGATACCCCCTTCGACGGCGGATGTCCACTATGCGGCACCCGCGTCGGGCATCGCGCCGAAGTTGGCGTGGCGCATTCCCGGCCCGGCCAGCCGCGGTTGCGTTTCATCCGTTGCGCTGGCTGCACCAGCCTGTTCGCCGACCCGCCGGGATGCATGCCCTACGATTTCGCGACCAACCTCCCCGAAGATTACCTCAAGCACTACCTTGAAATAGGCGCCGGCATCCATGCCATGCTGCGCCGGGCGGTGGCCGTGCGCGGCGCTGCGGGGCGGGATTTCCTCGACGTCGGCTGCGGTTACGGTTTTACGGTGGATGCCTGGCGGCGCGGGATGGGCGGCGCCGCTGCGGGTATCGAGTTGGCGGCCTATGGGCAAGCCGGTGCGCAACGCTTGGGGATCGCGATTTACGACCGGTTGCTGGGGCATAACCCGGCTTTGGCGGGCAAGCGTTTCGGGATTGTCCAGGCGATTGAGGTGATTGAGCACGTCGCGGATGTCGAGGCGTTTCTCGCCGACCTGGATGCCGCGCTGGAACCCGACGGCGTGCTGGTGCTGTCCACTCCCAACGCCGCTTTCATCCAGCCGAGTGCGGCTCCGGCGGAAATTGTCGCGCTGCTCTCTCCCGGCTTTCACGCCTTCCTGTTTTCCCCGCAGGCGTTGGAGGCCGTCTTGCGCCGGCACTTCGCTTACGTCACGGTGAAAATCGAGCGGGAGGCGCTATCCGCTTGGGCCGCGCACTTGCCGTTCGAAGTCGATGAAAGGAGTGTCGACGCGGTTTATCTCCCCTATCTGGAACAGTTGTGGCGGGCGTGTACGGTGCGGGACAGCCTGCACGACGGGGCGGCCTACCGGCTCTTCAAGGAACGCCTCAATCGCGGCGACCTGCCCGGCGCGGCGCTTCCCATGCAGGCGCTGGAGGCCAGCTACCGCGAGCGTTACGGCCCCGCGGTACTCGATCCCGACACCGCTGCCGCGCTTGGAGAAATCAGCGATATCACGGCGTATCGCCACTTGCCCTATGCCATGGCGGCCTACCATTTTCACCGGGCCATTTATGTGCGTCTCGCGGAGCACGACGCGTTGCGCGCCGCCCGCCATTTCAACGCGGCGGCTCGGATTGCCCTGGCCGGCGGGCGAGTTGCCCCGGAAAAATTTCAGGAAGCCTTGTCGCTGGTGTGGATTGCCCGCCAGCAGGAGGGGTTGGCCTGGGCGGCACTGGGCAACTTGGTGCCGGCGCGTGCGGCTTTCGACGCCGTATTGGCGGCACACGCCGACGGACGCGGATTGCCGGTGCGCCCCACTGCCCAACTGGCGAGCGCGGTCGCCGGCCATCGTGCCGATGTCGGCGGGTGATACGGCAAGGGGTTATGTGCGCGGCGGCCAGGCTAGGCCGAAACCTTCGCGATCCAGGGTAAGGTTGGGGTTGTAGGCCGGGTCGTTGCGCAGCAGCGCACCCCAGCGTTGCTGCATGAACGCGATTTCGGCGTTGAAACGGGCGCGTTTTTCCGGCGAGTCGTCAACGCCGCGCGTGGCGGATTCGTGGTGATACAGTTCGGCGTAAGGGGTCCACAGGTTGCGGTAGCCGCGCGCCTGGATTTTCAAGCACAAATCCACGTCGTTGAAGCTCACGGCGAGTTCTTCGTCGAAGCCGCCCACCTCCTCGAAAACGGCTTTTCGCACCACCAGGCAGGCGGCGGTAACGGCGGAAAAGTTCTGGATCAGCGCAGCCCGTCCCGCATAGCCGGCGCAGCCCTTGCGCTGCTTGCGATGGGCGTGGGCGGCCACGCCGCCCACCAGAATTACCCCGCCGTGCTGCAAGGTGTCGTCGGGATACCAGAGGCGCGCGCCGACCGCGCCGATTTCCGGACGCAAGGCATGGCTGGCCATTTCGTCGAGCCAGTCCGGGGAGACCACTTCCAGGTCGTTGTTGAGCAGGCCGATGAGCTCGCCGCGCGCTTCCCTGACCGCCAGGTTGTTGAGGGCGGAATAGTTGAAGGGGCGCGGGTCGCGGAGGATGCGCGCCTGGCCGTGGCTTTCGAGTTCCGCCAGATAGGCCAGGGTGGCCGGATCATCGCTGCCGTTGTCGACGATCAGGATTTCGTAATTCGGGTAGCGGGTCTTGGCGCGCAGGCTGTCGATGCATTGGCGCAGTAGCGCCAGGCCGTTGCGGGTGGGGATCACCAGGCTGGCCAGCGGCGGCTGTTCGGGCAGGCGGTAGCGTACCCGGTACATGCCCGGTCCGGCTTCGCTGGCGCAGACTTCCGCGGCAACGTCGCGGCGCGCCAGGTGGTCGGCGATGGCTCTCCGCGCCGCATCGCTGGCGTAGGATTTTTCGCCGATGTCCAGCGCGGTGCTGCCCGGCAAGACACGCCAGTGGTAGAGCACTCGCGGGATGTGGCGGATTTGCTCGGGACGGCTGGCTTCGACCACCCGCAAGGCGAGGTCGTAGTCCTGCGAACCCTCGAACCCTTCCCGAAACCCGCCGACTTGCCTCATCACCTGGGTGCGATACACGCCGAGGTGGCTCAAGGTGTTTTGCGAGAGAAACAGGTCGGGATTCCAGTCCGGCTTGAAGTAGGCGTCCTTGCGTTGGCCTTCGACGTCGATCTTGTCTTCATCGGAATAGATCGCGGCGCATTCGGGGAATGCGCCAATTTCCTTGGCCACCCAGTACAGCGCGGTGGGCGGCAGTTCGTCGTCGTGGTCGAGGAGCGCGGTGAATACGCCGCTCGCGAGCTCCAGCGCGCTGTTCGAGGCGGCGGAGATGTGGCCGTTGGCACTGCGGTAGGCGACCTTGATGCGCGGGTCGCGGGCCTGGTATTCGGCGAGGACGGTCTTGACGTGCGGGGCCGGCGAGGCGTCGTCGGCGATGCACAGTTCCCAGTGCGGCCAGCTTTGTGCCAGCACCGATTCGATGGCGCGGCGTAGCCAGGTTTCCGGCGGGTTGTACACCGGCATCAGCACCGAGAGCAGCGGCGGATTCGGCCAAGCCTGGCTTTCCGCGCGCTGGCGGGCGAGTTCGAGCGCGCTCGGCGTGTCGAAAACCCGCACCCATTCGCGGTAGTTATTGCCCGCATAATTGTTGGTGAG
This sequence comes from Sulfuricella sp., assembly GCA_018336195.1. Taxonomy (GTDB): domain Bacteria; phylum Pseudomonadota; class Gammaproteobacteria; order Burkholderiales; family Sulfuricellaceae; genus JAGXQV01. Next base: position 32,699 of record JAGXQV010000024.1, on the reverse strand, counting down.
ATAAAGGTTGCAGAACGACAGTGCCTGCGTCTTGGTCTCGACCTGGGCGAGGATGCGCAGATCCTGGGCCGGCGGGTGTTTCTCCAGCGCCGCGCCGTGCTTGCTCAGGAAGCGTTCCGCGTAGCGTTCCCAAGCGGCATCGTAATTGCCTTCCGAATAATGGACGATAGCCATGTCGTTGGCCACGCCCAGGCGGAAACCGGCTTGAAACGCGGAGAAGCTGAAATCCAGGTCGTAGAAGTGGAAACCGTCGAAGGTGGCTTCGTCGAAACCGACCTGTTCCGCCACCTCGCGGCGGCACGCCAAGAACAGCCCGTCAAGCGCCTGGATGTCCGGTTGCAGCGGGGTGGTCACGCCGTACAGGCAAATCTTGAAAGCGCCGCTGTCCCGCTCGGGATGCGTGACCTGTCCGTGCAGCCACGGCCAGCCGGCCTTGACCCAGGACGGGCCGATCAGGCGGCGGGTGCCGGCCACGCCGAGCAGGTCGCAGGCGTTCAGATAACACTTGAGCTTATGACGAAAGTCCGGGGAAAGAATCTCGATGTCGTCGTGGGAGAAGATCAGCAGCTCTCCGTTGCTCTGCGCCAAACCCCGGTTGTAGCCTTCGCTGAGCGAACGCGCGTCGCGGATGGCGATGAATTCCCAATCCTCTCCTTCCAGGCGCTCGGCATAATTGGCGTGAACTTTTTCCAGCTTGGCCTCGTCTATGCTGCACACGATTACCGAGATGCGCGGGGATGCCGGGTGGCGGGTCGCCCAGGTTTCCCAGGAGGCCATGTCCTGGCTGACCAGCCGGGGATTTTCGCGAACCTGTTGTTGCAGGGCCAGTACCAGCGCGTGGGCGGGGTTGAGGTCGGGGTTCAACTCGATGGCGCGGCGGAAATGTACGAAGGCTTCCTCGTCGTTTCCCCGCTCCTGCAGGGCGCTGCCGAGGTTGTTGCAAATCTCCGCGCTGTCCGGGTTGAGCGCCAGAGCCTGGCGGTAATAGCCGATGGCGGCATCCAGGTCGCCGTTGAGCTTGCAGGCGGCGGCGAGATTGTTGAGCGCCTGGAAATGGGTGGGGTTGAGTTCGATGGCGCGGCGGCAGGCGGCGATGGCTTCGTCGTAACGTTCCAGTTCCTTGAGGACGATGCCGAGATTGTTGTAGGCCGCGACCAGATTCGGATTGAGCGCGATGGCGCGGCGGAAGGCGGCCACCGCCTCGTCGAGTTTGCCGAGTTGGCGCAGGGCTTCGCCGAGGTTGGGGTAATAATCGGCGGCGTCGGGAGCGACTCCGACCGCCTTGCCGATCAGGTCGGCGGCGACTTCCGGCTTGCCGACCTGGAGGGCGATCACGCCGAGCAGGTGGAGTGCGTCCGGGTAATCCGGCTGGTGCTGGAGAACCTGGCGATAAATGTTTTCCGCTTCCGCCAGGCGCCCGCCTTGGTGATGGGCGATGGCGATGCGGATGGCTTCCTGGACGGTGACGGTGCTCATGGTGCGGGGATTATACCGTGGAAGGGTAGGGGGCTAGCGGGCGTGAAGAGGGAACATGCTACACTTTCGGCACGCGGTGTTTCGATGGTCGATGAGCCGAAGTTGTCTGTTCTACCTGTGGAGACTATGTACCATGAAAAAAGCCTGGATCGGGATAATGTTGGGTGCGCTGCTGGGCGCAGGCTCCGGCGTAAGCGTCGCGGGCGGACAATTCGAATACGTGGTGTTCGGCATGGGCGGCTCGCGCTGGGATGGCGGCGTGATGAAATGGTATTACAACCCCCAGGGGACGCCGTCCGGGATATCCACCGGCGATGCCGTAGCTGTTTTGCAGAAAGCCGCAGCGAAATGGTCGAACGGCTGCAATTTCCAGTTCCAGTACCAAGGCACCACCACCACGCCTACCTGGGTGACCGACGGGATCAACGTGGTTGGCTGGCAAAGCGGGCTCAGCGAGTCAGGTACGACCAATTCGGCCTATAGCGACTTGCGCATCCGGGAAGCCGACATCCGCTTCAATTCCGCCACGGTAACCAGCCTCGCCTCGTTGGAAGCCGTGGCGACCCACGAATTCGGCCATGCCCTGGGGCTGGATCACTCCAATGTGGCGGATTCGATCATGTACGCCAATCCCTATCATTCCAGCACCGACCAACTGGTTCTGAAGAGCGACGACATCACCGCTTGCCAGGCACTCTACGGGGCTTCCGCGCTGGGAACGGTCGCCAAATACAATGCCGCTTCGGCCGTTACCCTGGCGGCGGGCGAGACGGCCAATGTTTACGTGACCACCAGCGCGCCCAGCGTGAGCAGCCCGCCAACCTCGTCTCTCGCCAGCATCTCGGGGAGTGCCGGAAAAGTCTATTTCTCGGCGTTCTTCAAGGGAATGACGATCGGGCAAACCCTGCGCATCGACCTGGTCGCGCCGGACGGTACCCTCTATGAATCGAGTTCTACGACCGGCCAATACGCCGGCGGCTACTACGCGTTCTCCTACAACTGGTCGGGGGTCGGCGCTTCGGCTATGCCGGGCAACTGGCAGGTGTATTTCTGGGCGGGGGACAACCTCAAGGCGAAAACTCAATTTACCAACGTGGCCAGCGCCGACCAGCCGCAACCTCCGGAAATGGTGGTGATCGGCAAATTGGAAGGCGGCAGGTTCAATTATTCGGCGACCAATCTCACGCCCAGCCGTCCGGTTGCGGAAACCGTCTGGTCGTTTGACGGCGGCGCGTTGAACTCCGCCAGCACCCCCGCCGTCACCTTCGCGGCGGGAACCCATAGCGCCCAGCTTGCCCTGCGCGGCACCGCCGGGCGCTATTCCAATCAGTCCCTCGGCGCGGATTACCTGCTTGCCCAAAGCGTGCCGGTGTCTGCCGCGGGTACTCTGGCATCCGCGGTGTTCAGCGGTCAAACCAGTGGTTCCAAGGAATCCCTGACGCTTCAGGCGACGACGGTGATTCCTTCCTCGGAAAGTTCCAGCAAGAACGTTTACGTGGTTGCCCAGGTCGGTACGGCGCTGTTCTATAAAACGGCAGGAGCCTGGAATGCCTTGCAGTCCACCGCCCAGCCGCTGTTCAGCACCGCGGTGCCGGCGGTGGCGACCTTCAATATTATCGACGCCATGGACGTTAATTTCCTGCCGGTCGGTACGGTGATTTACGTGGGGTATGGCGACAATCTCGACCAAGTAGTACAGAAAGCCAGTTTCGGCAAGGTCTTCACCCTGCAATGAGTCGGCCGAGTGTAAAAAAATGTCCGCGAATGGAACCGTACAATGGGAATGCCGGTAAAATGCCGCCTTCCGCTTAACCGAAAATTTATGAGCCGAATGAAGGTATTTCCCCGATTTTTCCGTAATGGCGCCGCGCTGTTTCTTGGTGTGGCGTGGCTTGCCGCGTCTTCCTTCTGTGCTGCTCAGGAACCGGGTAGTTTTGCCGCGATAATCCAGGCTGCGACGGAGGATAGTAAAAAGAAGGCCAAGAATTCGCCGCCGCCCAAGCAGGCTCCCGCGCCGGAAGCGGCGAAGCCGCTCACCCCCCCGGCCGCCAAGCCCGCCGAATCGGGTGCAAAAGCGCCGGGGGCGGATGCCAAACCGCAGGAAACCCCGCTTCCGCCGGCCGAGAAGTCCGGCTACGCGGAAATCTATGAAAAGAACGTTTTCGACCCCAAGCGCCAGCCGTGGGTCGAAAAAATCGAAGTGCCGCCGCCGCCCGCCGTCGCGCCGCTGACCCAGGGCGATGCCGAACTGCTCGGAGTGATGGGGTTCGGCTCCTTCAAGAAAGTCATACTCAAGCTCGGGCCGGGTTTCAAATTCGCGCCCCAGCCCAAGAATAAGGCCGCGCCGCGTCCTTTCGTGATCCTCGCGGTGGGCGAGTCGCTTGGGCCGTATACCCTGGCTGAAATCGGCGAGAAGAAGGTGATTTTTGATGCGGGCGGTACCCAGTATCCGTTGACCTTTACGCCCAAGAAGACCGATCGTCCGCCGCCCAGCGCGGTGACGCCGATGGCGCAGGCTCCGGTGATTTTGGCTGCGCCTACACCGACTATCGTGCAAGGTATCGAACCTCTGGCAAGCGCTACGGCGCCGGCGGCTCCCGCAGGGGCGGCTCCCATGGATGTAGCGGCTCAAGGTCAGGCGCCCGCAGCCGGCACAGGAATGGCGTCCGCAACGCCGGCACCGGCCGCGGCCGCGCCCACGGCTGCCACGGATCAGAACGCCGCCGCTGCCGGCCAGGCGCCGGTAATTCAGGGGCGCACCCTGCTCGAAGCGATCCAGGCAGCCCGCACCGCCCAGGCCGCCGGACAGATTACCACGCCCGCGGCAAATCCTTTCGCCAAATAGCAATCATGCGTGGCGTCTACTCGGGTGTGGCGGTGTTGTTGGCGTGGGCGGTGTCGCTGGGCGCGCTCGGCGCGGCGCCGACCCGGGTTCCCGACGAAATTATCGTGAAATACAAATCGGACAACCGCTTCGCCGATCACGGCGAGGTGGTGCGTCGGCACGGTCGGCATATCGAGGTGCTGCGCGAGGGCGGTGGCGGAACCTTCCAGTCCGGCGACCTGGACCGCTGGGAGCACCTACGCGGCAGAATCGCGGCGATACGCCGCGATGCCAACGTGCTGTATGCCGAGCCCAACTATTATGGACATTTCGAGGAAACCGTTCCGCCGCCTCCCGATGATCCCAGCTATGCCAGCCAGTGGTGGTTGCCCGCGGTGGGCGACCGTGCCCTGTGGGCACTGGGCAAGGGCAAGGGGGTGGTGGTCGCGGTGATCGATACCGGCGTCGATCTGACCCATCCCGACTTGACCGCCAATCTGCTCGCCACCGGTTACAACTTCGGCGACGGCAATGCCACTCCCCAGGATGTGCTGGGGCACGGCACCAAGGTGGCCGGCATCATCGCCGCCGCCCAGAACAACCGGGTGGGCGTGAGCGGTCTGGCTCCCGAGGCGAAAATCCTGCCGATCAAGATCAATCCGGGCGGGCAGGGAACTTTCACCTCGGACAAACTGGCGAGCGCCATCGATTACGCGGTGAATCACGGTGCCAAGGTCATCAATCTCAGTCTGACCGTCGATCAGCAGACCCAAACCGTGCAGGACAGCATCCAGAACGCCCTCGATAAAGGCGTGGCAATGGTGGCCGCTTCAGGCAACGAGGGGGGCGCCGTGGCGTTTCCGGCGAGTATGGCGGGGGTGATCGGGGTGGCGGCGACCAACCGCACCTTTTCGTCCATCAAGGTGGATTTCGGTGGGAGCGGCTACGTGGTGGGCGACACCATTACCCTGGATGGCGGGGTGGCGACGATCCGGGCGGTGGTAACGGTTGGCGCGGTGGATGTCGTGAGCGGCGCGGTGTCGGCGGTTACGATCACCACCTCGGGCAGCTATTCGGTAGAGTCGAGCGCCTTCAAGCAGTATTCCACCACCTCGAAAAACGGAAGCGGTGCGACTTTCAGGGATGGAATCTTTGCCAATGCGGTGGCGTCTTTTTCCAACACCGGACCGGAAATTACCGTCGCCGCGCCGGGGGTGAATATCTATTCCACCGTGCTGGGGGCGAGCTACGGCGGCGGCAGCGGCACCTCGTTCGCGGCGCCGATCGTCTCGGCGACGGTTGCCGACTTGCTGTCGATCAACGCGAATCTGTTACCCGAAAGCTTCGCACTCTCCTTGCGCAGCACCGCCGCTGCACTGAGCGGCTATTCCTACGGTAGCCTGAACAGCGGGGCGGCCGGGAATACCCTGGTGCCGCACCTGCAAATCGGCAAGCCGCAGTTCAGTGGCGGCGACAGCGTGTCGGTGAACTACACTCTGCCGCCCACCGGCGGGGCGGTGGACGTGTACGTCGGAGTGCAGACGCCTTTCGGCGATTTTTCGCTGCGCGGCGACGGAACCTGGGTGGCGGTTGCGCAAGGCAATTATTTGCCCATCGCGCTGGGGTACCAGGGCGGAACAGCGGTCAGCGGCACACTGTTCGGCAGCGCCGGCATTTTTCCGGCGATCCCGCTGGCCGCATTTCCGGCGGGGACTTACACCTGGAGCGCCGCGCTGGCGGGCAGCACCACCCGCAAGATGGTTGGCGACGCCATGGTGACGGTGATGCAGTTGAATTGATCGCCCGGAGTTAAGCCGTTCTTGCTTTAATCTTTTCCATATTGCTAACGCTTCTGCGATAATTCCCAACTTTTTGGATTCCCTCCCGCGACATGCTGCCACGCAGTTCCTCCACGCCATTTCCCGACATTTTTCTGAGCTTGTGGCGTAACCGCTCGCTGGCCCTGCAAATGGCCCGGCGCGAGATTGTCGGACGTTATCGTGGCTCGTTTCTCGGACTGTTGTGGTCGTTCGTCAATCCGGTGCTGATGCTGGCGGTCTACACTTTCGTTTTCAGTATCGTTTTCGAGGCTCGCTGGGGGCAACGCGGCGGCGCGGGTGCCGATAAATTCGAGTTCGCCCTGGTGCTGTTCGTCGGCCTGATCGTGTTCAACCTGTTTTCCGAGTGCGTGACGCGCGCCCCCAGCTTGGTGCTGTCGAACACCAACTACGTCAAGAAAGTCATCTTTCCCCTGGAAATCCTGCCCTGGGTATCGCTGGGGTCGTCGCTCTTCCATGCCGCGATCAGTCTCGTGGTGCTGCTGATTTTCCTTGCCGCGGTGAGTAGCGTGCCCTGGACGATCCTGTTGCTGCCGCTGGTCCTGGCGCCGCTGCTGGTTTTCATCATGGGCTTGTCGTGGTTGCTCGCTTCGATCGGGGTATTCATTCGCGATATCGGACAATTCATCGGCATGGTGGTGACCGTCCTGATGTTCATGAGTCCGATTTTTTACCCGGCGTCCGCCTTGCCCGAATCGGTGCGCGGCTACCTGTTCCTTAACCCGCTCACCTTCATCATCGAGCAGGCGCGCGAGGTGGTGATCTGGGGCAATCCCCCCGATTGGGGCGGGTTGGCGCTGTATCTGGCACTGGCGTCGCTGGTGGCCTGGGCCGGCCTGTTCTGGTTCCAAAAAACCCGCAAGGGGTTCGCCGATGTCATGTGAGCCGGTGATCCGCGCCCGCAACCTGGGCAAGTGCTACCAAATCTACGCGCAGCCGCAGGACCGCCTCAAGCAGTTCCTGTGGCGCGGCAAGCGCCAGTATTTCCGCGAATTCTGGGCGCTCCACGACGTCAATTTCGAAATCATGCCCGGCGAAGTGGTGGGCATCATCGGGCGCAATGGCTCCGGCAAGTCCACCCTGCTGCAGTTGGTGTGCGGTACCCTCACGCCGACTACCGGCGAGGTCGAGGTGAAGGGGCGTATTGCCGCCTTGCTGGAACTGGGGGCGGGCTTCAACCCGGAATTCACCGGGCGCGAAAACGTGTTCCTCAGCGCCGCGGTGCTGGGCCTTTCCGAAGCGGAAATCGCCGCGCGCTACGACGACATCGTGGAGTTTTCCGGGATACGCGACTTCATCGACCAACCGGTCAAGACCTACTCCAGCGGGATGTACGTGCGTCTCGCATTTTCCGTGGCGATCAGCGTCGATCCCGACATCCTGGTGATCGACGAAGCGCTGTCGGTGGGCGACGGCGAATTCTCGCGCAAATCCTTCGACCGCATCATGGCGTTGAAGGAAGCCGGCAAGACCATCCTGTTCTGCTCGCACTCGATGTACCAGGTCGAGGCGATCTGTAACCGCGCCCTGTGGCTCAACCAGGGCGAGTTGAAGGTGATCGGCGAGCCGGCCCGGGCAATCGTCGCCTACAACGCCTTCGTCAACGAGGCGCAACGTAGCGCGGTGCAATCCGGAAAAGGTGGCGGGAATGGCTCGGCCGCGCCGGGGACGGCGGGGATCGCCAAGGTGACGGTTGCCGCCAACGGCGTGGAAGGCCGCGAACTCCACGTGGTGAGCGGCAAGACCACGGTGGCGGTGACGGTCGAATTTACTTCCGACCCCTCCCTGCCCACGCCCAGCGTGGCGGTGATGTTCACCGACCCGGCCAATAACCCGATTGCCAGTGCCGGCACCCGCAACGACGGACTGACCATCGACCGCGATGGCGCCGGGAACGGCAGAGCCTGCGCGGTTTTCGAGCAGATTCCCCTGCTCAAGGGCTCGTACTGGGTGTATGCCTTCCTGATGTGCGAAAACGCCGTGCATTTCTACGAATACGCCAACATGGTGGCGCAGCTCAACGTCACCCAGGACGGCCTGGAAATGGGCGTGGTGTCGCTGCCGCACCGTTGGGAGTGATATGTCGGGCAAGCCTGCATACTTTGCCAAGTGGCTGCGTCATCGGGTGGTGTTCCCCGCCCTGGCGTTGCTCCCCGCAGCGCTCGGCTATCGCATCGCCTCCCGTATCGGACGGCGCGACGCCCTGCGCCATCCGGCGCGTGCAGCGGTGATGCACGGCCTGCTCACCATCCATCCCCACCTTGCCAACGAACCACAACATCTGGAAGCCCTGCTCGACCATTATTTCCGGATGATGGCCAAGGACATGCTGGATTGTTTCCGGATGCCAGCCTTTACACCCCGCAACACCCACGAGTTGATCCGCGTCGCGGGGATCGACAAGCTGGCCGCCGCCAAAGCGGCTGGCAAGGGGGTGATCCTGATCATCAGCCATTACAGCAGATTTTTCATGCTCGGACCGGGCCTCAAGTTCGCCGGGCAGGAGTTCGGCATGTTCACCACCGTGGTGGACGAACGCCACCCCCATTACGATCCCGTGGATCGCTGGTATATCGCCACCAAGTTGCACAACACCCAATTGTTTTCACGAGGCAGCTGGATCACCACCGGCGACGACCGCCGTAAGATCTACCGCGCCCTGGAAGCCGGCGAAGTAATCCTGATCGCTCTCGACGGTACCGAAACCAGCAGTCCCACCCGCTATGATTTCCCGTTCCTCGGCGGCATCCTGTCGTTGCCCGAGGGGATCGTACGGATTGCCGCCCGCACTGGTGCCAAGATGGTTTATGCGGCCACCGTCGAGGAGGGCGATGGGGTGGCAATCAACATTCATCCCCTGCCGGACGATCCGGTTGCCGGCTTGGGCGAGGCGGTGCGGATTCTCGAACGCGACGTGATCGCCTATCCCTGGCAATGGTGGCAGTGGGCGGCCCACGGCGCGCTGTGGCGGCCCGCGCCGGCAAATTGAACGGAGCAACGCATGCATCTGAGTTCTTACCAAAACATGGAAAAGCTGGTCGGGCGCTACCTCGATCCGGCCCAGCCGCTGACGGTCTTCGATATCGGCAGCTACGACGTGAACGGCAGTTACCGGCCGCTCTTCGACAAGCCGGGCTGGCAGTATCGCGGCGTCGATCTAGGGGCCGGGCCGAACGTCGACATCGTCCTGACCTCGCCGTACCGCCTGCCCATGCCCAGCGATAGCGCCGACCTGCTGGTATCGGGGCAGGCCTTCGAACACGTCGAATTTTTCTGGGTGACCTGGCTGGAGCAGGTGCGAGTCCTGAAACCGGGCGGTATGATCTTCCTGATCGCCCCCTCGCGCGGCCCGGAACACCGCTACCCGGTGGATTGCTGGCGCTTTTACCCGGACGGTTACAGCGCTTTGGCGAAATACGCCAACCTGGAATTGCTGGAAGTCCATACCGACTGGGAGCCAGACCCAGATCCGGAAAGCGCGGCATGGGGCGATACCGTGGGGGTGTTCCGCAAGCGCCCGGCAGGGCTGTGGGAAAAGCTGCGCAACCGCCTGCTGATGCTGCTCACCCATTCTTTGTTGCCCAAGCAATAACGAGGATTAACGCTCATGGCGAAAACCGATAGCTACGCTTACGAAATCGACCTGGAAAACGAACAGACGGTCGCTGCCAAGATTTTGCGCCTGGTCGGCAAGGGCAAGCGCGTACTCGAACTGGGCATGGCGTCGGGCCACATGTCGCGGGTCATGAAAGAGCAGCTTGGCTGTACCGTGGTAGGGGTGGAGATCAATGGCGAAGCGGCGGAGCAGGGCAAGCCCTATTGCGAACGGGTGATCGTCGGCGACATCGAGGCGTTCGACCTGGATACCCTGTTTGGCGCCGACCGTTTCGACGTGATTCTGTCGGCCGACGTGCTGGAACATTTGCGCGACCCATGGGCGACCCTGGGCAAGTTGAAAAGCTTTTTGAAGCCGGACGGACAGGTGGTGATTTCCCTGCCCAACGCGGGGTTTCACGGTTTGCTCGCGGAAATGTGCGACGGCAAATTCAGCTACCGGAAAAAAGGTTTGCTCGACGACACGCATTTGCGCTTTTTTACCCGCCGCGAACTCGACCTGCTGGTGCTTTCCGCCGGGCTGGTGCCCGACGCCTGGGACCAGGCGCTGCTGGGAGCGGAGCATTCCGAGTTCGTGCAGTCCTGGGAAAAACTACCGGGCGAGCTTCAGGGGCTGCTGCGCGGGAGACCCGACGGCGAGGTTTACCAGTTGATCGTTGGCGCCCGCCTGTCCGACAAGGACGGTTGGGATCGCTACCTGCGGGTCTGGGAAGAGCGGGAATATGCTGCCGGCAAGAAGGATCACGCCGATCTCCAGACCTGTCGCGCGAGCCTGGAGGAGCAGTCCCAGCGGCTGCGTGCCGACAGCCAGCATATTCATGCGCTGGAACAGCAGAACCAGGCGCAGGGCCAGTCCATCCAGGAACTGCGCCATACTCTGCTGGAGAAGGATGCCAAGCTCGATGCGGCGTACCGCGAACTGGATGGCTATATCCGCCGCCAGGCGGCCAACGTCAAGGCGCTGCTGGAAAGAAATGGTGGATTGGCCGAGTCGCTGGCGCAGGAACGTGCAACCGGCGCGCAACTGCAGCACACGGTGGCGGCCCGCGCCGCCGAAAATGCCCGGCTTGCCGCCCAGGTAGCCGATCTCGCCGCCCAGGTCCATGTTTTCCGCACTTCGCGCTCGTGGCGAATTACCGCGCCGCTCCGCGGCCTGACCCAGTTGCTACGCGGCGTCGATGCGCCGCCGCCAAGTTTGCCGGCTACCGCGCCGTTACCGGCGGAACCGTTGCCCTCTTTGCTTGAGGCTGGGTCGGGATTTTCCTTGACGGAGATCGTCAACTGCCCGGATTACCGCGATTTCCTGGCGTGTTTCCGCTCCTGCGCCGATCTCACCGACGAAGTGCGTTGCGCAATGCGCGCCCATATCGATTCGCTGTCCTATCAGCCGCGCTTCACCGTGCGCCTGTCGCTGCTGGGCTTGGATGACGCGGCATTCCAGCGGGTGTTCGACGCGGTGCGTTACCAGTTGTACCCGCGTTGGGAGCTATGGCTCGTCGACGGCGAGTGGGCGAGCAAGGCGCAAAAAACCGAGATTCTCAGCGTTGCGAAAGGCGACGGGCGGGTCCACTTCTTCCTCGGCAAGGTGGCGGGATGCGACGATCCGATTACCCCGCACACCCTGCTCGACGGCGATTTCCTGGTGGTGGCGGATGGCCGGGAAGTACCGCCGGAATTGGCGCTTTATCGTCTGGCGCTGTTTCTCAATCGCACTAATCCGGCTATTTCCGCGCGTGCCGGCGGCACAGCGGTATCCGGTAGCTACGCTTATTGGTTGATGCTCTTCGACCGCATGAACGCGCCGCTCCTGCATAAGCTGCTCGCGGCGAGCGCCGCGTTTCGCCACAAGCCCCTGATTTCGGTGGTGATGCCGGTGTACAACGCCCCGGAAAAATGGTTGCGCCGCGCGATCGAATCGGTCCTGAAGCAACTCTATGGCAACTGGGAACTGTGCATCGCCGACGATTGTTCCAGCGAGCCGCATGTTCGCCAGGTACTGGAGGAATACCGCGCCAGCGATGCGCGCATCAAGGTGGCGTTTCGTACCGAGAACGGCCATATTTCCGCCGCGTCGAACAGCGCCCTGGCGCTGGCGACGGGCGAATACGTCGCGCTGCTCGACCATGACGACGAGTTGCTGGCGGATGCCCTGCTATGGGTGGTCGAGGAAATCAACCGTCATCCCGATGCGGAGTTGATTTATTCCGACGAGGATAAATTAAGCGTCGAGGGGGAGCGTTACGATCACTATTTCAAGCCGGACTGGAATCCCGACCTGTTTCTTTCGCAGAATTACATCTGCCATCTGGCCGTTTATCGAACGGCGCTGCTGCGCGATATCGGCGGTTTCCGGGTGGGCTTCGAAGGCGCGCAGGATTACGACCTGGCGATACGTTTCACCGAGAAAATCGCCCCCGCGCAGATTCGCCATATCGCCCGCGTGCTCTACCATTGGCGCGCGATTCCCGGCAGTACCGCCGACATTACCCTGCAGAGCGATGCCAAGCCGTATGCGGTGACGGCCGCCTTGCGTTGTCTCGAAGAACATCTGGCCCGCTGTGGGATCGCCGCGGATGTCAGCGAGGACGAGGTCGCCACCGGCAATTTCCGGGTGCGTTACCAGTTGCCGGCAGAGCCGCCCCTGGTGTCGCTGATTATCCTGACGCGCAACGGCTTGGCGCTGCTCCGCCAATGCGTGGAAAGCATTCTCGACAAGACCCTCTACAAGAATTACGAAATCCTAATCGTCGACAACGGCAGCGACGACCCGGATACCCTGGCCTATTTGGAAAGCTTGCAGGAACGCCAGGTGGCGCGGGTGTTGCGCGACGACAGTCCGTTCAACTTCCCGGCGCTCAACAACCGCGCGGTTCAGGAAGCGCGGGGCAGCATCGTCGGGCTGCTCAACAACGACATCGAGGTGATTTCGCCGGATTGGCTGGGGGAAATGGTGAGCCATGCGCTACGCCCGGAAATCGGCGCGGTCGGCGCGCGTCTGTGGTATCCCAACGATACCTTGCAGCACGGCGGGGTGATCCTGGTCGGCGGGGTAGCCGGCCATTCCCACAAACACTTGCCGCGTGGGGAAATGGGCTATAGCCGGCGTGCCGTGCTGGTCCAGAATTTTTCCGCGGTGACGGCGGCCTGCCTGGTGTTGCGCAAGTCGGTGTATCTGGAAGTCGGCGGCATGGACGCGCAGTTGGCGGTAGCCTTCAATGACGTGGATTTCTGTCTGCGCATCCGCGAAGCGGGTTACCGGAATCTGTGGACGCCTTACGCGGAGTTGTACCACCACGAATCGGCGACCCGCGGTTTCGAGGATACCCCGGAAAAGAAAGTCCGCTTCAATTCGGAAATCAAGCGCATGAAAGGACGGTGGGGGAGCTTGCTGGAAAACGATCCGGCCTACAATCCCAACCTGACCTTGGAGTACGAGGATTTTTCGTTGTCGATTCCGCCACGTCTCCTGAAATGATCCAAGTTTTTCAAATCGCCCTTGTAGCGTTGGCAGCGTTCGCCCGGAGAGGATGTCCGCGATGTTGAACGCTGTGCGAGCGGTGCGGAATCTGGTGCGCAGCCAGGGGGTGCGCGGCTTGCTCAAGAAATCGCTGCGCGTGCTTCTCGAAGAAGGGGGCGGCGGCATCTTGCGGCGCGTGCAGCGTGCGACCCGCAGTAGTCACGGTGCTTCTTACGCGGCTTGGCGTGAGGCCAACAAGGCAGCGTGGGCCGGGCACCTTGCCGCCCTGCACCGAAGCAGCCTGGATTGGTCGGTGCGCCCGCGGATTTCGGTGGTCATGCCGGTCTACGATGCGCCCGAACAATGGCTGAGGCGGGCGATCGAATCGGTCCTGGCGCAAAGCTGGGCGCACTGGGAACTGTGTATCGCCGACGATTGTTCGCCGTCGCCCCACGTCAGGACGGTCCTGGAGGAATACCGGAATCGCGACGCCCGTATCAAGGTGGTTTACCGCGCGACCAACGGCCATATTTCGGCGGCCTCGAACAGCGCCCTGGCGCTTGCCGAGGGCGAATACGTCGCGCTGCTCGACCACGACGACGAACTGGAACCGGACGCGCTGTTGTGGGTGGCGGCGGAGATCAACCAGTATCCCGACGCGGCGCTGATCTATTCCGACGAGGATAAGGTCGACGAGCAGGGCGAGTTCAGCGACCCTTATTTCAAGCCCGACTGGAATCCCGACCTGCTCCTTTCGCAGAATTACATTTGCCATTTGGCGGTGTATCGCCATAGCCTGGTGCAGGAAGTCGGCGGTTTTCGGGAGGCGTTCGAGGGCTCGCAGGACTACGATCTGGCCTTGCGCTGCGTGGAACGCATCGAGTCCCGTCAGATTCGCCATATTCCCCACGCGCTCTACCACTGGCGCGCGATTCCCGGCAGCACCGCGCAAGCCGAGGCGGGCGAGGCCAAACCCTACGCGGTGACAGCCGGCCAGCGTGCGCTGGAAGAGCATTTTCAGCGGTTGGGTGTTGCCGCCGCGGTGAGCGAGTCGCCGGAAGCACCCGGCAACTACCGGGTGCGCTATGCCTTGCCGGAGCAAAAGCCGCTGGTGTCGATCATCATCCCCACCCGCAACGGTGTCGAACTTCTGCGCCAGTGCGTGGAAAGCATCCGCGCCAAGACCAGCTACGCGCCTTATGAAATCCTGATCGTCGACAACGGCAGCGACGATCCCGCGGCGCTGGCTTATTTCCGCGAGTTGGAGGAGCGTAGCGCGGCTCGCGTGCTGCGCGACGACGGCCCGTTCAATTACCCGGCGATCAACAACCGGGCGGTCGCGGCGGCGTCGGGCAGCGTGGTGGCGCTGCTCAACAACGACATCGAGGTCATCACCCCCGACTGGCTGGAGGAAATGGTCAGCCACGCGCTGCGTCCGGAAATCGGCGCGGTCGGCGCGCGCCTGTGGTATCCCGACGATACTTTGCAGCACGGCGGGGTGATCCTGGTCGGCGGGGTAGCCGGCCACGCCCACAAGTATCTGCCGCGCGGCAGCATGGGCTACAGCCGGCGCGCCGTGCTGATCCAGGATTTCTCCGCCGTTACGGCGGCTTGTTTGGTGGTGCGCAAATCGGTTTACGAAGAAATCGGCGGACTCGACGAAGTGTTGGCGGTGGCGTTCAACGACGTGGATTTCTGTTTGCGCCTCCAGGCCAAGGGTTATCGCAACCTGTGGACGCCCTATGCGGAGTTGTATCACCACGAGTCGGCGACGCGCGGCTTCGAGGACACCCCGGAAAAAAGGGCGCGCTTCGCCCGCGAGGTCAGCCGCATGAAGTTGATGTGGGGCAGGCTGCTGGTCAACGATCCGGCCTACAACCCCAATCTCACCCTGGACCGCGAGGACTTTTCCCTGGCGGTTCCGCCCCGCGGGCCGGAACAGTCGGACGCCATGCCGTCCGCCACGCAAACGCGCGATGTCGTCCCGGCGCGGCCCGCGGATCACCGTAAAACGGCGTATTGGCTGATGCAGGGTTGCGGCATCGAGGTGGGGGCGTTCAACCGCCCCTTCGACCTGCCGCCGGAGTGCCGGGTGATTTACTGCGACGTGCGCAGCCGCGCCGAGGCATTGCGGATTTTCGCCGAACTCAAGCCCGACGCGCTGGCGCGGGTGGATGTCGTCACCGACCTGGATAAATCCGGATTGGCGGCTTTCAAGAGCGGGGCGCTGGACTTCGTGGTGATGAACGACGTGTTGCCCCATCTCGCCAATCCGCTACGTGCCGTTGAAGAGGCCTTCCGGGTGGTGCGGGACGGTGGCATGGTGGTGCTGGCAGCCCACGACAAGCTGTTTTCCTTCGATAAAAAGCGCCCCGCCCCACCTTTCGAACAATTGTTGGGCGCTTATCGGGGGAGCGTGACCACGGTTGCCGACGAAAATTACGAAACGTTCCTCCATGTCGCCCACCCCAAGATATTTCTCGCCACCACGGACAAGATCGCCGAGGCGCTGCGCTCTGCGCGGATGCGGCGCGAACAGGCCTATACCTGGGATTCGGAAGCATTCCGGAAATTTCTCGACGACGCCATGGCGGTACTCGGGATCAAGGCTGTGTGCCGCTTCGAGTCGTTCGGGCGCGACAACCGTCAGGAGTATTTTTCGGTCTGGCAAAAATGCGATCAGCCGCTTACACAGGAAGTCTTCGTCGCGGAAGCCAATCGCCTGATTGAGGCCGCCATGCTCAGGCTGCATCGGTATGAAGTGGACAACGGGCGACTGGAGGCCGAGTTGGAGCATCAGCAGGCGCTTCTTGCCTCGCTGGTGGCGTCTACCTCGTGGCGCATCTCCCGGCCCGTGCGTTTGGCGGGGAAGCTGGTCCGGGTAGCGAAGCGCTTGGCTAGCTCCCAGGGTAGAAAGATGTTGTCTGAAAACGGTTTGCGCAAAGCTCTGCTGTTCGCGGTTTTCGGTACGGAAGGCCAGGAATCGGAATCTGTCGACAGCGGGCAACGGGAAGCGTGGTGGCAACTGCTGCCGGTGGTCAGGGATGTCCAGCTACAGCGCCGTGAAGCCAGCGCCGACATCATCGTCTGCGTCCACAATGCCCCGGAGGACGTGCAGCGCTGCCTGTCGTCCATCGTGCGTTATACCCTGCCGCCTTACAACCTGATTATCGTGGACGACGGCAGCAGCGAGCCGACCCGCGATTACCTGCGCGAATTCGCCACTGGGCAGGATGCCCTGCTGATTCGCAACGACCAGGCGCGCGGCTACACGTTTGCCGCCAACCAGGGCTTGTACGCCGCCAGCGGCGATTACGTGATTCTCCTCAACAGCGACACCATCGCCACCCCCGACTGGCTCGACCGGATGGCGATGTGCGCCGAATCCGAGCGTAGCATCGGCATGGTCGGGCCGCTCAGCAATACCGCTTCCTGGCAATCCGTGCCGGAGCTCGAAGTGGATGGCGATTGGGCCTGCAATGCCTTGCCCGAGGGAGTTACTCTTGATGAAATGGCTACCCTGGTGGCTTGCCATTCGGCGCGCCTCTATCCGCGCATTCTCTTCCTCAATGGTTTTTGCCTGCTCATCAAGCGGGCGCTGATTGAGGATGTCGGCTATTTCGACGAGGAAACTTTTGGGCGCGGTTACGGCGAGGAGAACGATTACTGTCTGCGCGCCCGCAAGGCCGGTTGGCAGCTTGCCGTCGCGGACGATGCCTATATCTTCCATGCCCAGTCGAAAAGCTATTCGCACGAACGGCGCAAGGCGCTATGCGACCTGGCGGGCGCGGCGCTGGCAGCCAAGCACGGTCACCCGCTTATCGAACAAGGTGTGCTGGCCTGCCGCGAAGACCGGGTATTGCAGGGCTTGCGCGCCCGCGCCCGGTTGTGGGAGGAGCGGCGCAATCTGATCGAGCAGGGATTGGGTTCCTGGGAAGGCCGGCGGGTGTTGTTCGTTATGCCGGTAATGGCGGCCGGCGGCGGCGCCAATGTAGTGATTTCCGAAGCGCGGGCGATGATCGCGATGGGGGTGGATGTGCGCATCCTCAACCTGCGGCGGGTGCGTGGGCCGTTCGAGGACAGCTATCCGGAACTGGACATCCCGGTGGTCTATGCCGATAGCGAAGGTGATTTCGCCGATATCGCCAGCCGTTTCGACGCGGTGGTCGCGACCGCCAACCATACCGTGCAATGGCTGGAATCCTTGGCAGGGAAGTCCGGCAGGCCGGTGATCGGTTACTACATCCAGGATTTCGAGCCGTATTTCTACGAGGAAAACTCCCCGGAGTACCGGATTGCCTTGCGATCCTATACGGCGATTCCCGAGATGCGCTGTTTTACCAAGACCGACTGGAATCGTGACGAAGTATTGAAACAAACCGGCGTGCGCTGTGCGGTGGTCGGGCCGAGCTATGAAATGGATACCTTCATGCCGCGTCGCAGGCAGAAGGATTTAGCGCCGACTGGTCGGCTGCGCATCTGCGCCATGGTGCGTCCCAGCAGCCAGCGCCGCGAGCCGCTACTGACTATGCGCGTGCTGCGCATGATCCAGCATGCTTACCCGCAGCAAGTGGAAATCGTGATTTTTGGCGTCGAGTCCGACGATCCGAAATTCCAGGCGCTGCCGCGCGACTTCGAATTCGTCAATCGCGGCGAGCAGACGCCTTGGCAAATGGCGGCGTTGCTCAATGAAATGGATGTGTTTGCCGATTTCTCGACCTACCAGGCCATGGGGCTGACGGCCATGGAGGCGATGAGTTGCGGCATTGCGGTGATTCTTCCGCGTGCCGGCGGGGCGGATAGCTTCGCCCAGGACGAAGTAAATGCCCTATTCGTCGATACGTCGGCGGAACTGGATTGTTATCGGGCGCTGGAGCGGCTGGTGCTGGATGGCGAATTACGCGCCGCTTTGCAACGCCAGGCATTGCACGATGTTGCTCGATATCATCCGGAGCGGGCGGCCGCAAGGATACTCCAGGCCTTGTTCGGCGAGGGAGGCGGGCAATGATGTTGCGCGTACACCTGCTTTGTGAAACCGACCGTTTCGGTAATCCGCACGGCTCCGGGCAAATCCGCCTGCTGCGCCCGTTTTCCCATCCTGTGCTGGCCGAAAGTTTTCGGATGAGCAGCGGCGCAGAATTTCCCCGTGACGGCGTGGACGTCGTGCTGGTGGAGCGCGGTTGGCGCGCCGATGCGACTCTGCAGTCTGCCGAAGCGCTGGTTACGGAAATCCGTAAAATCGGCGCCAAACTGATCTATACGTTGGACGACAACCTCCTGGATTTGCATCGCGGCCAGCCGTGGCATGAGTTTTCAACCGATGTGAAGCGCAATATCGTCCGCTATTTTCTGTGCAAGGCGGATGGCGTGGTGGTGTCGACGGAACCGTTGCAGCGGCGGGTTGGCAAATTGAACCCGAATGTCGCTGTGGTACCCAATGCCCTCGACGAAAGGCTGTTTCTCGGCGATGAGGATATTCCTTTACCCCCCGTGGCGCGTGACGACGGAAAGCTGATTGTCGGCTACATGGGTACCCATAGCCATTTGAACGATCTATTGATGGTGCTTGAACCGCTACGGGCGGTGCTGCGCGCTTACCAAGGGAAGGTTGAATTTCAGATGGTGGGTATTTCCGAAGATAACCGCATCATCCAGTGTTTCGATGCGCTTCCTTTAAAAGTGCTCGACACGGCGGGAAATCATTTCTATCCGAATTTTATTCCGTGGGCGAAACGTAACCTGATGTGGGATCTTGCCATCGCGCCTCTGGAAGACAGCCAATTCACGTCGAGTAAATCCGATATCAAATTTCTGGACTATGCCTTGCTGGGTGTTCCAGGGATATATAGCAACGTGGAAAGTTATAAGCATACGGTTGAACAAGGAAAAACCGGCATCCTGGCCGACAATTCACCGCGTTGTTGGAAAGAAGCGCTGACGGCTATGCTCGAAAATCAGTGTGCACGGAGCGATATGGCGAGGGCAGCCAGGGTGTATGTCGAGGGAAAGCGCATCCTGAAACATTGCGCCGTGAATTGGAAAGATGTAATAATCAAGGTTGCCGAAAAAACTAAGTTGAATTAATTCAGACAATAAATTAGCGGCAGGTTGTGTTGTTGTATTTTAGCAACAGCCCGTTTAGAATGTTCGCCAAACAAGCAAATGCGCTTGCGTCTAATTGAATAATGCAGTTAACATTAGCTCGCGAGATAGTAGTGGTAACGCTTGTGCCAGGTCTTGGGTGGTTATGAGCAAGAAATTGCGCTACCCGACTCCAGGGGGGTTAGGAGACGGCATAAAATTTTTAAGTCGCTCTGGATGATCCGGCAGTTTGGGTAATTCCATTAGTGTTTAATTTACTTTAAGCAAGGAGAACTAAATGATGTTTAAGAAAAAATTGTTGGCTTCCGCAATGGCGACTGCGCTGGTTACCGGGGCGATGTTGAGCGGTGGTGCGCAAGCAGTTCGTATGTCCGAAACCAGTGTTGGCCAGGTTTTGCTGGGTGATATGTATATTGCTCGCGCTTCCGACTACAGCACGACGTCGATTAAAGTGGTCAATACCAGCACGACTGACGCTGTTAAGGCTAAGCTGGTCTTCCGCTCCAAGAAGCACTCTGACGAGTGTAAGGATATGATTCTGTATCTGACCCCTGGTGACGTGGCTTACGTTGATGTTCGTTTGAACGCGACGACCGGCAAGCCGGAAATCTGGTCTGACGATGACTCCATTCTGGCCAGCAAGCGTACCGATGGTACCGCTGTGTTTGCTTCCCAAGTTGCTGGTGGTGTGACGTTCGCGATGCGCGATCTAACCAAGCAAGAGCCGACCTTTGGTACTTCCCCGTCGGAAGATACCTGCGCCCAAGGCCACTTTGAAGTGGTTAGCGCTTACGCTGTGACGGGTACGGTAGTTAACCCTTCCGCAGGTGCTGCGGTTGTCATCAAGCAAGGTATGGCTAAGCATGATCTGATCCGTGTGTTCGATCAAACCAAGCCGGCTTTGAATGCTGCTGGTAACAACATCACCAACGACGGCGCAGCCCGCACCGGTGCTGATTACACCGCTCGTGTTCAGTTGAAGGGTAACGTTGAGATCAAGAGCGGCATGGATCGTCTGATGGCTCCGATGCTTGCCTTGCGTGATGGCGTTAACGCCAGCACCGCAGGTGCAACGACCTACTTGGTTACCAACCCCTCGTTCGACGTGTCGCTGGGTGCGGAAACTCTGGTGGGCCAAAGCTTTGGCGCTGCTGGTGCAGACACACTGGCCGATATCGAAGCAGCTTTGTCGACCACCAAGTTCACCAACGTCTACGAGAAGGCCGGTACCAACTTCGAAGTGACCTTCCCGACCAAGTATCGTCACATTTTCCCGCAAAGCCAACGTTACACCAACAAGGCTGCTGGGACGACGACCTACGAATCGCCCTTCTACAACCTGGGTGAAGTCGCTTACGGCGTGTCGCTGTTCGACAATCAAGAGCGTTCCGCTCCTGGCGTGGTTGGTGACCTGTGCGTAGTGTCTCCTTGCGGTGTTTCCCCTGTTGGGGGTAGCTGGTTGATTCACGAAGTGAACTTTGAGTTGGTTGGCGGTTCTGCTGCATGGGATCCGGCTTCTGGTTGGTTCCTCATGACCCTGGGCAATCGCGCTGGTACCGACCAATACGGTACCGTGTGGGCTGCTCAAGGTGTGCCGGCTACCGGTTACACGCACTTCTACAAGGCTGGTGTGACTCAATCGGTTATTTCCCCGATGGGCCGCTAAACCTACCTGGTTTAGGTTAGTGAAAAGCCAGCCACCGTAAGGTGGCTGGCTTTTTTATTGGCTTTCGTTTATTGTGCGTCTGTATGCCAGTTCCGGTTTGCTATATATAGGAAAAAGTAATGATGCTGAAATCTGCTGAAATTGTTCGTTTCGTTGGACTTAGATTTATTGCCTGCGTTTGGGCGATTCTCTTGGTTCCGGCTACATCCTTCGCTTTTACATACGATGAGTTGTTGCCTGACGCTATTGGGACGTTTACAGAAATCAAGCAGGGTGGAAGTCAATATCTTTACAACTACCACAAGAATCCCGCGAATGCTGTTACTGGCAATAATTTTCCGACTACCTGGCAAACTTTGGCTTCTGGGCAGGACTTGCGTTTAAAAGTTCTGTTGCCGCCGGGGCTGAATCTGGCGGGGGTTTCCGTTGAGTCTCCTGCGATGGTGGCAAACTTTGGTGTTTGTGATGGCACCCCCGCTACTTGCACCCCGACGCGCGCGAGTCCGCCGATGCTCTGGCCGATTGGCTCTGCAGCCCAAACTACCTTGACAGAGCCGCGAATTGTGTCTTTAGTGGTCGCGGCCCAAGGCGCCTCCTTTACGTTTTCAACGTTGACCATTACCTACTATGTTGCCGACATCACCCTCTATGAAACGTGGCGCAAGCTGAGAAGTTGGGCAGGGGGGAGTGGCGATTGTGACGGACTTTCCAACGCTTTTTGCAATAATACGGGAGGGCCTACCCCCCCGCCTGCTACCAACTCGTTCTCGATAACGGCCGCCAGCCAACAAGTTATGGTCGGCGGAGCCGTTACCGTGACTGCGCAAAACGGCACCATCGCCAGTTGCACCTCGAATAACCCAACTGCCGTGCCGAATCCGGCACCGGCAACCGGGGGCGCCAGCGCTTCTTCAATCGTGGCGGCGGGAACGGCCGCTGGAACGCAAGTGACGATAACCTGTACTAGCACGGGTGCTACGCCAACTACTGCGACAGCCTCCATCACGGTGACCGCGCCGACGTTTGCGCTGACGCCTAGCAGCCAGCAGGTGGCTCCCGGTGCAAGTTACACGTTGACCGCACAAAACGGGGTTATTCAGAGTTGTTCGTCGACAAACTCGTCCGTTATCCCAGCCCCGCAGGTGGCAACCGGGGGGGCAACGGCGGCTGGTAGCGTGGTTGCAACTGCCGCAGCCGCAAGTCAGGCGGGGATTACGTGCTTGAGCACAACCGGAGACGCCGCGAAGGCGACTATTACCGTTGCTTCGCCTGCTGCCGCCGCCACTTTGAGCTTGGCTGGATTGGGAATAACCAAAATCGATTCGACCAGTGCGGTCTTTTCCGCTACCACAAGTGCGGCGGCAACGGGGTACTGGGTGGCTTTCCCTTACACGACCACAGCGCCAACGGCGCCTACCGCTGCGCAAATCAAGGCCGAGCAGGATAGCAGCGGCGCGGCGGCAATTTTGAAGGGGCACGATGCAATGCTCGCCAATACTGCCAAAACGTTCACCTTGAGCGGCTTGGCAGCCAACACTTCCTATCAGGTGTTCTTTTACGCCGAAGACACATCCGCCGCCAAGACGTCGATAGTGCCGCTAAGTTTCGTCACCAACTCGGCAAGTGTGACCCCGGCATCTATCGTCGGTAGGTCGAGCGGCACGAACGATAACCTTGTCATCTCGGTTACCGTTACCCCGGCATCCAATGCGACGGGCACCAAGTTGAATTACGTCGCAGCATTGGTTCCCGCAACGGTGATGCCTCCCTACGGAGGCCTGTTTTTCCTGACCCAGAAGGGTGGTTGGGCGCCGTGGAGTGGCGGGGCTTTGCCCTCTTACCAGGATGCTTTCGTGACCGATATCACCATTCTGGACGGCAAACTCGCGGTGGGGGCCTTGGTTGGCACGGATATCTTTGCCGGCTATGGAGTAGGCGACGATTTGGTCGTTAAGAAAATCTACACTGTCGTAAAATAGCCTTTTGATTGAACAAGCGGCCTACACGTAAAGTGTGGGCCGCTTCGTTTTGTCGCACCGGAACTCCAGGCATTAGCGCCCTCGCTCTGCCCGGAAATCTACGAGCAATTCAGCCTTCCACTCAGAACGATCCATGCCCAGCCTAGCTGCAACTATAGTTACCTTCAACCCGGATATTCAAACCTTAGTCCGGCTGGTCGAGATACTGATAAACAGGGCGGAAAAAGTCATCCTGGTGGATAACGGCTCGGCGCAAGAAACTCTGCAAGAGCTGAGTCGGTTCTCGGACAACCCAAGGGTGAAGCTACTGTTGATTGGCGCAAATCTCGGCGTCTCCGCAGCGCACAATCTTGCCTTGAATTGGGCTGTCTCCGAAGGATATACCCACGCGGCGATGTTTGATCAGGACAGCTTGCCTGACGAATCCATGCTGGACGAGTTGATGAGGGTTGAAGGCGACTTGCGCGCCGCGGGAAAGCATGTCGCAGCGATTGGTCCGCAATATTTCGATCCGCGTCATTTGGCGCCGGCGCCCTTCATCCGCCTTGAGGGGGGCTTGATAAGGAAGATTTGCTGTTCCCGGGAATCGGAAATTGTGCCAGTCGATTATCTGATCACATCCGGAACGTTGATCCGCCTGGACGTGCTGAAAGAAGTCGGTATGTTGGATGAATCGCTGTTCATCGATTACATCGATATTGAATGGTGCCTGCGGGCCAAGGCAAAGGGGTTTCAGAGCTACGGCGTGTGTTCGGCGAAAATGCATCACAGTCTGGGGGACGAAGTGGTTTCCTGGCGAAACGGTAAACGCTTGATATCGGTAAGAACGCCACTCCGAAATTACTATCTGTTCCGGAATGCGGTGCTCTTGTATAAACGGAGCTACATACCGTGGGTTTGGATATTCAACGATGCTTATCGCTTGCTGCTAAAGCTGGGGTTTTTTACCTTGATAACGCCGCCCCGCTTGGTCAATCTGAAAATGATGACGCTCGGCTTGCTCCACGGAATGATGGGGCGGAGCGGACCTTATCCTCGTTAGGGATTCAAATCGCCAGGCTTCGCATCTCCCATTGCCAGGCGTGGCTGATGATGGTCCTTAAATCGGCGTGCTTCGGACTCCAGTGGAGCAACGTCTTGGCTTTGTCCGAATCCGCTACCAGTCTTGCCGGATCTCCGCTACGGCGCGAACCGAGATTGGCGGGAACTCGGCGCGCGGTGACCTCCTCAACCGTTTTGAGAACTTCCTGGACCGAGAATCCCTGTCCGTTGCCGAGGTTGAAGGCATCGCTAGCCGCGCCGGAAAACAAGTATTCCAGCGCATTTCGATGGGCGTGGCAAAGGTCTTCCACGTGAACGTAATCGCGAATGCAGGTGCCGTCGGGAGTCGCATAATCATTCCCGAAAATCGTCAGTCTGTCGATGTGGCCCAAGGCTGCCCTCAGCGCCAAGGGTATCAGGTGCGTCTCGGGATCATGGCGTTCGCCCAACAGGCCGTCGGGATCGGCGCCGGCCGCGTTGAAATAGCGCAAAGACACTGATTTTAGCCCGTAGGCGTGGTCGTAATCCGCCAAAATCCGTTCCACCATCAGTTTGGATTGGCCGTAGGGGGTGAGCGGGCATAGCGGATGCGACTCGTTGATGGGAATGGCGCACGGTTCACCGAAAACCGCAGCGCTGGACGAAAATACCAGGTGGCGAACGTCATGGCGAACCATCGCGTCGAGCAGGTTCAGGGTGTTAACCAGATTGTTTCGATAATATTTCGACGGATCGCGCACCGACTCGCCGACCTGAATCGAAGAGGCGAACTGCATGACGCCGTCAAAATGGCTTTCGTCGAAAAGCTTGTCGAGGCTAAGGTGGTCGGCCAAATCCCCCAACACGAACCTCCCCCCCAACACGGCGTCGCGATGGCCGCTGCTGAGATTGTCGAACGAAACTACCTCATGGCCCAGGGACAGCAGCATCTTGACCATGTGGGAGCCGATAAAGCCCGCCGCCCCGACCACCAGGATATTCGCCATCAATACGCTCCGTGGCGTCGCCACACCACGCTGACGGTTTTCAGCATGATGACGATGTCGTACCACAAGGACCAGTTCCGAACATACCACGAGTCGAGATTCACCCGCGCCGAATAGTCCACATCGTTGCGTCCGCTGATTTGCCATAGCCCGGTCATGCCGGGACGAGCCTCCAGGTAGTAGCCGAGTTGCTCCCCGTAGCGCGCCATCTCCTCGGTGACGATAGGGCGGGGGCCGACCAGGCTCATCTCGCCTTTGAAGACATTCCACAATTGCGGCAATTCGTCGAGGCTGGTCTTGCGCAGGAAGGCGCCGATAGGGGTGATGCGGGGATCGTTGCGCAGTTTGAAGTCGCGTGCCCATTCCTCGCGCGCATCGGCATCCTTGGCCAGCAATTCCGCGAGCACCCGGTCGGCATCGGCGATCATGGAGCGGAACTTGTAGCAGCGGAAGGGTTCGCCCTGCCGGCCAATCCGTTCGTGGGCGAAAATCGCCGGGGATCCGTCGGTACGGATGCGCAACGCAAGGTAGGCGAAGCAAGGCCAAAGAACGAGTAACAGCAGGAATGATACGACGAGATCGAACAAACGCTTGGCAAACCGGGCAACCCGCCTGCCCAGATTGTTGCGGACCCGTAGAATCAAGACCTCATGGCTGAAAACGTGGGTGATTTCCATGCCGAGCAGCGGTAGCCCGCGCAAGCTGGGGATGACATTCAGATCGATGTAGCGAATGTTCAGGAGGTTAATGAGGGATTGCTGGGTAAGCAAATCCTCGGCATCCAGGGCAATGACCACGTGGGGAAAATCCATTTCCAGGAGTTGCGTCATTGGGCCGCTGCTCAGTGGAAGCAGGGGAATCGGGCTTTGCTCAAGCGACTCGGAAACCGGAGAGCCGTCGGGAACCAGATAAGCAATTACATCAAGGCCCATCAGCGGCTCGCTTTGCAGCGCGACGGACGCTTCCCTAGCGTTCTCGCCGGCGCCGATGATGACGGTCGGACGCAGCCAGAAGCCGAGCCTCAGTAGGGCGCGTTTGATTGCGACGCGAACCAGCGGCACCAGAATGAACGCGAGCATCCAGGTGGACAGCAGCCACAGCCGGGAAAACTGCCACTTGCCAAAATAAACCATGGTGGCGTCGATGCCGGCGGCGATGACCAGAATTTTCAGGGTTTCGTGAAACTCGTCCCAAAAAGGCTTGCGTCGCGAATAGTGGCCGACGCTCCAGAACCACACAATCGACACCAGGATGACCAGGGAAAACAATACCAGACGGACCTGACCGCGCTCATCCGGCCAGCCGAAAAAGGCATCTTGGAAGGAGTGATCGTAAGCCCAGTTTGCCGAGCGGCCCAGAATGAACGCCGCCAGGAATGCCAGCATGTCGCCAAGAATCAGCGCGGCCTTGGCCAACAGGGCGTTGTCGATGCGGATTTTCATGCGTCAGTGAGAATCCCAGTAGCCCGCGTGCAAACTCAGATGGCGCTTCAGGCTAACAGGCAGAAGCCGCTCGGATGTGCCCAGCTTATAGCCAAGAAATTTCAACATGGTACGCAAGAAAGCAGCGGGAATCAGGAAAGGCGCCATTTTAGCAAGAAAGCGCCATTCCGAGCGGATAAAGCGCATGCCTTCTCCGCGAGGTTCCCCAAACTCGCGACGGAGCCAAGCCTCCCTGCCATGAAATACGCCGATGTCGAAATAGCGGCGAAACTCCTGAAGCGGGCCGAAATCGTGGGAATGCAGGACCGTGGCTTGGGCGCAATACGCGATGTGCCACCCGGCCAGCAGCATTTTCGCGCCAACCCAGGTGTCCTCGCCGAGTATCACGTGACCGGGGAATCCCCCAATTTCACATAGCGCCGCACGGCGGTAGGCGGCGAATGAATTCGACAGAAAGGCGGTCTTGATCCCCAGGTGCGGGGCGTCCGCCAGCGACTTCAGGGCGCCGGTGTCGGGATAGTTGAAAACTCGGGCATGAGCTTCAATCGGGCCGGCATTTGGGCGGGGCAGTTGGCGCCCATAGGCGGCCCCGATGTGCGGGTCGGCAAAACGCGCCAGCAGCGTCTCCAGTGCGCTGTTTTCGTTGAGGATGGCGTCCTGGGTAAGGAAAACCACGATGTCCGCATCGGGGTGCACGTCCACGCAGAGTTGACGGGTCGCCCCATGGTTGAATTCAGCCAGGGGTATGGAGCGGACCTCCACGCCTTGTGCAGAAAAAAAATCGGGAGTGCCGTCGCTAGAGCCGGAATCCACCACCAGCAACTGATTGGGCTGAATGCTCTGTCCGCGTATGGCTTGCAGGAGCAGCGGGGCGAATTTCCCCGGATTATAGGTGGGGATGCAGAGCAAAATGTTCAAACTAGGCCGGCCTGTGCGAGAGTTGTAGTCAAACATTCGAACCAATGACACGGAACCCCAGGTTGAAAAGCCGGTCGAATCGCCGGTACCGCAACCGCAAAACTATCTGAATATCGAGGAACCGATCCATGCCAATGATAACATGGGATGCCATGCCGAATTGTTTCCGGCGCGTAAGCTGTACACCCCCGCGTGGTGGGCATCGGGGCGCGATTCGTGGCCTTCACCGGCGCCGATGTTTCGAAACATATCCGCCTCGTCTAAAGAGGGTGATGTGTTACCATAGCGACTTTTTTATGAAGGCCATGTCGCCAAGCGGGTCAAGCCGCAAAGTCGGCTACCTTTCTTCGATTTCCGGCTGTTCTAAAAAATCATCCTAAATGCTGCCACACGACGAAACGCGCTTGCTAGAGCAATCCCGCGCCTTACTCGGCGCCCCATTACTCGAAGCAAGTGATTTTGCAAGCGAAATCGCGCCCGTTGAGGGGCTTTCGCCGCTGTTCCTGAAGGAACATGCCTTCCTGCCGTTGGGGGTTGAAGGGGCGACCTTGCAGGTCGCCACCTCGGTCCCGGTGCAGCCGCATATTCTCGACGTTTTGCGGCAATATACCAATCTTTCCCTGAAGCTGTTCCTGGCGCGCCGCGACGATATCCTGCAGCAGATCGAGCGGGTTTATGAAAGCCACGCCGGCGAAATGCAGGGCATCATGCACGATGCCGAAATGCCCGAAGGCGACGGCAGCGAAGACGATCTGGAGTTCCTCAAGGTTCAGGCCGAGGATGCTCCGGTGGTACGGCTGGTGCAATTGATTATTTCGAATGCCGTGGATTCGCGTGCGTCCGACATTCATCTGGAAATTTACCAGGATAATTTCAAGGTGCGTTACCGCATCGACGGCGTGCTGAACGATATCGAATCGCCGCCGCGCCGCATGTTTCTGCCGACTCTGTCGCATTTGAAGTTGCGCGCCCGCATGAACATTGCCGAGCGCCGCCTGCCGCAGGATGGCCGGATCAAGATGGTGATCCACCAGCATGAAATCGATATGCGCGTTTCGACTATCCCCACCGTGTACGGCGAAAGCATGGTGATCCGGATTCTCGACCAGAACGCCACGGTGCTCGATCTCGAAACCCTGGGTTTCGAATCGGAAATGCTCGCGACTTTCCAGCATTTCATCGAGCAGCCGCACGGCATGATCCTTGTCACCGGGCCGACCGGGAGCGGCAAGACCACCACGCTGTACGGCGCGCTGACCCGCATCAACACCCCGCAATCGAAAATTATTACGGTCGAAGACCCGGTCGAATACCAGATCGACGGCATCAATCAAATGCAGGTCAAGCCGCAAATCGACCTGACCTTCGCCACGGCACTGCGCGCCATCGTGCGCCAGGATCCGGACATCATCATGGTGGGTGAAATCCGCGACCGCGAAACGGCTGAAATCGCCATCCAGTCGGCATTGACCGGTCACTTGGTGTTTTCCACCCTGCATACCAACGATTCCTTCAGCGCGCCGCACCGCCTGCTCGACATGGGGGTGGAAAGCTACCTGATCGCCTCCAGCGTGCTGATGATCCAGGCACAACGCCTGGTGCGGGTGATTTGTCCGCGCTGCAAGTATGAGGCGTCGCTCACCGATATGGACAAGCTGTTCCTGGAGCAGGAGAAAATCGAGGCCACCCCGGACATTCGCTTGTTCCGCGGGAAGGGCTGTAATCACTGCGCCAATACCGGCTACAAGGGGCGTACCGGCATTTATGAACTGATGCCGCTGACCGGCAAGGTGAAGGAAGCCATCCTCAAGAAGGAATCGGCGGAAATCATCCGTGCGGTCGCGTTGCGCGAGGGCATCAAGCCGATGCGTGTCGACGGCTTGCGCAAGGCGTTCGCCGGGGAAACCACCCTGGACGAACTGGCTCGCGTGACCCGCCAGGAAATCTGAGCGCCATGCCGCAATTCAAATATCGTGCGCTGGACGCGCGGGGCAAGGCGGTCAGCGGCGTGGTGGAAGATATCGACGTGGCGAATGTCACGAAAATGCTCCAGGCGAACGGACTTACCCCGGTCACTGTGGTTGAAAAAGGGGCTGCCGGCCTGGGGAGCGGCGGGCCACTGTTTGGGCCGCGGGGCGTTTCCCTGCGCGACGTGCTGGAACTGACCGAACAGTTGAACGCGCTGCTCAAAGCCGGGCTGCCGCTCGACCGATCCCTGAAAATTCTGCTGGGTACCCTGGAAAATCAGGCATTGCTGGAAGTGGTGCGGGGTATTTACCTGGAAGTCGAAAAAGGCCATTCGCTGGCCGATGCCTTCGCCCAGTACCCCAAGGTGTTTCCCCGCGTCTACGTGAACATGATCCGTGCCGGCGAAGAAGGCGGGATTCTCCAGGTCGCGCTGGGGCGGCTTATCGATTTCTACGAGCGCAGCCTGGAATTCCGCTCCTTTCTCGTCAGTTCGTCGATTTACCCGATATTGCTGTTCGTGTTCGGAATCGGCGCCCTGGTGGCCTTAACCGTGGTGGTGATTCCCAAGTTCGGGGCGATGTTCGCCGAGATGGGGCAGGAGTTGCCGTTTGCCGCCGCCTTGCTGATCGGTGCCAGCAATTTCCTGGTCGCCTACGGATGGTTGTTGTTTCTGGGCATCGTGCTGGGTATCTGGGGGTTTCGTGCCTATATCCGCTCGCCCGGCGGGCAGGTCTGGTGGCATACCCTGGTGCTGCGCCTGCCGGTGCTCGGCAAGCTGCTCCTGAAAATCCAACTGTCGCGTCTGACCCGCACCCTGGGAACCCTGCTTGCCAGCGGCGTGCCGATTCTCACCAGCATCGGCATCGTCCAGGGATTGACCGACAACATCCCCCTCAAGCGGGCCGTCGAGCGCCTCCATCAGGGGATCAAGGACGGCAAGGGCGTGGCCCAGCCGCTGCGCAATGATCCCTTCTTCCCGCCGCTACTTGGCCATCTCGCCACGGTGGGGGAGGAAACCGGCTCGCTCGACAAGATGCTCCTCAAGGTGGCCGACCAGTACGATATCGAAGTCCAGAAAGCCACCAAGAAATTCATCGCGCTGTTCGAACCGGTGATGATCGTCCTGATGGGCGTGCTCATCGGGGGGATCGTGATTTCCATGATGGTCGCGATTTTCTCCATCAACGATTTGCCCATGTGATTGTCTAGTTCAAGGAAAAACCAAGCCATGTTTACTGCCAACCCAACCCGCAAACTACCCGCCCGCGCCATGCGTGGCTTTACCCTCATCGAACTGCTGATCGTCCTGATGATCATCGGCTTGCTGGGCGCCCTGGTCGGCCCGAAAGTGCTGAGCCATGTGGGCACTTCCAAGACCAAGGCCGCCAAGGCCCAGATCGAGATGACCGGCTCCGCGCTGGACGCCTTCCGCCTCGATTTCGGGCGTTATCCCACCACCGACGAAGGCTTGAAAATGCTCTGGGACAAGCCTGAGGACGAGGCCAAGGCCGGTCAGTGGAAAGGCCCGTATCTTAAGAAGAAGGCCGACAAGGATCCGTGGGGCAAAGAATGGCTTTACAAGGCCCCCGGCACGCACGGCGATTACGACCTTTCCTCTTACGGCTCGGACGGCAAGGAAGGCGGTTCGGGAGAGGAAGCCGACGTCAATAGTTGGGAATGAGGCAGCGCCGCGGCCTGCCGGCGCGAGCCGCGCAACGCGGCTTCACGCTGGTCGAAGTGTTGATCGTGATGGTCATCATCGGGGTTTCGGCCTCGCTGGTGCTCTCGTCCTTCGACCGGACGCTAAAGACTTCCGAAGAGCGGCAATGGGTGGAAAAAACCCTGCGCCAACTCAACCGGATCAAGGCGCAGGCGATTCTGAGCAGTCGACCGCAGCAACTCAATGTCAATTTCGCCAACGCTACCCTCGCTCTGCAAGTCGATGCGGCTAACGAGAACGTGTTGCTCAGCCTTCCCGAAAAATATGAATTCACCCGAGTGCGCGGCGCCGACGAAACGGTGCTCGAAGTGCTCGACCCCGCCGACGACAAGCTGCGTCTGACGTTTTTTCCTGACGGCAGCACTTCAGGAGCGCGCTTCGATCTTGCCGCGCCGAAAACCGGCGCGCATCATATTCTTGTCCACGGCCTGACCGGCAAGGTCGAAGAGGCGCGTGGCAGCGAAGAATCGCTGCTTGCCGACCTCCAGTTGCGCCCCTTGAAAAACGGTCTGGAGGCCGCGCTGGTCCAACCACCCCAGCCCGCTCCTGCCCCGGTGCCTGGAACTCCTGCAGGCACTCCTCCACCGGCCCCAGCCGCACCAGGCACGCCCCTGCCGGTCCCCCGGCCATGACGAGACGCCAGTCCGGGTTTACCCTGATCGAAGTGGTGGTCGCCTTGACCCTCTTGGGGTTGACCTACGCGGCGATACTGGGCGCTTTTTCCGGCTCCCTGAAACTGGTGCGGCAGGCCTCGGAATACCGGAACGCGGTATTGCTGGCGCGTTCCAAGCTCGATGAAGTCTGGGTCGATCCCAGCCTGGATATCGTCAATCGCGATGCCGAGGAAATTTACGGCGGGGTCACCTATTCCTACAAGATCGAAATTCGCCCGGTAAACGTGGTCGAGGAGGCGTTCAAGGAAAAGCTCAAAATGCCGGTCAAGCTGGAAGAAATTCTGGTGGAAGTCTATTGGGGTGAAACCGGCAAGGAGAAAACCTACGCTCTGGCGACTTACAAAATGAGCCCTGCCGACATCATTCCGCCTGGTCAACCCGGTGCCCCTGGTCAGCCGGGTGCTCCGGGGCAACCGCAGGGCGGCGCCGCGCCGGCAACTCCGCCGCCCGCGGCCAACCAGCCTTCGCCGTTTGGGATGGGAAGCAAATGAGTCCGCGGAACCGCAGTCAATCCGGTTTCACGCTGCTGGAAGTGATTGTCGCGATTACTTTGGCGGCCATGGCGGCCTTGCTGGGTGCCATGGTGTTGCGCATGGGCGGAGATTTTTATGAGCGCGCCCATACCTACCTGCGCGAGCAACAGGAATTGCGCGGAACCCTGCGGGTGTTGCGCCAGGAAATGCAGTCCGTGCCCAAAGGAGCTGCGGGGTTGCGGGGCAACGCCATGCAGGTCGATTTGCTCAGCGAAAAACCGCCGCTGAGCAGCGGCAGGCAGAAGCAGACCCTGATTAGTATCGGATGCATGGAGGTCGCAACGGGGCGTTTTGCCTTGGTCCATTTGATGCGCCTCGAAGCCGGCCAGTCCAGCCAGTTGGCGGAGAGCAGGTTGAAGGCCGAACTCGCCCAGGTGGCGTCCCTGCCCGGCACTCCGGCAGCGCTGCCTCTCCCGCCCCTGGTTGTGGATACCGGCTCGACCGAGCCGGTTTACGAACA
>JAGXQV010000023.1 GCA_018336195.1 Sulfuricella sp. | reverse complement strand
GCCTTCGTTCTCAAGCAATACCTTCAAATCCCATGAATCTATTTCGTAAGCGAGCTTATTCGAGTAGTAGCGTAGTTGGTCACTGTCCATCGTATTCTCCAATAGGCGATTCAAAATTGAGGAGCAGCCCGCTTCTGGCCTTGTGGCATTAGCCTCGCCCCGGTCATTCCCGCCCCTCCGGTTTTTGGCGCCACTGTTTGTTGGCAGTCCATCCCTCGCTTGCAGAAGGAATGGCGTCGTATTTTGGAATATATGGCTTGATGTCCAACAGAGGGGTTTCGTTCAGCATATCGGCGCCCTCGACAACAAGAACATTTCCATCTCTACGAACCAATTTGACGATGGACATGCCGATACCATTCGGCCTGCACGGATGCCTGGAAGCATAGATGCCGTGGGGGGTGTCATCCAAAAAGGTTGTGCGGACAAGTTGAATGGCATCGGCACGATCAAATTGGTAAAGCAGATAGAGGTGCGAAAACGTCTCGACATCTTTCAGGCCGTCAGCATACCGTTCAAATACTTCGACGTAAGCGGGGTTATCAGACGTGTAAAGCGGCTGAATCGGACAGTCCTGCTTTGTCTTGTATGGGGTACGAATAATGCCGATGGTATCCATAGGTTTTGGAAGGCTAACGTACTTGCCCAGGGGCGCGCCGTTTGCGGCGAATCCCTGAGCGTAGGGTTGGACGAAGCCGCTGCGCGGAGGATCCCCCATCCGCATCCACACGACGTATGCTGCACGTTCGTCCCCTTGTTTCATGAGGGGTTGATTGTGCACAACTTTGTGAGGATAAGCCAGCATGAACACAACCATTGCCGCGCACTTTGACCGGCAGTACCAGACGCATCTCAAGCATCTCAAACTCAAGGGATTGCAACCGAATACCATCGAAGCCTACTCCCGCGCCATCCGCCGTATCGGTGGCTATTTCGAGCACCGGATCGACGATCTTACCGAAGCGCAACTCACCGACTATTTTGCCGATTTGCTCGCATCGCACTCCTGGACGACGGTCAAACTCGATCTCTACGGCCTCAAGTTTTACTACGCTCACGTCCTCAAGAAACCCTGGCCGGCACTCCACCTCATTGTTAATCAGCGTGCAAAACTGACCTGGAAACCGGGGTAAACAGCGTCCAAATTTGACCACCCCTGTTGTGCCATTATCCGGCCATTTTGGCTGGAGCAACCTGGAGTGATCTGCATGGAAACCATCGGTAAAATACGCCGTCGCCACAAGGTCAAGGGCGAGAGCATCAGTTCGATAGCCCGCGACCTCAATCTGTCCCGCAACACCGTCAAGAAATACCTCAATACCGAGGCCGATCCGGTCTATCAGCGCTCCCACCAACCAGCGCCCAAGCTGGGCGCAATCCAATCTGTGCTGGAAATTTGGCTGGAGCAAGACAGCCAGCGTCCCAAGCGGGAACGCCGCACCGCCCAGCGCCTGTTCGAAGACCTGCAACGGGAAGGCTATAGCGGCGCCTACGACCTCACCCATAGCCGCCAGATGTTCCTGGCAGCCTATCCGCGCGAATCCCAGGAAATGGTGTTCGATGCCCACAACCGGGCCTTCGCGTTCTTCGGCGGCGTTCCCAACCGGATGATCTACGAAAACGAGCAACGCGAGTTTCAGTGAAGGCTAATGCGCGAAGCGCGTTATGCCGGAACTATAACCCCAAGGCCATCGTCGAAACCATCTTCAACGGCAAGGAACGCCAATTCAACCGGCGTTTCCTGGCGCTCGCCAGCCATTACCTGTTCGAGCCGGTGGCCTGTACCCCGGCTTCCGGTTGGGACAACACGCCCGAAGGGCTTGTTGCGGCGCAGGCTAACCTGCACAGCAGGTTAAGCGCGGAGCGCGGCCGAAGCCACAAGAGGCAGGTCGAGAACCAGGTCGGCAATGTGCGGTAATGGCTGTTCACGCCCATCCTGCGCTTCGACACCCTGATGGAATTGAACGCCTGGCTGGAAACCCGCTGCATTGAGTTGGCCTCGCGCGCCCATCCCACCTGGAAGGAGCGCTCCATCGCGGCGTTGTTCGCCGAGGCACAGCCCTGCCTTCGTCCCGTCACTGCATCATTTGACGGTTACTTCGAGCAAACCCTGCGGGTGTCTTCCACTTGCCTGGTGAGCTATGACCGCAACCGTTACAGCGTGCCGGCGGAACATGCCGGGCAGCGGGTTTCGGTGCGGGCGGATGCGAACCGCATCCGGGTGGTGGCCCACGGCAAGCCGGTTGCCGAACATGCCCGCCATTTCGGTCGGGAACGGCTGATTCTCGATCCCTGGCACTATCTGTCCGTGCTTGAGAAGAAACCCGGCGCGCTCAGGAACGGTATGCCGTTCCAGGATTGGGCCTTGCCGGCGGCGATTGGTGCCGTGAAGGATAGGCTGCTCAAGTCGCCCCAGGGCGACCGGGCCTTCGTGGAAGTGCTGCTGGCGATGCGAAGTCACGGTACCGACCTGGTAACGGTGGCTTGCGAGCTGGCGCTTGAGCAGGGTGCCGTATCCGCAGCGGTGATTCTTAATCACGTGCACCGCTTGCTGTCCCCAGTCAAATCAGAACCGGTCAGCGTTTCCACCTCACTGGTGTTGGATATTGAGCCTATCGCCGACTGTGGGCGCTACGACAGCTTGCGCACAGGTGTGCCATGCTGGCTGAACTGACCCAACGCCTCAAGGCGCTGCACCTCTACGGCATGGCGGCGGAACTGGCGGAGATGGGCGCGGAACGTACCCGTAAGCCCGAAGCGCCGGAAGTCTGGCTTCAGCGCCTGGTTGAAGCGGAAAGCGTGGATCGACAAGCCCGATCCTTGCGCTACCAGTTGCATGTGGCGAAGTTCCCGGTGCATCGCGACCTCGACAATTTCCAGTGGCCGGAATCGCCGCTGTTCGAACAACAGATTCGGCAACTAGCGAGCGGCGCCTTCATGGAAGAAGCGCATAACCTGATTCTGGTCGGCGGTACCGGTACAGGCAAAACCCATCTGGCAACAGCACTGGGCGTATCGGCGATCCATGCCGGGAAACGGGTGCGTTTCTATAACGCGGTAGACCTGGTAAACCAGTTGGAGAAGGAGAAGGCTCAGGGCCGGGCCGGCGCCTTGGCGCGGCAGTTGACCCAGATGGATGGAGTGATCCTGGATGAACTGGGCTATCTGCCGTTCCCGGAGTCTGGTGGTGCCTTGCTGTTCCACCTCATCAGCCAGCTCTACGAGCGCACCAGCCTGATCGTCACCACCAACCTCAGCTTCGGGGAGTGGGTGCAGGTCTTCGGCGATGCCAAGATGACCACGGCGCTGCTCGACCGCATCACCCATCACTGCGACATCCTCGAAACCGGTAACGATTCCTTCCGCTTCAAACAGCGCAAGAAATCAGCTTAAATCCCTGGTCAAAATTGGACGCTGACGGGTGGTCAAATTTGCACGCTGATTGACACTCACCGCTGCGCTGCTGGATCGCCTGCTGCATCACGCGCGCATCGTGCCGATTGCCGGCGAGAGCTTCCGGTTAAAACATCAACGGGCGTCGGGCATGGTAAGGGGTAAACAAGAGCTTTCTCAGGCAATGTAAACGACAGGGCAATGCAAGGGTGGTGTATCAGTTTTAAATCGGCATTGACAACATGCTTCGGCGGTCGGCCAGGGAGCTGCCGTGTAAGGCCGGCTTCATTGCTCTGGCCGGGGACTCGGCGCAGTGAAGCCGAGAATCGTCGCTGCTTGAAACCTGGGCGGCGCACAGAACCGGTCAAGGTCAAAAACCAATTTCCATGGAACGTGGGTCACTCGGAACCGGGCTCGTCCAACAACCGGTTCAGATCGTGGCTCGCTTCGCGATCACGATCTAGCCTTATTCGTTAGGCGTCCGTTTGAACATGGCGATGTTTTTCAACCCAGTAAGCCCATAGAACGAGAAGCCACTGCAATTGACCTACCCAGGCGATAGCCTCGGCGCTCGGAGGCGGATTGCCAAACAAGTTGCCAGCGTAAATGAGCAGAAGAAATGCTATCAAACCCCGCAGCCCCCATTTGCCAATGGCA
Organism: Sulfuricella sp.; assembly: GCA_018336195.1. Taxonomy (GTDB): domain Bacteria; phylum Pseudomonadota; class Gammaproteobacteria; order Burkholderiales; family Sulfuricellaceae; genus JAGXQV01. The sequence continues at coordinate 26,600 of JAGXQV010000023.1, read as the reverse complement.
TCGGTGGGCGCAGTACATCGAACATAGAGCCAAACACCCAAGAGGAACAATGAAACTTCAATCAGGAGGGTGACCGGCAGTGATGACCAAGCCCCCAAACCAACGAGCAGATTTTCATTCGGGAGAACTGGAAGGTCTGGCTGATGAACTATTACGTCTAGCATCCAGTGACTGACTACCAGCCCTGCAACAACGATTGCTCCTCGACGATCCTGGCGCAGGAAGAGATAGATGCCGCCAACCAATACGGCCCAACCGATGACGGCAAGCAAGCTGTGGGAAATGGGGTAGTGCTCGAAGACCAAAGGCGTAACGGCGGTTGCACCGGGAGCAATGCGAACCCGTTCAAGGCCGAGCAACAGGAAGGTAGGCCAAAGAAGGTCAATGAACTGCGCCGAAAGAAACAGAGTTCCGAGCGATACTCTCGGAGCCAAGGGCTTTGCACCGAAACCGACACCAAAGTGACCAATGAACATGGGACGCCTAACGACGCTGTAGAAAAACCCGATTCTGATCTCCCCGGATCATTTCGGGGCAATTTTTTTCGAAATACCGGGCAACGGAGTGCCTTCTCATTTCTTGCCCGGCTGTCTGCAATAAGCCGTTCATATTGGCCTCCCACGGCTTGTGGCACCTTTGGGACGGTGATCCCCGGTTCTGCGGGGGTTACATCCCATAGCCATGATGCGCCAGCTTTTCGATGTTGTGCACTAGGCAATACAGCTTCCACTGTCCATCGACCTTGGTTTTGCCGCGCAGGGTGAAACGATCCAACCGCTTGTTGCCCCGGATATTGCCGAACACCGGTTCCACGGTGGCGAAGCGCCGGGTAATCATTTCTTTACCCTTGTCGCTGTCGATCTTCACCTTCATACGGTCGGTGTGGGTCTCAAACCCCGGTGCTCGCCCCAGAAAGAAAGCAACCTGACGAGTCTTGGTCTTCTCCGGGGTACGCAGGCATTTGTTGCGTAGCCCGCAGGGCAGGCAGTCTTGTTGGGCGCCTTGGAATTTGACGGCGAGGTGACCGTTGAATACGCAGTTCGAGCCGTTGCGATAAAGCGTCTTGCCCGCCGGGCAGATGCAGGTCTGCTTCACTGGATCGAAGTGGAAGTCTTTCGGCTTGAATAACGAGGATTTCTTCTTTCCCGTGGCGAGCTTGTCGTAGAGCGGGTCGGGCTTGGCTTTGTGATGTTCCTGCCCGGCATAGCGCTCGTCGCGCTGGCGGTAGCCGGTGTCGGGGAGATAGGCGTCGATGTTCGCCTCGGCGAGTTGCTTGAGGCCGGCTTCGCTGTGATAGCCGGCATCCGCTGTAATGACGGTGCCGGGGCTGCGGTAGGGTTCGGTGGCTTCCACCACCGGGATGAGCAGTTCCTGTTCCGAGCCAGTGCCGTGGGCTTCGACGATGATCTGGGCCTGTTCGTCCACGGCTGCAACGCCGGTATAGCCCTGGATCACGCCTTTACCTGTGGCCATCTTGGCCGATTCATTGTCGGTGCGGTTGGAGAGCCGCACGCTGCCTTTGACACCCTTGCGGTCGTCGGGATTGGCGGTGAGCCACTCGCGCATCTGCCGGGCTTCTTGTTGGAGGCGTTCGAGCTTGCGCGCTTGCCGCGCCGTATCGCGTTCGCCCGCAGGCGCGGCATCGGCTTCGCGGTGCTGGGTGAGCATCTTGCGCGCTGCTGCTTCCATCTTCTCGGCTTGGTGCAGGAAATCGGCGCGGGTGCCGCTCTTTGCCTTACTGGCGTTGCTGGGCAGCTTTACCCCGTCGATGGCGAACATCTCGTGCCCGATCAATCCCTGGCGGTTGCACAGCACCAGCACTTGGGCAAAAAGCTTGGCGGCCAGGTCGCCCATTTCCGACACGAAAGCGGCCAGGGTGGTGAAATGGGGTTGGGAATCGCCGGAGACGGCGATGAACAGCACGTTCTCTCTACACGCCGCTTCCATCTTGCGGCTGCTGACGATGCCCCGGCTGTAGGCGAGCAGGACGATCTTGAGAAGGACGGCGGGATCGAAGGCAGGAGCGCCCTCGATATCGTTCTTGTGACGGGTGCGAAATGCGGCAAGGTCGAGTTCGTGATCAACGAGATGGCACAGAGCGTGCTCGAAACTGCCGGGTTGCACTTGCTTGTCGAAATCCACCGGCAACAGCTTCAGGCCTTGGTGAATGGGTTTGTAACGTGGCACGCCGTGTCTCCCTGTGCAGTTCCGTTCTCGAAATTATGCCTGGCCGAGTAGCATTTGCGTGGGTTTTTCTACAGCGTCAACGTAGGGCTAAGGGGCGCCGCGCTTTTGCAGCGTCCCGCTTGAGCGCCGGGTTGGACATTGTCAATTGTCCACCGACGCATCTTTTACCCCTCGTCGCATACCGAGAAAATAAGAAACGGAGCTTAGCTCATCCTGTAGGAAATCAACGAACAACCTGACTTTGGCCGGAATCTGACGGGCCGACGGAAATACCGCATGTATTCCAAAAGCGGGTAACCGAACGTTTTCGAGTACAGGCCGGAGCAAACCGGCCTTAATCTCGGTATCGACCATCCAAAGGGGCAGACATGCAAGGCCAGTTCCGCTAATGGCCGCATCTTTCAATGCCAATAAATTATTGCTTTGGTAATTGCTGGCGACCACTACCGACTGGTCGCCCGCACTACCCTCGAACGCCCATTCCAATGGGTTTGTTTGATTGCTATAAACAACGCAATTATGAACAGCGAGATCGCTTGGAGTTTCGGGGGTTCCGTGTGCAGCCAAATACGCAGGCGAAGCGACGGCGATGAACGGGCTGTCTCCAAGTTTGCGGGCCACCAAACCAGGAGTATTCAGGTGACCAAGCCGAATGGCTACATCAATATTCTGTTCCACCAAGTTCAATGGCTGATCGCTCAGATCGAAATTAACCGCCAGCGACGGATTGAGTCCTTTGAATCGAAGCACACGGGGCGAGATGAACATCAGCCCGAAGGGCACGGGGGCAGAGATATTCAGCGTGCCCGTCACGCCGGAAGCCAAATTTCCTACGGCGGCATCTGCTGCTTCCAGATCGGCAAGAATCTGCCGACATCGTTCATAGTAGCGGCGTCCAGCTTCGGTCAGCGATACGCTACGAGTGCTTCGGCTCACGAGCCGAGCACCCAGGTGACTTTCAAGCGCGGTAATCGCTTTACTGACGGCTGACTGCGTAACTTGAAGGTCGCGAGCCACGGCAGAGAAACTCGTTCGCTCAGCGACTCTCACAAAGGCCCGGATTTGCGTCAGTTTATCCATTTTAATTTCGCCATTTATGCCCAAACGGAATAAGCGTTATGAATACTTCGTGGATTCCAAGCGCTTGCTCGCGCCATCATACTTCCTTCAGCCATGGATATGCAGAATGCCGCTGTCCATCGCATTCAACTTTTAACCGGACAAAACGCGAGGTATAACCATGAAGAAGATTCTTTTTGTATTGACCAGTCACGACCGCAAGGGGAATACGGGGCAGCCGACCGGATTTTACTTGCCGGAAGCGGCGCATCCCTGGGCTATCCTTCGGGCCGATGGCTATGAGATTGATTTCATCAGCCCGAAGGGTGGCAGGCCACCCATGGATGGCGCTGATTCTGCTTCTGCCGATCCGGTGAGCCGCAGGTTCCTGGACACGCAAGAAGTGCAGCAGAAAATCGGGAATACTTCGACCCCGGTTCAGGTGAACTCTGCTGACTATGCGGCAGTCTTGTTTGTTGGCGGCCACGGAACCATGTGGACGGGCGACTGGTAACCGGGCAGAACCCGGCGTCCGCAGAGGGGGTGGGGCGAGAAATTGCGCGATTGCTCAACGATGCACCGATAGCTGGCGAGCAGCGTGCGTAAATCAATTTCTCGTGTACATCGAATCTGAGGAGATGCCCAACGTAGAGGCAACCGGCCTCGCGCGGCTTTATGCGCGAGGTTCGGTTGACCGCCGGGTTGGGGTCTGAGCATCAACATAAGCGTCGATAAGCCGACGAATCATGCGTTGATACTGCGTGTGATGCTTCGTTGCCTCGGACTTGAAGAACTCGATACTCTTCTTGCTTAGAGCCAGCGTTACCTTCACCCCTTCCTCACGAAATGCCAATTCGGCTGGAGAGGGAAGGAAGTCGGGAACTACCTGAACCTTGCCAAGGGGGTCATCGGTGTACTTGATTTTCGCGCTCATAGATCGCCTTTCCTTTGCACCAATAACCGGCGCCGATAATTCGAATAACCGAGGCGCGGTAAGTGAAGCGCACCGTAAGAGGTGGCGCCATCGACCTCACCGAAGCAATAGAACCGTTCCTCGGTTTGGCTGTGATTGATGTCCTTGGCAATCACGCGCTATAGGTCTGCGAAGGCGTATTGGGCGCGGGAGAAGGAAACCCCGTGCTTCTCCTGATTCTCTGCGTCCTTGTCAGCATCCCAATCGAAGCGAGTGTGTGCCATGGCTAAATACTGGCACTTGGCAATATAAAAAGCCATACGTGGATATGGGAGTCGCCAACGTCCGAGTCAAGGGGCGCGCCGCTATTGGCGCGTCCCTCTCGAACGCCATGTTAGCGGCTAAAGTACGCCATGCTCTATCTCTTGCAGGTAGATGAAGTCTGGCGCTTTTACGCCAGCCTTTTTCCTGATTTCTACCAACTCAGGGGACTCGAAGAAGCGTCGGGCATTGTCCAATGACGACCACTTTGAAAAATGGACGATATTGTTTGCGTCGTTGTCATAGCGTAGCAACTGGTAACTGATTTCCCCGGCACGTTTTCTAATGTCCGCTGCTTGGTCAAAAACTGCCTTCCATGCCGGATAAGCCTCGATCTCATGAATGATTAAAACGTGTAGCATGTAAAGTACCTTTGATGGATAGCCCTAACGACGCTGTAGAAAAACCCGATTCTGATCCCCCGGATCATTTCGGCCCGATTTTTTTTGAAGTACCGGGCAAAGGAACGGCGTCCCATTTTCCTACCGGCTGTCTGCAATAAGCCGTTCATATCGGCCTCCCACGACTTATAGCGCCTTCCGGGCGGCAAACCCCGGTTCCACGGTGGCGAAGCGCCGGGTAATCATTTCTTTACCCTTGTCGCTGTCGATCTTTGCCTTCATGCGGTCGGTGTGGGTCTCGAACCCTGGTGCCCGTCCTTGGATGAAGGCAACCTGACGGGTCTTGGTCTTTTCCGGGGTGCTCAGGCATTGGGCGCGTAGCCCGCAGGGCAGGCAATCTTGTTGGACACCTTGGAATTTGACGGCGAGGTGGCCATTGAACACGCAGTTCGAACCGTTGCGATAAAGCGTCTTGCCAGCCGGGCAGACGCAAGTCTGATTCTCTTGATCGAAGCGGAAGTCCTTGGGTTTGAACAACGCTGCTTTCTTTCCATCCTTGGGGCGCTTGTCATAGAGCGGGTCGGGCTTAGCCTTGTGGCGCTCCTGTCCTGTATAGCGCTCGTCGCGTTGGCGATAACCGGTGTCGGGGAGATAGGCGTCGATGTTCGACTCGGCGAGTTGCTTGAGGCCGGCTTCGCTGTGATAGCCGGCATCCGCGGTAATGACGGTGCCGGGAGCGCGGTAGGGTTCGGTGGCTTGTACCACCGGGGTGAGCAACTCCTGTTCCGAACCCGTACCGTGGGCTTGGGCTGCGACGATGACTTGGGCCTGCTCGTCCACTGCCGCGACGCCGGTATAGCCCTGGATCACGCCCTTGCCCGTCGCCATCTTGGCCGATTCGTTGTCGGTGCGGTTGGAGAGCCGCACCGCGCCTTTGGCCCCCTTGCGGTCCGAGGGATTGGCAGCGAGCCATTCGCGCATTTGCTGGGCTTCTTGCTGGAGGTGTTCGAGCTTGCGCGCTTGCCGCGCCACTCCCGGTTCGTCGGAGGGGGCGGTATCGGCTTCGCGGTGCCGCGCCAGAATCTTCTTGGTGGCTTGTTCCATCTTCTCGGCCTGGTGCAGGAAATCGGCGCGGGTGCCGCTCTTTGCCTTGCTGGCGTTGCTCGGCAGCTTTACCCCGTCGATGGCGAACATCTCGCGCCCGATCAATCCCTGGCGGTTGCACAGCACCAGAACCTGGGCAAAGAGCTTGGCGGCCAGGTCGCCCATTTCCGACACGAAAGCGGCCAGGGTGGTGAAGTGGGGTTGGGAATCGCCGGAGACGGCGATGAACAGCACGTTCTCTCTACACGCCGCTTCGATCTTGCGGCTGCTGACGATGCCACGGCTGTAGGCGAGCAGGATGATCTTGAGAAGGACGGCGGGGTCGAAGGCGGGAGCACCCTCGACATCATTCTTGTGACGGGCGCGAAATGCGGAAAGGTCGAGTTCGTGATCGACGAGATAGCACCGCGCATGCTCGAAGCTGCCGGGTTGCACTTGCTTGTCGAAATCCACCGGCAACAGTTTCAGGCCTTTGTGGACTGGTTTGTAGCGCGGCATGCCGTGTTCTCCCTCCGTGGTTCCGTTCTTGGAATTATGCCGGGATGGGCAAGGTTTGTGGGTTTTTCTACAGCGTCAACGTCCAAATTGAGGGGCTGGCCGACCGCCAGATTTTGCCGAAGCCCCGAAAGCTGCAAAAAGACAAACCGTAAAAAGCCCGCTTATCGGCCAGTCCCGCTCGAATGCAGGGTTAGCGAGGTAATCGGGCAAAAGCCAAAAAACGCCCAAAAGTCACTCCAAAACTATATCGTAAAATCAATTGGTTATGAGGAGTGACTTGAGAGCAAGCGGTAAGCATTGATCGCCCGATGCATGACGGCCTTCAACTGATTTTGCGTGTGTGCTGCAACCAGCGTCAGCAGCAGGTCCGCCGCAGTGGTGAAGCGAGTCTTGATGCCCGCCTGCGCCGCCCGGTAACCCAAGGCTATCGCCAGGTGGGTCTTGCCCACCCCGCTTGGGCCGATGAGCACGACATTCTCATTGCGCTCCACAAAGCCCAGTCCCGCCAGTTCCTCGATCTGGCTGCGCTTTACGCCTTGGGCAAATTCATAGTCGAACTCGTCCAGCGTCTTGATTGCCGGGAATCCCGCAAGACGCGTGAACATGCTCTGCTTCCTGACATTTCGTCCGGCAGTTTCCATCTTGAGCAGGTCTTCCAGAAAGTCGCTGTATGCGCTTTCCTGTTGTGCCGCCTGTTGCGCCGCAGCCGGATATCCCTGCGCCCAGAGTGAGTCCGGCTTGCTTGAGCCGCGCCACCAGCGGGACGTAAAAAGAGCGGCGCAGATAGCCGTTGAAGCGCTCGACCTTACCCTTGGTTTTGGCTCGATACGGCCGGCACAGCTTGATCACGAAACCGCAGTGGCGCGCATAGTCGAGAAACCCGGCGTGGAAGCGATGCGCGCCTTCGCCGGACGCGTCGCGTTCCAACACCACGGTCTTCATGTTGTCGTACAACGCTCGTTGCGGGATGCCGCCGAAATAGTCGAAAGCATGGTTGTGGCATTCGATCAGCGTTTCGACTTTCATGTCGGTGACGAACTCGACAAAGCTTGCACGGCTGTAGCCTAGCGTTGCGCAGAAGGCGTAAAGCGGGTTCCGCCCCTTGCGAAACTCGACCCAGTCAACTTGCATCTGCTCGCCCGGTTCGGTCTCGAAGCGCACTGCCGGTTCGGTCTGCGCCGTCGGTTTGAGCTTGTGCATGTAGGCCCGTAGCTGGCTCTGTCCGCCCGTATATCCCTGCTCCACAATCTCTCGATGCAGTACCGTCGCCGGTATCCAGGCAGGACGCGCTGCCGCCTGCCGTTCTTGCAAGTAAACCTCAAACGGCGAGAGCTTGGTGCTGCGCGGTTTCTTTCGCTCGTATCTCGGTAAACCATCAATTTCAAGGTGGCGACGAACGGTGTTCACCGCGCATCCAACTTCCTCTGCTATCTTGCGCAAACTCAAGCCGTGTTTCCTCAATAATTCAATTTCCACATACACCTCGCCTGTGATCACGGCCGCATTCCAAAATGCAGCTATATTCTCAAATCGGTGTATCAGTTTTCAATCGGCAGACTGTGTCAATTTACATCCGGCAGTGACATTCCGGGAGTGGTTCAATGCATACGGGGAAGCTGGTGTTCGCACAACTGATGGATCATCTGCCACTGCACACTTTCCGGCGTTGCGTGGCCAATCCTGGCCGTTATCCTACGCTCACTTTTTCGCACCTCGATCAGTTCCTGTGTATGGCCTTCGCGCAACTGACCTACCGGGAAAGCCTGCGCGACATCGAGACTTGCCTGCGCGCCCACGAAACCAAGCTCTATCATTTGGGCATTCGCGGCGGCATTGCCCGAAGCACTTTGGCGGACGCCAACGAGAACCGCGATTGGCGCATCTATCAGGATTTTGCCCTCAGCCTGATCCAGACGGCGCGCCAACACAAGGGGTTAGGCGTAAAGTCTAGCCCCTTTGTCTTTTTGGCGTGACAATTCAATCCCCGCCGGGCGCATCCGGCATCACGTCGCATCCCTCGCCGGCGCATATCATTGCGCTCCTTCCCGGCAGTTTTTTCCTTTTTTGAAGGGGCGCTCCAGTTTGTTTGTGAAGCATGAGCCACCCGCCCCCGGTGGAAGACGTTATTATTATTCCGTGCCGCGGATTGCCACCTTCTTCGAACAATTGTCCCTGCAGGTGGAAGAACTCGCCGCGCCTGGCGTCGTTCTGCAGGTTAGCGGTTGCCACCCTGTTACTTGTTACAGGTTTCATCGGACGGGGTTTCTGGTAGGCTTCATGGCTTGAGTCTGATGGGTAAGAAATCCTTGCCTGCCTCGCAAACATTCTGAACGGAACACCTCCCTTGAAACCAGCAAACTTGCTCCTCTGTCTTGTTCTCTGCCTGCATACCCTGATCGCGGGAGCGGGCGATTGGGAAATCGCCGGACAACTGCCGGGTGTTCCATCCGGCGGCATCGTGAAACACAACGGGGCGCTTTATGCGGGAGCGCCCACCGGCATTTTCAAAAGCGTGGACAAGGGCTTTTCCTGGACCAAGACGACGGGTGTGTTGCCGGGCAGGGATGCGTTGGTACTGGTTTCCTTCAGCGGTGCGCTTTATGCGCAGAGCACCTTCGGAAACCTATTTGACCGTTACGCCAAGCTTTTCCGGAGTAACGACGACGGCGCGTCATGGATAGAGTTGACAGGCGTGAAATCCATGACTTACTCAACCTCTTTCCCCTATGCCGCCGGAAATGCGCTGTATATCGTCTCCAGCGAGGGGCTGGTCAAGAGCCGGGATGGCGGCACCACTTGGGTGGCTGCCAGTAACGGTTTACCTGACAAATTTCCTTCCCGGCTTTTCACCGTTGGCAACACGCTTTATGCCGCCATGCGAGGACTGTATAAATCCACCGATGATGGCGCGAGTTGGCAGCTCGTCAAACCGGATATGTTGGTTTCCGGAGCGGGAGTTGGCGTTTTGGGAACGACGCTTTTTACTTATGTGGAAGGGAGTGGAATAGTCAAAAGCCAGGAGGGCGCGACTTGGGAAAAAGCCGGCGATCTGCCCGCCGGCACGGTGCCCTTAATACTTCATGAAGCCGACGGGGTTCTCTATGTCGGAAGCTTTACAGGTCTCTACAAATCCACCGATGCCGGCAAGACCTGGGTTGCGACCGGCAACCTGGGGAACGTTGCTGTCGTGTCGATCTCGTCCGCTAACGGCGTGCTTTACGTCACTACTGCCAACAGCACCGGCATATTATCTCCAATAGCCCTGCTCACCAGCGCCGACCAGGGGGACTCCTTCACCAAGGCAGGGATGGGGCTGCCAATCCTGACAAACTTGCTGGGCACCGCCAAGGGCGCCGTTCTTACCGAAACCGCACAAGGAAAATTCCTCAGTCGCGATGGCGGCAATACCTGGAAAACAACCGACAACGCCGAATTGCGCGGCATTTTTGGGGATTACCTGGCCGGCGACTGCCGCGTTTACCGGCTGAGCGAACCGGTCGGAGATATTTTCATGCCGGGCGGTAGGGATTTTTGTCACATTCTGGTGGGGGACACGCTCTACACCAGCGGACTCGACGGACTATTTCGCAGCCGCGACGGCGGTGCGAGTTGGGAGGTGTTGACCGGCCCGTGGCCCACGTTCCGCTCAACGTTGTTGTCCGTGGGGAGCGACTTGTATGCCGGCGTAGCCAAGCGTGTGATGATTAGCCACGATGGCGGCGTCACCTGGACGAATGCCAGTAACGGCCTGCCGGACGAGTTTGTGTCCCGGCTGTTCGACGGTGGCGTGGCGATTTTTGCCGCAATGGATTCCGGCTTGTATAAGAGTGTGGATGGTGGCGCTACTTGGTCTGCAGCGAATATCGGGCCGGGCATAAGTGGGACGAACGTGAGATCGCTAATTGCCTACCAAGGGTGGGGGTATGCCAGTGTGGGGGGGGCTGAGGGATGGGATGCGGCAGGACTATATCGCAGCGACGATGGCGGTGCTTCCTGGATCAAGGAGAACCTGGGAGGCAGCGCAATTCAGGTCTTCGAATTGGCGATCGGAAATGGCATACCTTATGCCGGAAGCGATGCGGGCATCTTGCGCCTCAACTCTCCGCCCTCTGTCGCCCAAGGCGGCATATACCTGTGCGATGTGTCCGCCGGCGGCGCCAGCCTGGGGTCGGCTTACCTGGTTGTCGGCAGCGATGCTTCCGGGAAAACGCTGGTCACCAATCCCGCCTTGTCGCCCGCTCCGCGCTTTTACGGCAAGGTCAGCGGCATCGTCGCCGGCAACGTTTTTCATGGGACGACCAGCGGCGGCACCGGGTGGAACGGCACCTTCAGCGGCACCGCCTTCAATTTCGCCTCCGCCGGCGCCGATGCCAGCAGCGGCAGTTGCCGCCTGATCTTCGACAACCAGGCGCCTGCCAGCGCGCCGCTATCCGGCAGTTACACCTGCGACCTGGGCGCCGCCGGCTCGACGGAAGTGGTGCTCACCGTCAATAGCGCCTCGCAGGCGGTCGTTACCAACCCTGCCACGGCGCCCGCTACCCGCTATTTCGGTTACGTACTCGGCACCCTGGCGGCCAAGAACTACAGCGGTACTACCAATTCCGGCGATCCGTGGAACGCCGTTTTCGAGGGCAACAGCTTCATCTTTACCACCGGTGGTTCGGGAGGCACCAGCGGGGGGCGCTGCACGGCGTTTTCAGGCTGACGCGCGGGGAAAGCCGTCACTTGCGCTTGCCATCTCTAATGAGCTTCCGACCATCCAAGGACCACACCATGCCTAACGGAGCGCCTACCCTATTCCTCGCCGCGCTGCTGACGTTGCCGTCCAGCGCCGTCGCACAAATCCCTGGCTACACCCTGACCGATCTGGGGCTATTGGCCGACAGCAACGCCTGCAGCGCCGCGGGACTGAACGGCAAAGGCCAGGTCGTCGGCTTTTGCGTGAGCGTCAAGGAACTCCCCGGCAAGTTTTCCAGTACCGAGGCTTTCGTCTATGGCGATGGCGCGATGACCGGCCTGGGCAGGTTGCCGGGCAACGACAGCAGCAACGCGCGGGCCATCGGCGACAACGGCTGGATCATCGGCCAGAGCTTCAATGCCCCTTCGTCCGCCACCGGCGCCATGGCGCCCGTCCAGGCCTTCCTGTACCGGGACAAGCGCATCGGCACCTTGAACGGCTTGAACGGCGACAGCCAGATCCTGACCGGCATCGGCGCCGCCGGGCAAATCATCGGCTTCAGCAATAGCGCGAGCGGGCGGGTCGCCGGCTTTCTCTATGCCGATGGCGCCGTCATGCCGCTGGATTTTATCCCCTCCGCCATCAATCGAAACGGCCAAATCATCGGACGGAACATCAACCAGGCGAACAATCGCTTCTCCTGGTACGACCAGGGCCGCACCACGCTGCTGGACATCCCCGCCGGCACGTTCGCCCAGCCGCCCAGCGCCGTCAACGACCAGGGCTGGAGCGTGGGCGCCACCACCATCAGCTATGGCCCAGCGCTGGGGGACTCGCCTTACGGCGCCTTGAGCCAGGACAGCGCCTACCTCTACGCGCAAGGGAAAGTCACTTACCTGGGCTTCCTGCCCGGCTATAACCAGAGCAGTCCGCGCGCCATCAACACTCAGGGAGTGATCGTCGGCGTGTCCGGCTATCTTGGCGCTGCTCCACCGGAATGCAGCGGCGACGCGGGCGGCGATGTGGTCGCGTACCTGACCCGCTGCCGCCCCACGCTCAGTAAACCGTCGCGTGCCTTCCTGTATGCCGAGGGACGCATGACCGACCTCAACGCGCTGCTTCCGCCGGAGCAAGCCGCGCAATACCTTCTTAGCGAGGCCAGCGCCATCAACGATGCCGGGCAAATTGCCGCGACCGCCATCGTCGACGGACAAAACCGCGCCGTCCTGCTGACCCCCGTCAGTGGAGGTGCGCAAAACCCGACACCGGGTCGGACGGGCGATCTCGTCGCCTTCCAGGCCAGCCTGCGTGACGACGGCAGTGACGGCAACCTGCGCGCCGGCTTCGAACCGGGGCCGGTAGCCGGCAAGAACGGCCAAATCTTCGTGATGGCGCTGGTGCCGACCGCCCAAGGCGGTGGCATTTACTTCATGGACGAGAAGGGGCGCTGGCATCCCTATAGCGACTGCGCCACCGCCCCGGCGTATACCCCATCCGGCCCGCTGGGTGCGCTGCCCGACATCCCCGTGCTGGGTGCTTCCGCCGTGGTGCAACTCAGGCGGAGCGCCGTTACGCTCTACCTGGGATACGGACTGGCCGATGCGGCCGCCCCGGACGGCAGTGCTTGCCGGGATATGGTGAAATTCAAGAACTATATGCCGCTGACGACGCTGTAGCCCGATGGGCGCCGCGCCCAGCGGTGCCGTGCTTAAAACCCCGCAGCTTGCGCTTTGGGCAGGAAATCGCCGAGCAGTCCCACGTCGATGAGATTCAGCAGTTTGCCGTCGTGGACGTAGAGGTGGTTATTTTTCGCGCCCAGGTAAGTGTCGCTGACCGGATAGTAGCGCGTCGAATATCCCGAGATGATCCGAGTGACCGGCCCGCGCGGGAAAATTTCCGGGTGGAGCGCTTCGGCCCAGTTGAATACGCGGTCGGCATCGCCGCCGTTGTTGATGTTCGTGCCGATTTCCAGACGTTGTACGCCGCCCTGGTACTCGCCGATGTAAACCGTGCCGTCGGCAGTTACCAGCAGGGATTGAATCTGGCTTTTGCGCATCCCCGTCATGCCGATTGCCGTCCAGGTCGAACCTTTGTCGGTACTCTTGTATACCTGGTCTATCCGCGTGGTTTCGCCGTATACGCCGGAAATGCCGTATAGCGTTCCGTCCGCCATCACAGTCAGCATGGTTGCGCTTTTGTCGGGCAGGCTCTGGCCGATGGCGGACCAAGTGGCGCCGCTGTCGGTGCTTCTCATCATGCCGCCGACCCACGCGCTGCTGGTATTAAGATACGTGTTTTCATAGAGCGTCCCGTCGGGAGCCTTTACCAACGAGGCGAGCGTCAGTTCGCCCTGCTTCGCCAACTGCCAAGTCTTGCCTTGGTCCAGGCTTTTCCACAGGCCGAAGATCGTGTTGGCATACAGTTCGCCGTTCATCTCGATGATGGAATTGCCGACCAGCTTGGGTTCCGTCGGTATCTGGGGTGCGGTTGTCCAGGTCGCCCCCTTGTCGGTGCTCTTGATGATGCGCTGCTCGGGCGTGGTGCCGGGAAACCCTAAACAGAAACCGTACAGCACGCCGTTTACGTCTTCGGCGAGAAAACTCACGCTGTCCTTTTCCAAGCCTGTTTTCACAAGCGTCCAGGTTGCCCCTTTGTCGGCGCTTGTGTAGATGCCGCCATAGAAGGTTCCGACATACAACGCGCCGTCGGCGGCAATCAGGATTTGGCTGATCGCGGCGTTGACCGGGGTCAAATACGTCCAGCTTTCGCCCTTGTCAGTGCTTTTGAACAGCCTTGGTCCGCCGAGGGGGTTTTCTCCCACGGCGTAAAGCGTGCCATCCTTGCCGACGACAAGCTGGGTCACCGTGGAGGAATAGGCTTCGATGCTCAGCAAGCCGTGGCTCGATCCCAGCCAGGTTTCCTGGGCTTGAGCGTCTCCCAAAGCCAGCAGCAGGACTAACAGGCCGGTCAGAAAACTCCGGTAGGTGAGGGTCATTTTTTTCTCCCGTTCTCAAGGTGGGCCGAATCGCCCGCAGCCATTCTAGGGTCTTTGTGAAGCCTTGTGACCTGTCAAAAGTAACAGGTGGGACAACCCACTAGGCGTGACTAAGGGGCTGAATCGCTAGGCTGTTGTTCCACTACTCGGGCAATGCTCGCAACAGCGGGCGTGGTGTAGCGGCTCCAACAAAAAATCCTGCTCAAATGCGCCGTTAGCGCGCTAACATCAGGCTTTCTTTACCGAGAAACGCCATGAAAACCCGTTACCGCGACATTCCCGCATACCTCACCAAGGACGGTTCGGAAATCCGCGAACTGATGCATCCCGCCGTGCACGGCAATGTCCGGCAAAGCCTGGCCGAGGCCATCGTCGCGGTGGGCGGGAAAACCCTGCTGCACCGCCACCAAATCAGCGAGGAGCTGTACCACGTCACCGCCGGTACGGGGGTCATGACCCTGGGCGCGGCGAGTTTCCCCATCGAAGTCGGGGATAGCGTACTGATTGCGCCGGGAACGCCGCACTGCCTGGAAAACCTGGGGAGCGAGCCATTGCATGTGCTGTGTTGCTGCAGCCCGGCGTATCGTCACGAGGACACCGAATTGCTGTGAATCGGCCTGCCGCGGGACGGGGGGGATATTTTCCCTGCTTCCCGCGCAAACCCCTACACTGTGGTTTTCCGACTTTTGTCGGTTGACTTGCGCTTTTCGGGGACCATATGAATAAACTGTCCGGTTTGTTGTTTTCCTGCATCCTGCTGCTCGCTGCCGTGCCGGCTGCCGTCGCGGCAGCGCTGACCTTCACCACTCTCGCGGGGGTGGCGACCACCCCAGTGAAGAGTGCCGACGGCACCGGTAGCGCGGCGCAGTTCTATTCGCCGCGCGGGGTGGCGACCGATGGTGTCGGCAACGTCTACGTCGCCGACAGTTCCAACAACACCATCCGCAAGATCACGCCCGCCGGGGAAGTGACCACCCTTGCCGGCCTGGCCGGCGTGCAGGGGCGCAACGACGGCAGCGGCACGGCAGCGCGTTTCCTCGACCCCTATTCGTTGGTGGCGGATAGCACCGGTAACGTCTACGTGGCTGACACCTCCAACAACATGATCCGCAAGATCACCCCCGCCGGGGTGGTTACCACGCTCGCCGGCAACGGCGCGCAAGGCAGCGCCGACGGCACCGGCACCGCCGCGTCCTTCCGCGAGCCGCGCGGCATCGCCGTGGACGGCGCGGGCAACCTCTACGTCGCCGATTACATGAACCAGACGGTGCGCAAGATCACGCCGGCCGGGGTGGTGACCACCCTCGCCGGCACTGCCGGCGTGGCCGGGAGCAGCGACGGCACGGGCGCGGCGGCGAGCTTCAAAGGGCTGTACGGCGTGGCGGCGGATAGTGCGGGCAACGTTTTCGTCGCCGATACCGCCAACCGCTGCATCCGCAAGATCACGCCCGCCGGCGTGGTGACCACCTTCGTCGGCACTGCCGGCACCAGTGGCATGACCGACGGCACCGGCACGGCGGCGCGTTTTTCCGAGCCGCGCGGCATCTCGGCGGATAGCGCCGGCAACCTTTACGTTGCCGACTATGGCGCCCACACCATCCGCAAGATTACCGCCGCCGGGGTGGTCACCACCCTTGCCGGCACCGCGCCCACCCCCGGCAGCACCGATGCCACCGGCGCTGCGGCGCGCTTCTTTTCCCCGTCCAGCGCGGCTGCCGACAGTAGCGGCAATGTTTACGTGGCCGATACTTCCAACAACACCATCCGCAAGATCACCTCGTCCGGCGTGGTCACCACCCTGGCCGGCCTCGCCGGACGCAGCAGCAGCGTGGACGGCAGCGGCGCGGCGGCACGCTTCGAGGATCCCTATTCGGTCGCCGTGGACAGCAGCGGCAACCTCTACGTCGCGGACGCCACCGACCACAGCATCCGCAAGATCACCCCCGCCGGCGTGACCACCACCCTGGCCGGTAAGGCCGGCAGCTACGGCAGCACCGACGGCAGCGGCAGCACGGCGCGCTTCAAGGGGCCGCAGGGCATCGCGGTGGATAGTGCGGGCACACTGTACGTCGCCGATACCGGCAACAGCGCGATCCGCAAGATCACCGCCGCCGGCGTGGTCAGCACCCTCGCCGGGAGCGCCGGTTCCAACGGCAGCAGCGACGCCACCGGCACGGCGGCGCGTTTCAGCGAACCCAACGGCATCGCAGTGGACCCCTCGGGCAACGTCTACGTCGCCGATACCGCCAACAACACCATCCGCAAGATCACTGCTGCCGGAGTAGTCACCACCCTCGCCGGAACTGCCGGCACCAACGGCCTGACCAACGGAACCGGTAGCGCGGCGCGTTTCAGCGTGCCCTTCGACCTGACCGCCGACAGCGCCGGCAACGTCTACGTGTGCGACCACGGCAACCACGTGATCCGCAAGATCACCCCCGCCGGGGTGGTCACCACCCTCGCCGGCAGCGGCGTCGAGGGGCAGAGCGACGGCAGCGGCGCGGCGGCGAGCTTCCGCTGGCCGTCCGGTATCGCCGTGGACAGCAGCGGCACGGTGTATCTCGCCGATACCGACAACCACGTGATACGCCAGATCACCTCCGCCGGGGTGGTCACCACGGTGGGCGGCACCGCGCGGCTCAACGGCTCGACGGATGGCGTGGGTAGCGCGGCGCGTTTCTTCAACCCCAAGGACGTCACGGTGGACAGCAGCGGCAACCTCTACGTCGCCGACCGCAGCAACCACACCATCCGCAAGGGCAGCAACGGTGCGTCCGGCAGCACCAATGCCGGTGCCGATTGCCTGTTCAACTGGGCCGAGAGCAAATACCCGACGGCATTGTTTCCCGCTGCCGCCTCGCAAACCGTCAGTCCATACTATTTCCGCTACTACGCCGGGCCGCAGGCCTACCTCGGCGTATCGTCGAGCGACGGGCACGTTTATTACTATGCCGCCGGCAAGCTCAGCGACATCGGCGCACTGAGCGGCTGGTCGGCCACGGCGGGCTGTCCATAGCGGTTGGCATGTCGGGAGCCGACGCGGATCGGGGCGGAAGCGTTCCCGATCCGCGCCGGTTGACGGGATGAGGGCGATGAACCTATCCGGTAGACTTTCTACAAGTTTTCAAATCGTTCGAGTTTTGCGAAACTGCGTCCGCAGCCTACAACTTTGGAGTTTTTCGCATGGACGTTTCCTTCCTTTCCCCGCTCCGCGAGCGCCTCAACAACCACCCGGTGTACGGGGTACTCGACGACATCGCCGACCTGCGCTGCTTCATGAGCCATCACGTGTTTTCGGTATGGGATTTCATGTCTCTCGCGAAATACCTGCAAGGGCGGCTTGCCCCGACCACCATCCCCTGGGTGCCGGTGGGCAACCCGGCGATTCGCCGCTTCATCAACGAGATCACGGTGGAAGAGGAATCCGACCTGGGGCTGCCGGATAGCGACGGCAAGGAAACCTACGCCAGCCATTTCGAGCTGTATTGCCAGGCGATGGGGGAAATCGGCGCGGACGTGGCGCAGGTCATGAGCTTCCTGGAAACCCTGCAGCGCGACGGCATCGCGCCGGCCCTGGCGCACGGCGACGTGCCGGAACCGGCGCGCCAGTTCATGACCGCCACCTTCGGCTTCATCAACACCCACAAGCCGCACGTGGTCGCGGCCGCCTTCGCGCTGGGGCGCGAGCATGTGATTCCCCAGATGTTCCGCGCCTTCCTGGCGAAAATGGCCATCGGCAAAGACGTCGCGCCGGCTTTCCATTACTACCTGGAACGCCACATCCATCTCGACGAGGACTCCCACGGCCCGTTGTCGCTGTTGATGCTGGAAGAACTGTGCGGCGGCGATCCGCAGCATATCCGCGAAGCCCAGGCCGCAGCATGTGCGGCGGTGGAAGCGCGAATCGCCTTCTGGGACGGGGTGCATCAGGCGATTCTGCGGGGGCGCCAGAAAGCCTAGCAGAGCGGTTATTGGTAGGAGCCGGCCATGCAGGCGAGAGGTGGTGCCGGCAGGAACACCGCTACGAATGTGACACCGCATCGCGGCTCAGGCAGTATCTACAGCAGCGCCCGTAAATACCTTCCGGTAAAGCTGTCGATATTCGCCGCCACGTCTTCCGGCGTGCCCTGCGCCACCACCATGCCGCCGCCGATGCCGCCTTCCGGACCCATGTCGATATCCGCAGTATGGGCAAGGTGGGCGGCAAATTTGTCACTTTCCTGGATGTCGGCAAGGTCTTGTCGGTGGATGGTGGATGAAATCGCTTGCCTGGCGGGGTTGGCCGGGGAAAATGGGGTAGACCAGAAGATGGCTGCGTAAACTGTCGACGATCAAAAATCGGGCATGGCGATGCTTGCCCGATACCATTGATCCGTCGGATACGCCTTGCTAGCCGGAGTAGGAATTCACCTCCCTCGGCCAATGCGAATCCCGAAATCCGCATTGAGACGCGGGGGAAAGGCCCCTATCTCCAATAGATAAAACCGTCAAATTTTTCCACCTTCTGGCAAATGATCCAGATTGGGCGCAGGAGAAACCGGAAGTGCGGAATCGGGCGCGAAACACAGGCTGTCGCGAGTCCCTTCGAATGCGTCAATGAGACGGTTGCACATTTCCACATTGTCGCGGAATACCGCCAGCCAGATACTGAAAAAACCATGTCCTTTAGCCGCGCTTACCACCGAACGCAGCAAAGCGTCGTTGCCCGGATTGGTATCCACATCCTGCTTGGCGTCCTCTGCAATTGCCCAAACGTCAAGTCGCTGCTTAACCCGATCTATTGCAATCTGTTTACCGTTTTCATCCAAGGCGACAGAGATTTTTTTGTCGAGGCCGGTTAGCGATAAGGTATGGCGGGCGGCCTTTTCTACTCCGGCAGCCTTGGCTTCAGCAGACGGAACAATTGAACCGTCCTGCCGGTATTCGAATGCCGCAAACGTATTATCCCGGTCGGGAAGCAGGACATCGGCAAGCACAACGTCTTTGTCCTTCTTGGTGGAATTGCAGTTGACGCAGGCAAGAAGATAATTATCCCAGCGACCAATCAGATGGCTATACGCAGGTAGCCCTTTCGGCTGGATGTGCTCCACGGCAAGCTGGGTGGCTATGCGCCGCTCGCAGTAGCTACAGTAGCTTCCCAACCGGGAAATCAGGAAGGGTTTGGCTGCGTCATAAGGATCAAAATCCATGGCCTGGGGCGATTTGCCTCGACGTACCGGACGCATGCTTTATTCACCTAATTTTGCGGCACGTTTCATTTCAAGAAATGCCTGGAACGCCGGGTTGTCGGCATATGGCGCTATGCTGTCAGCGAGCCGCTCCTTGAATTCAGCCAGTTTCTCAGCGGGAGTTTTCACCGATTCTTCAAGTAATTCAAGATAGTTGCGTGCCACCTCTTTCATTTCCCCATAGCGCTCACTGACCTGCGGTTTGGTGACCCCCATGATGCCTTGTGCGATTTCCTCGACGGACATATTCCCCAAATCGGCGGTGGGTTGCCCGTCCAAGACGATGAGTTCCTCTCCGGTGCGCAAGGACTGGATCAAAAACGGCGAATGGGTCGTGCAGATAAACTGGATCTTGGGGAAGGTTCGGCGCAGGTCTTCAATGACGCGGCGTTGCCATTTGGGATGGAGATGCAAGTCGAGTTCGTCGACCAGCACGACACCCGGTGTCATCTCAAGTGCCTTTTCAGCCAATTGGGGATTCAGCATCGCCGCCTTGATCGCAATATCCGCCGCGATTGCCACAATATTGCGATATCCGTCGCTTAATTCGCTGAAGGTAGGTTTGCTGCCGTCGCGATGATGCAAAACCAGTGTGCCCAGCTTGTTGCTGTAATGAACCGATTTGATCTCCGGCAACATGCTTTCAATGGCGCGATACACTAAGCGCAACGCCAGCGATTTCTCGTCCTCATCCCGTTCATTCCTGTGCTCGATGTATATCCATCGAATCAGGTCGTCGGGATTACACCGTTTATCGACACTCATGCGGTAGCCATAGAATGCTTCCGATTGTTGCTGGATTTCCGCCCAAAGTTTGTCGAGTTCATCCGCATCCTCGGCGAGCTCGGCGGGCTGCTTTCCTTTATGTTTGCTGAGGGCTTTCTTGTCGGAGTCGCGAACGGATTCCCATAAACGTCCGGCCCCGAAATATCGTATTAGCGGCAATATCTTCGGTTGGTTTTGATAGACCGCACCGGCCATTGCTTCGGCGATACTTTTTAAGTCTTTTGCGTCCGCCTTCGTTCTACCACCGACCCCGTCGATAAAACGTGACCATTCCACCGGCTTTTCATGAGGTTCCCCCTCATAGGCGATTTCCCCGGTGCTGACATCACGCGCCGCCTTGGCGATATGAATAGTCCCCGTCGCGCCAACTCTTACTGGGTACTGGGGTAGCTCGCGGTAACGTCTCTCAACCATTTCGCGCAACTTTCTGACATCTCGCTCCCGGATAGCTCGTGAATCGTGCCCACGAATTCCCAATAGCCAAGAGCCTACTGCAACCGCAGCAGCCTCAAGGAAAGATGTCTTGCCTGCCCCATTCTCACCGACCACCAGGTTGAACTCGGGATGCAAGATGAATTCGCGGTTTTCATAACCACGGAAGTTCTGTATTCGCAGTATGTCAATTCGCATTTCTGAACCTTCAGTTAGCTTGTTGCAGTAGTTCCAGGTTTTATTACCCGATGACTGTTGAATTTGCCCATGTCGGACAATCAAAGGTAGTTCGGCTCCTTCAACCCGCCAGGGGCATCATAACCCAGCGTCTGGTTGATATCCTCGGCTTCGAGGTAGGGATAAAGGGTGAGGATAGCGTCTTTGCCGTGGCTGGTGGTAACCAGTCCAGCAATCGTTCCGACGGTGATGTGCAGCCCGCGTATGCAGGGTTTGCTGCCCGTGACGTGGGGGTAGAAGGTGACGCGGCCATAGCGTTTCATCGCAAATCTCCGGTTGGGGATAAGGCGATATTAGCATTCTCCAGTGGGCGTGGGAGAGCGGAACCTCATCGCGACCAAGGCCGCTTCTACAGCAGCGCCCGCAAATACCGCCCGGTGAAACTGTCGATATTCGCCGCCACGTCTTCCGGCGTGCCCTGCGCCACCACCATGCCGCCGCCGATGCCGCCTTCCGGACCCATGTCGATGAGCCAGTCGGCGGTCTTGATGACGTCGAGGTTGTGTTCGATGACCACCACGCTGTTGCCGTGGTCGCGCAGGCGGTGCAGCACGGTCAGCAGCAGTTCGATGTCGTGGTAGTGCAGGCCGGTGGTGGGTTCATCGAGGATGTAGAGGGTGCGGCCGGTGTCGCGTTTGGAGAGTTCCAGGGAGAGTTTGACGCGCTGGGCTTCGCCGCCGGATAGCGTGGTGGCGCTCTGGCCGAGGGTGATGTAGCCGAGGCCCACATCGAGCAGGGTCGCCAGTTTGCGGGCGACCACCGGTACCGGGCTGAAGAATTCGTGGGCTTGCTCGACGGTCATGGCGAGGATTTCGTGGATGTTCTTGCCCTTGTAATGCACTTCCAGAGTTTCGCGGTTATAGCGTTTGCCGTGGCACACGTCGCAGGGGACGTAGATGTCGGGCAAAAAATGCATTTCCACTTTGATGACGCCGTCGCCTTCGCAGGCTTCGCAGCGCCCGCCCTTGACGTTGAACGAGAAACGCCCCGGCCCATAGCCGCGTTCGCGGGACTGCGGCACCCCGGCGAACAGTTCGCGGATCGGCGTGAAGAGGCCGGTGTAAGTGGCCGGGTTGGAACGCGGGGTGCGTCCGATGGGACTTTGATCGACGTCAATGACCTTGTCGAAGAATTCCATGCCGTGCAATTCCCGGTGCGCCGCCGGTTCCGTGGCGGATCCGTAGAGATGGCGCGCCACGGCGCGATATAAGGTATCGTTGACCAGGGTCGATTTGCCCGAACCGGAAACGCCGGTCACGCAGACGAACAGGCCGACCGGCAAATCCAGCGTGACGTTTTTCAGGTTGTTGCCGGTGGCGCCGGTGAGTTGCAGCATCCGCTGGGGATCGGGGGCGTGGCGTTCTTTCGGCACTTCGATGCGCCGTTCGCCGGACAGGTACAGCCCGGTGAGCGAATTGGGGTTGTTCTGGATTTCCTTGGGGGTGCCTTCGGCGACCACCGCGCCGCCGTGGATGCCCGCGCCGGGGCCGATATCGACCACGTGGTCGGCGGCGAGAATGGCGTCGGTGTCGTGTTCGACCACGATCACGGTGTTGCCGATGTCGCGCAGGTGGCGCAGGGTGCCGAGCAGGCGGTCGTTGTCGCGCTGGTGCAGGCCGATAGAGGGCTCGTCGAGGACGTACATCACCCCGGTCAGGCCCGAGCCGATTTGCGAGGCCAGGCGAATGCGCTGGGCTTCGCCGCCGGAAAGAGTTTCGGCGGAACGGTCGAGCGACAGGTATTCCAGCCCGACGTTATTCAGGAAGCGCAGGCGCGCCGAGATTTCCTTGATGATGCGTTCGGCGATGGCCTGTTTCTGACCGTCGAATTCCAGCACGGCGAAGAAATCGTAAGCGCCTTTCAGGGGCAGGTGGCTCACTTCAAAGAGCGCCTTGCCGCCCACCAGCACGTGGCGCGCCTCCAGGCGCAAACGGGTGCCCGCGCAGGTGGGGCATTCCTGGAAATTGATGTATTTCGCCAGTTCTTCGCGCACCGCCGCCGAGTCGGTTTCCTTGTAGCGTCGCTCCAGGTTGTGGACGACCCCCTCGAAAGTGTGGCTGCGCTTCATCATTCGCCCGTTTTCGGCGATATGGATGAACTCGATCTGTTCCCTGCCGCTGCCGTACAGCACTGCCTTGCGCGCCGTTTCCGGCAGTTCGTTAAAGGGCGTTTCGGTATCGAACTCGTAATGCAGGGCCAGACCCTGGAGCATCTGGAAGGAAAAGGCATTGCGCTTGTCCCAGCCCTTGATCGCCCCGGCGGCGAGGCTCATGTGCGGGAAAGCCACCACCCGCTTGGGATCGAAGAAGCTGATCTGCCCCAGCCCGTCGCACTCCGGACAGGCGCCCATCGGGTTGTTGAAGGAAAACAGGCGCGGCTCCAGTTCCTGCAAGGAGTAATTGCACACCGGGCAGGCGAACTTGGCGGAAAACAGGTGTTCCTTGCCGGAATCCATTTCCACCGCCAGCGCCTTGCCGTCGGCCAAGCGCAGCGCGGTTTCGAAGGATTCGGCGAGGCGTTGTTTCAAGTCGGCGCGGATTTTCAGGCGATCCACCACCACATCGACATTGTGCTTCTTGTTTTTTTCCAGCTTGGGCAGGGCGTCGATCTCGTGAATCTCGCCGTTGATCCTCAGCCGCACGAAACCCTGGGCGCGCATCTCGTCGAACAGCTCGACCTGCTCGCCTTTGCGGTTCGCCACCAGCGGCGCCATGATCATCAGCTTGGTGTCTTCCGGCAATTCCAGCACCGCATCGACCATCTGCGACACGGTCTGCGCCGACAGGCGGGTGCCGTGTTCCGGGCAATAGGGATCGCCGACGCGCGCGTACAAGAGGCGCAGGTAATCGTGGATTTCCGTGACCGTGCCGACGGTGGAACGCGGATTGTGGCTGGTGGCCTTCTGCTCGATGGAAATCGCCGGAGAAAGCCCCTCGATCAAATCCACATCGGGCTTTTCCATCAATTGCAGGAACTGGCGCGCGTAGGCCGACAGCGATTCGACGTAGCGGCGCTGCCCCTCGGCATACAGGGTATCGAACGCCAGCGACGACTTGCCCGAACCCGACAGGCCGGTGATCACGATCAGCTTGTTGCGCGGCAGGTCGAGGCTGATGTTCTTGAGATTGTGGGTGCGCGCACCGCGGATTTTGATGAATTCCATAATGCCATTTGAGGGAGAAACGAACGTTTAACTATACGGGAAGCCGGACGGGGAAAACAGCCCACCCAACTTTTACGGACAGGCGTGTCGTCATGTCGTTCCCCTTCGCGCAAGGAATGACGAGGACGGGGTAACTGAACCCGCTTGACATCCTTGCATATTGAAAGGCGGCACTTTAATATACAAGGATGATAAATCGAAAGCTTCTTTCCGCAATCGAGCGCTCGCTGACCGATTTTCCCGTAGTCGCGCTGCTTGGCCCACGGCAGGCGGGCAAGACCACCTTGGCAAAAATCGCGGCAAGCAGCCGTGACGACAGTTTATATCTCGATCTCGAACGCCCCTCCGATCTGGCCAAGCTTGCCGACCCGGAATTATTCCTGTCCCGGCACGCCGATAAATTGGTCGTGCTGGACGAGATTCAGCGCAGACCGGAATTATTCAGCCTGTTACGCGCGCTGATCGACGAACAGCGCACGCCGGGACGCTTCCTGCTGCTGGGTTCGGCGTCGCCCCAGTTATTGCGCCAGGCCTCGGAATCCTTGGCCGGACGCATCCGCTTTCACGAACTCGCCCCTTTCGACATCGGCGAGATCGCCCCCAGCCACGCGCAATTGCAGGATTTCTGGCTACGCGGCGGATACCCCTTGAGCTGGCTGGCGCCATCCGATGCCGCCTCGTTTGCGTGGCGCGAGGCGTTCATTGCCACCCATCTGGAGCGCGACCTTCCCTCCTTCGGCATCCGCGTTCCCGGCCCGACCTTGCATCGCTTCTGGCAAATGCTCGCGCACCTGCATGGACAGTTGTGGAACGCCTCGCGCCTGGCAGCGGGGTTCGGCATTTCCGCGCCGACCGCGCAACATTATCTGGACATCCTCGAAGCCACCTACATGCTGCGCCGCCTGCAACCGCTGCAAGCCAACCTAGGCAAACGCCTGGTGAAATCGCCCAAAGTGTATTTGCGCGACAGCGGCCTGCTCCACGCGCTGCTGGACATCGCCAGCCTGGACGATCTGGCGGGACATCCGATTGTCGGCGCGTCGTGGGAAGGCTGGGTGCTGGAGCAGATCATCCAGCTCCTCGAACCACAATGGCAGTTTTCGTTTTACCGTACCGCTGCGGGTGCCGAAATGGACATCGTGGCCGAGCGCGGCAATAAAAGGATCGCCTTTGAAATCAAATACGCCAGCGCCCCGGTTTTGAGCAAAGGGTTCTGGTCGGCCCTATCCGACCTGAACCCCGAAAAAGCCTGCATCGTCGCCCCAGTAGCAAGCGGCTACCCGCTGGCGCCGAACGTCGAAGTCGTCCCGGCAGCGGAGTTGGCTGCCGTGCTGGCGAATATGTAGCCCATGGGAGCGCCTGATGTCCGATGATTTTGCGCCCCAATGTCTTTCGATAGACCTTGAAATCGGGAAGAACGATTCCCGCATCTACCAATTCGGCGCGGTGCGCGGCGACAACGGCGAGACCCTGCGCTTCGCGCGCGGCGATCTGAATGCCGCGCTGAATCGGCTCGACGCGCTCGCCGACGACGTGGCCTTCTTGCTGGGTCACAACCTGGTCAATTTCGATTTGCCGCACCTGAAGGCGGCCCGTCCCGATCTGCGCTTGCACGACAAACCTGCCGTCGACACCCTCTGGCTGAATCCGCTGGCTTTCCCGCGCAATCCTTATCACCATCTGGTCAAACATTATCAGGATGGGAGATTGCAAGGCGACCACCTGAATGATCCGCTGAAAGACGCGCAACTGGCTCTCGACGTATTCCACGATCAGCATGGCGCGCTCAAGGCGCTGAACGCGACCAACCCGCAATTGCTCACCGCCTGGCATTGGCTGACCACCCAGGACAATACGCTGAGCGGCACCAATCGGTTTTTCACCAAGTTACGCGACAAGTTGCGCCCCTCCGTGGAAGAGGCGCAGGCGGCCATCGCGCTCTGCGTCAAGGATCAGGCCTGTATCACCCAGCAACGCCAAATTCTCGATGAAGCGTCGCATGACGGCTGGCCGCTTGCCTATGCGTTGGCCTGGCTATCGGTGGCGGGCGGCAATTCGGTGATGCCGCCGTGGGTGCGCCACCAGTTTCCGCGGTCCGGCGAAATCATCCGGCGCCTGCGCGATACCGCCTGCACCGCCCCAATCTGCCTGTGGTGTCGCGAACATCACGATGCCGCTATCACCACCCCGCAATTTCGCTTGGTATATCACGTCGACGATACCCGCCGCGTCGTCACCCTGCTTGCGGTGGCGACGCGCGACGATGTGTACCGGGAACTGCAAAGCCGCCTTTCCTGAACATTGCATTCAACCTTCCGCCCACCCATAATTGCGCCTCAACTTTTTTCTGCAAAGCCCATGGCGCAAACCGCAAAACACACTCTCGACGAATCCATGACCCCCTTCGAACGCCGCGCCAGTGCTGGCTTGGCGGGGATATTCGGGCTGCGTATGCTAGGCATGTTCCTGATTCTGCCGGTGTTCGCCATTTACGCCAACACGCTCCCCGGCGGCGAAAATCATGTGCTGATCGGCTTGGCGCTGGGCGCCTACGGGCTAACCCAGGCGCTCCTGCAATTGCCCTTCGGCATGGCTTCCGACCGCTTCGGGCGCAAGCCGGTGATTTATTTCGGCCTGCTCCTGTTCGCCGTCGGCAGC
>JAGXQV010000022.1 GCA_018336195.1 Sulfuricella sp. | reverse complement strand
CATTACTAAATAGGGATTTTGATAATCCACCTGAAGCATCCCGAAATACGTCGATCTTTTTTCATGGTCTTGTCGTTCCCTTGAGGTTGTCATTGCGACGTTTGGGCATCCCTTTCACTGGATGACGCACCACTGCAACGCCGAAATTTACCCCTTTCGAAATCGATATGTAACTGTCATTTATTACAGTTACGTAAGACCTAAAAATCTGATAGCGTCTGAAAATTTTGCCCCGACATCCACCCGACCCAAGAAGGCCAGAGCACGAAATAAAGGCTGAAATAGACGGTCGGATCGCGTCATGCAGGATGTTTTTTGTTTTGCGAGATCAGGTCTTCAGGCTTGATGACCTGGATGCCGAATCGGAACGATTCACGGCCAAGCTGAATTACCGGCAGGCCATCGCATCTGCTTGGTGATGGTGCCTGTCTATGAAGCTGCCGAGCGGCGCGCCAGGACTTGGTAGGTGGCCGCCGCCGTGATGCCGAACACCGCGTGAGTCGCGGCGGTGATGGGGTCGCGGGCCGCGCTGAACCACGGAAAAAATATCGTGAAGCCGTACAGGTTGATGACGTACAGGAGCACCCCGAACAGGGCGCCGGCGCCCAGCCATTGGCGGCTGTCGAGCCGCGCCAGCAGTGTGGCGAGGATCAGGCCGTAGAGGGCGGACAGGATCAGGTGAACCAGCGTCGCGACCACGGTAATGCCGGCGTCGAAGCCGGCGGGGGGCGGCAGGACCGCGCGGCCCATGACGATGGCCGCGGTCAGGCGGGTATCGCGGAAGAATATTCCCGGCAGGGCGTCGGTAAAGCCCCACCAGCACGCCACCTGGAAGACGGTGGCCAGGAACCCCGCAACGATCCCGGCGACCATGGCGCGACGTGCTTGCAACGGCCTCAGAAGCCCCAATTCATGCCCACCGAAAAATTCCACCGCGCTGCCAGTTGCAGCCCGTTGACCTGTTGGTAGAGCGGCACCTGGAGGAAGGAATACACCTTCCAGTTGCGATCCACGTTCACGGTAATGCCGGGGCTGAGATAGATCAGTTTGCCGCCGGTATTATCGGGGTCGCCGTTGGCGCCGCGGTCGCGGTCGCGCAGTTGGCCGTTCAACTGGAGCTGGGGTGACACGGACTGGCTCAGATAATAACGGGTGCCCAGGTTGAGATTGAGCGACTTGCCGGGGCGGTAATCCTCCTGGGTGTTGACCGCCTGCTGGTACAGCGCCTGGCCGAACCATCCCCAATCGTGGTTCAGGTTGCCGAAATGGTAAACCCCCACGATCAGGTCGGTGCTGCCGGTACCGGGCTGCAGGCTGCGGTCGAGCGCGTTGCCGGCCTGCGGGCCGCTGTTGAAATTGGCGCGGTAGGGGCCGCTCGGCAGCTTCACGCCGAACACCGCGCCACTGTCCATCTCCGGGGAGAATCCCTGGTAGCGTCCGAGTATCCTGGCATCGCCCAGGGTGCGGGTATGCGACGCGGAAAGCTCGCTATCCTGCGCGGCCACGGTGTCGTGGGCGCGGTCGAGATACGGTAACTGAACGTTGATGCCCCATACCCGGTTGGGACTGTAATCGAGGCCCAGCGTGTAATGATGCGTGGTGGTGTCGTGCTCGATCTCCCGCTCGCCGGGAAAGGTGAACGAGCCGGCGTTGCCGGTGCCTTGGCGCAACTGGTTCTGGTCGAGGTAGTCGTAGCGAAAATCCAGGCGCAACCCCGGCTTGGCGAAGAGTCCCTGGCTTTCCCAATCCGAGTTCAATAGGCACATGCCGCTCGAACAGGCCGAGGCGAGGGCCGGCAGGAGGGCCGCCAGCAAGCCGGCGCCGAGGGCGGCCTGCCATGCTTGAGGGTAAGTCGTGGAGCGAGATGCACGCATCTTTTTTCCTTTCATTTCGGATTTGGCCGGTTTCATGCGCTGACCAACAAGCCCTTTTCTATGGCATACGCCGTCAACATCGAGGCGTTGTGCAAATCGAGCTTCTTCATCAGGTTGGAACGGTGTTTTTCGACCGTCTTCACGCTCAAGAATAGGTAATCCGCGATGAACTTGTTGGACTTGCCCTCGGCGATCAGTTTCAGTATCTGGCGTTCGCGATGGGTCAGGGCGTCCATCGAGCCGGCGGCGCAGGTCGCCTTGCCGGTACCCAGGTAGCCGGTAATCACCTTCGCCGAAATATCCGGGCTCAGGTAGATTTTGCCGTTCAGCACGCTACGCACCGCGACGCGCAATTCGTCGTGGGTGGCATCCTTGAGGATGTACCCGTCGGCCCCCGCTTGCAGGCTTTCGTGGATGTACTCTTCGGTCTTGTGGAGGGTAAGGACCAGGACGAAAGTGCCGGGGTAGCGCCGCTTGATTTCCTTGATGGCCTCGATACCGTTCATGCCCGGCATGGACAGGTCCATCAGCACCAGGTTGGGCGCCAGCGCGCCGATGACGCGGATGGCGTCGCGGCCATTGTCCGCCTCGCCGACGATTTCCATATCCGAGTCCTGCGACAAGAGCGAGCGCAGCCCGGCCCTGAGCAGCGTGTGATCTTCAACGATCAAAATGCGTCTATTTCCTAACATTGGTTCCTCCTATCACTCCTCCGGTAAGCCCTTGAGGAACGTTGTTTGATACCGCCATAAAAACCCAGTCCGTGTACTTGGTCGCACTTTCGAAATTCTGGTCGGCCTTGCTGAAATGGGCCTTCTTCAGCGGCACGTCCTCCGACAGGCTGTACACCCCGATAATTTCGCCGCTCGCGTTCTTGAACAGCCCCCACTCGGCCCGACCGGTGATCGGGTCGGTGTAAATCTTGCGCAGATGGCGGCGTATTCCCGGGAAGCGCGGGTCTTTCAGCAAGTCTTCCAAACGCGCCGGATAACGCCCTGCCACGCTCGGCGCGAACATCGCGTAGTGGTTGATGGCGCGGCGGAACTGGTTGCCGATGAACAGCAGTTCCTGTTCCTTTTCCTGCTGTTGCGCCGTGTGCCATACCGTTCCGACCGCCGCCAACGCCACGCCCATGATGGCGATGAACAACATCACCGCGAGATAGGTGAACCCGTCCATCCGCACCGGTCGCCCGCGTTTTCCGCCATGCCTGATCGAGAGTGACGCCATATCACCAGTCCTTGTATTCGCTGCCGTCGCGGGCAACGCCGGGCGCCCCGCTCCTGATGTCGAACACCATGCCTTTTTCCGGCCCGTCGGGCGAGACGATCACCCAGGTGGCGGTGCTGTCGGTAAGCGGGTCGAACGGCACGCTGCGCAAGTATTTCTTGGTCACCAGCATGTCCAGCGCATCCGGGTACTTGCCGTTGTCGCCGTAATACTTGTCCAGCGCCTGCCGCGTCAGCGCCAGGTTTTCGCGCAGCACCGCCTCGCGGGCCTTGTCGACGCTGTTGTAGTAGCGCGGCACGGCGATGCTCAGGAGCATCGCAATGATCGCCATTACCACCAGCAACTCGACCAGGGTGAAGCCCGCTTCACCAGTTTTTGTAGGCAATGCCATTCAGCCCGACCCCCGGCGCCAGCGAATACACGTCGAACACATCCTCGCCTTGCTCAGGCGCGTCGTAACTGCTGGCATAACTGCGCTTGCCCCAGCTTTCGTCGTCCGGCCGCGTCGGGTCGGGAAACGTCGGGTCGCGCGGAATCCGCCGCAGAAAATAGATTTTCACCTTCTTGCCCGGACTGCTTTCATCGGTCACCCCGTCCACCAGCACTTTCAGCGAGGGCGGATAACCGGATTTCCCGGCCTGTTTAGGGATGCGGCCTTCGTCCAGCGCCTGCTTGTAAGCATCCAGCGCGTTGCGAATTTCCCGCAACGCCACCCGCAGCTCGCTTTCCTTGCTGCGCTGCACCGTGATTTCGGCCATCGGCAGGGCAACCGTCGCCAGCAGGCTGATGATCGCCACCGTGACCACCATCTCGATCAGGGTGAAGCCGCGTTTTGCTGAGAGTTTGTTCATGCTCAGGGCACCACCGAAAGGGCATGGGGTTCCGGTCCATGCAGGTTCAGTTTAGTGCCCCCGGCGCCGGCCAGCGTCAACTGGCTCACCGAAATGCTCGACTGGGGGTCCGCGCCGACCACCTCGAACCCTACCGTGACGATGCTGGCAGGGCCGGGCGCGCTGGGCGCGTCGCCCAACAGGTCGACTTTTATCACGCCCTTGTCCGCCTCGATGGCCTTGTTGAAGCTGGAGCGGGTATTGCCGCGCTTCAGCAGGTCGCCTTCGAGGATGTTGAATGGCTTGAGCACCTTGGGATCGAAATGCAGGTTGCAGCCGACCATCCGCACCCCCTGCCCGGAGGGGGTGGCGAGCGTCACGACGACCCGGTCGCCGACCTTGGCATCGCTCGGTCCTTGCCAGGCGAGTTCCAGAGGCTCGCTGGCGGCCGTGGAGGCCTGCGGCGGCGCGGGCCGGGGCGCAGGAACGGCGGGAACACCTGGAGGCGCCGCCGCGGGCATGACGGGTGCGGCAGGCAGGGCGGCCAGGGGCATGTCGGTAGGCGCTGAAACCGCGATCTTGCCGAGCGGCTTCAGCCCTTGGTAGGCGCTGCGCAAGCCGGTTTCGGTGCCGGTCCAGTATTCCGTTTCGCGCATGTC
Organism: Sulfuricella sp.; assembly: GCA_018336195.1. GTDB lineage: Bacteria > Pseudomonadota > Gammaproteobacteria > Burkholderiales > Sulfuricellaceae > JAGXQV01. The sequence goes on along the minus strand of JAGXQV010000022.1, from coordinate 54,485 downwards.
CGGCAGGCGCGGCGTGCCGACGATGCGCGGGGTGATCGACAGGACGATCTCGGTTTTCTTGAGGTCGTCGCCATGGCTGGAAAACAGGCGTCCCAGAACCGGCAACTGGCCGAGGCCGGGAATCATGTTGGCGGTCTGGCGATCCTCGTCGTTGATCAGGCCGGCCAGTATCTGGGTTTCCCCGTCCTTGAGGCGCAGCACGGTGTTGGCGTTGCGCGTGCCGATCTGGTAGGCCAGCGTCCCGGAAACCGGGTTGGCGATTTCCTTGATGATCGAGCTGACGTCGAGGTTGAGCTTGATCGACACTTCGCGGTCGAGATGGATGTCCGGCTCGACTTCGAGCTTCAGGCCCACGTCGAGATACTGGACGCTGCCGGTCACCACCGGCGAGCCGGTCGACACCGGGGTGATGGCATTGGTGATGACCGGCACGCGGTCGCCGATCATCACCTTGGCCTTCTCGCGGTTGCGCACCCGGATGCGCGGGCTGGCGAGGAGATTGGCGTCGCCGTCCTGGAGCTTCAGGTTGATGGTGGCCGCCAGGGCCGGGCTGGTGGCAATCCGGTTGCCGTTGAGCTGGCGCAGGTCGTTGAGGGTGATGGCGTTGCTGCTGGGCGTGCTTCCCGTAGTGGTAGTGGTTCCCGTAGTCCCGCCGGCAGCGGCAGCGGCGAGCGCCGCGCCGCCCATGGCGGTGAAGGTGACCTGGTTGGGATAGTCGATACCGATCTGGGAGAGGCGCGTGCGGCTGACTTCGAGGACTTCCACTTCCAGCATGACTTCGGGGTCGGCGATGTCCTGGTCGGCGACCAGTTTTTCGGCGATGCGGATCGCGTCCGGCGTGTCGCGCATCACGATCGAGTTGGTTTTCTCGTGGATGAACACGTCCTTGGTTTTCAGCAGGGTTTTCAACATGGTCAGCACCTGCTTGGGATCGGCGTTGGTCAGGTGGAAGCTGCGGATCTTGAGATCCTGGTAATCCTTGAGCTTGGCCGGCAGGTTGGGATAGACGAAGAGCGTGTTGTCGTTGATGATTTTCTTCTCCAACTGGCTTTGCAGCAGGATCATTTCGATGGTGTCCTCGACCGACACATCCTTGACGAAGATCGAGATTTTCAGTTCCGGCTTGACGTCCTTGTCGAGCACGATATTGATGCCGCTGGTGCGCGATAGCGCCTCGAACACCATCTTCAGATTGGCGTCGCGAAATTGCAGGGAAACCGGTTTCTTGAACCGCGCGCCGAGGCCCGGCGCGCTTAGTTGCTCCTTGAGCGCGCGCTCGTCGATTTGCCGTTGCAGGGTGGCGGCCCGGAGGTTTTTGGGGTTCTCCGTAAGCACGATTTTCACGGCGGAACGTGCGCCGTCCAGGTCGTCTTTCTTGAGGAAATTCTCGGCATCGGCAAGCTGGTCGTCGTGACGCCGGTCCATGGCGAGTTGTGCCAGCCCTTCCTGGGCGCGGCGGCTGTCGGGGTCAAGCGTGAGGACGCGCTGGTAGATCGCGCGGGCGGCTTCGCGATGCTCGGCGATGCGCTCGTTGGCGGCGCCGGCAATCAGCCGGTTGAGCGCCTGCTCGCGACCGCGCAGCGCGGCGGTGCGATAGGAAAAATTACCGGGGTCGGCCTTGGCGGCGGCGTCGAGTTTCGCCAGGCCTTCCTCGACCTTGCCCTCGTTCAGCAGCGTCATGCCGTCGCGATGGAGTTGCTGCCCGGCGCATCCGCCCAGCAGTCCGCCGAGGAGCAGGAACAGCGTGAGGTTTTTTTTCAGTGGCAAGTTCATCTGGCGTTCCTTTTATGAATCGCCGCCAACCGGCAGCGATTGCTTGATATTCAGGGGCAGGTAAGTGATTTCCAGTTGTCCCGCGGCAACCCCGTCGATGCGGTACATGCCGTCGACGATGTCGCCCGGCGCGACGGTATAAACCCGGTCCCCCATGCTCAGAATGACCACCCGCACGGAACTGTCCGCATACTGACCAAGATAGGCGAACGGTAGCGGCGGTGCACTCGGCGGCGGGGGCGGCAGCACCGGCGCCGGTGGCGGGGGCGGCGGCGCGACATACCAGGACGTCGCGCCGAACGGATTGCCGGGCGGGGTTTCGGCTTCCTTGTGGGCGGCGCTCTGGCTGAGCCGTTCCAGTTCGACGTGGATGGCCGCCGTGCGCACCGGCTCGCGCGGCGTTTCCCGGATCTCCGGCCCGGAGCGGGCCGAGGTCCGTACCACGGCCCCCGACAAATCGTCGAAGCCGTTTTTCTCGGACGCGCCGACTGAAACGAGCGAAACCGCCGCGATGCAGATGCCGATGAGGGGGCGCGACAGCGTCATGATTCCTGCCCCAGGTAGAGCACCAGCCCGATCTTGGCCTCGATGGCGGTATCGCTGATTTTCTGGCGCTCGAACTGGATGCTTTCCAACGAGAACACCGGGATTTCGAGGGGCAGGGCGGAAACGAATTTCCTGATCTGCGTGTATTCGCCCTTGATCGGAAAAGTCATCTTGAGTTGCACCAGTTTCCCGACCTTGTCGCGCGCCACCTTGTAGTCGCCCTGGTCGAGGCTCAGGCCGTGGCTTTCCGCCAATACCACCAGTTTCTCGATCCAGCGCGGCGAGCTTTTTTCGCCGGGAAAGATCCGGTAGAACGACGCCAACTGCTCGGCCTGGGTAAGCCGTTCGGCCTCGGGCAGTGCGGCGCGCTGTTTGATCCGTTCCCCCACCGAAAGGCTGTTCCGGTGGGCCGTTTCCAGGCGCGTCTGGGCCGGCTGGATCGCCGAGAAATAGAAAGCCGGACACATTGCCAGCACGCCCAGGCCCACCACGCCGGGCAGCCCCAGTTGGCGGAGGCCGCGCCGCATGGCCCAGCGCAGCCGGTGCCAGGCCGCCGTGCCGTCGGACGGCAGGGTAAAGGTCGGGCGCTTCAATACCGCCGCCATCCAGTTGTTCATGGCATTTCCTTCCATGCCGCCAGCACCGTGAATTGCACCGGCTTTTCCGGGACATTCAACTGGACCTGGTGGTTTTGCAGGTAAACGGTGCCGAAAATATCCTGTTCTTCCAGGCGCGTGACGTAACCCAGCATGGCCAGGATGTTCCGCGCTTCGCCGCTGATCTTGACGGTGCGCTTGGCGATGTCCGGCTCCATGGCCAGCAAGGCCACGTCCTTGTCGCTCGACGATTCGACCGAATCGAACAGCTTGTCCCACGGCAGAGTGAGTTGGCGCAGCACTTCGTTGGCCTGGCTCACTTCCTGTTCGAGATCCTTGCCCTGCTCTCCCGAGGTCGCCAGGCGCTTGAAGGGGCGTTCGACCCCTTCCAGGTGCGCTTCCAGGCCGGCGGCTTGGTGGCTGAGTCCGCGCTGGTAGCCGGCGAGCAGGATCGCGGCCGCCAGGGCGACGACCAGCAACGCCGTTCCGCCCCAGGGGAACGGCTTGCCGCGTTGATAATCGAGGTAAAGGCGCGCCATCGCGATGCTCAGTTCATCGCCAGGGCGAGCGATTCGCCGGCTCGCGGGGCCAGTTCGGCCGGCAACGACCATTGCAGGCGTTCGAGCTTCCAGCGCTCGCGTAGCGGCTGTGCGCCGTCGGGGGATTCGGTGGCGCACAGCCACACTTCCTCCGGCAGCGCCGCGGAATCCGCCAGATACGCTTCGCGCTCCAGGATCACCGGCAGTTCTTCGCGCCAGGCGCTGCCGACCCGCAAGGTTCGCAGGCTGACCCAGCAACCCTTGTGGAGGCGGGCCACGCACAGGTTTCCCGGCTCTTGCAGCACGAACCAGGCATTGCGCCCGCGCAGCCGGGAGCGGTTGGCGTTGTAAGCCGCCATCAACTGGGGCTGGATCGAGGCGATGCGCATCCCCAAGCGGCCGAACAACTCGCGCAAGGCGTCCGGCAGGTGGCCGTCCACCGCGCTCGCCAACTGCGTCGTACCCGCCTTGCCGGGGCTGAGGCGCAGTTCCCAGGTATCCGCCACTTCCCCATAGAGATTCCTGAAACAATGGCGCGCCACCGCGATTTCCTCTTCCTCGTCGCTGAGCGCGCCGCTCCACGGCACCAGGGCATAGCGCACCAGTTGATTGGAGAGGATCAGCGTGGCGCGCGAGCGGCTGCGCGCCGCGTCCGCCAGCGCCGTTTCGAGCATCTCCAGCGCGCCCTCCCAGGGGGCTTCGGCGCCGCGCGGGGCCGGAATGATCTGGTTGGTCAGTTCGCGGCGCACCACACCCCGATAGGTGAAGTCGCGGCGGATGTGCGACAGCACGAAACGCTCCGGGTACAGCACGATGTGAAATTCGTCAGGCAACAAAAGTGACACGATTGATCTCCTGTAACGTGGTTTCGCCTTTGGCCACCAGGTCCAGCGCCAACTCGCGCAGGAAGCGGGTGCCGTTGCGACGGGCCGCCTCGCGGATCAGGCGGATCGGATGCTTGCCGGTGATGAGCTCGCGGATGTTGTCGGTGAGGTGGAGGATTTCCCCAATCGCCTTGCGTCCCTTGAAGCCGGTGCCGCGGCATTGCCCGCAGCCCCGCCCGACGCGGAACTGCATGTCTTGCGCCATGTTTGCGTCGATCCCGGAATCCTTGAGCAGTTGCGGGTCGGGGTGGTCTTCGGCCAGGCAGTGCGGGCAATTCACCCGTACCAGGCGCTGCGCCAGGATGCCGTTCAAGGCGGACACGAAACTGTAGGGATCGACCCCCATGTGGTTGAAGCGGCCGATGACGTCGAAGACGTTGTTGGCGTGCACGGTGGTGAATACCAAGTGCCCGGTCAGGGCCGATTGCACGGCGATTTGCGCGGTTTCTTCGTCGCGGATCTCGCCCACCATGATCTTGTCCGGGTCGTGGCGGAGGATCGAGCGCAGGCCGCGCGCGAAGGTCAGCCCTTTCTTCTCGTTCACCGGGATTTGCAGGACGCCCGACAACTGGTACTCGACCGGATCCTCGATGGTGATGATCTTGTCCTGGCCGTTGTTGATTTCGCTGATCGCCGCATACAGCGTGGTGGTCTTGCCGCTGCCGGTCGGGCCGGTCACCAGCACCATCCCGTAAGGCTCGCTGGAGAGCCGCCGCATCTTGGTCACGGTGGCGGGGTCGAAACCCAGGTAGCTCAAGCGCAGTCCCTTGAGGTGGTCGGTCAGGGTCTGCTTGTCGAGGATGCGCAGCACCGAGTCCTCGCCGAAAATGCTGGGCATGATGGAAACCCGGAAATCCACTTCGCGCCCGTTCACCGACACCTTGAAGCGCCCGTCCTGGGGAACGCGCCGCTCGGCGATGTCGAGTTCCGACATCACCTTGATGCGGGAGATCACCTGCTCCGTCAATTCCACGCCGCTCACCGAACCCACCGAGGTCAGCACGCCGTCGACGCGGCACTTGATCCCCAGCCCGTTCGGCCCAGTCTCCAGGTGAATGTCGCTGGCGCCCATCCGCAGGGCATCGTAGATCGTCGAATGGACCAGCTTGACCACCGGGCTGGAGTCCTCGCTGATGGTCTTGTAGGAGAGATCTTCGACCCCTTCCCGGGATGCCGCATCCTTGTCGCTCACCGCCAGCAGGCTGTCCATGGCGCGCAGGGTTTCCTCGAAGCGCGCCAGGTAAGCCGCGACGTTGGCGTGATGGGCGAGCGCCAGGGAAAAGCCGGCAGCGATGCGCTGTTCCGCCCACGACTGGAGCGCCGCGTCGAACGGGTCGCTGATCGCCAGGAGCAGGTTTTCGCCGTCGCGCAGCGCCACGCAGCCATGTTCGAGCGCCTCGCCGAAGGGCAGGACGTCGAATGCCGGCTCCCGCTCGTGGAGGTCGTCCATGGACAGCAGCGGGTAATGGAACATCGCGGCCAGGGTTTGCATGAAATCCGGGGCGGCCATCCCCGACTGTTCCTCCAGGGTTTCGGCGACCCTGCGCCGCGCCGGCAGGGCGGCGGCCCGTGCCGCGCGCACCTGCTCGGGGGTAAAGCGGGAAAAGGCCGGGGGACGAATGACCGCGGCGCTGTCGGAATGATTCATTGGATGCTCCCGGCAAGTTCGAAAATCGGGAAATACATGAGCATGACGATGCCGCCGATCACCAGCCCGATGAATACCATCAGCAACGGCTCGAAAAGCTTGGTGAAGCGCACCACCCAGCGGGCGGTTTCCTCTTCGTAAAAGGCCGCGATGCGCTCCATCATTTCGCCCATCCGCCCGGTGCGTTCGCCCACCCGCAACATGCGCAGCGCCACCGGCGTGGTGAGGTTGTATTGCTCCATCGCCTGGGAAATGGTGTGGCCCTCGCGGATGCGGGTGGTCGCCAGCGCCAGGCTGCCGCGCAGCGACGAGCGCAACAGGTCGGAGACCATCTGCAGGGCCGGCACCACCGGCATCCCACCGCGCAGCAGCATGCCCAGCGAGCGGTAGAAACGCGACAACTGGTAGAGATGGAGGCGCGCGCCGACGCTGGGCAGTTGCCACAACTTGCGATCCAGCCATTGCTTGAAGGCGGGCCGGCTCGCGGCGTGCGCCAGCATCCCGAGGATCACCACCAGGCCGGCCAGCAGCTTGGTGCCGTTGGCTTCGAGGAACAGCCCGGATTTCATCAGGAGCAGCGACATCAGCGGCAGATTGCGGCCGATGTCGGCGTAGACGTGGCTGAAGCGCGGCACCACGTACATCATCAGGAACAGCGTCACCAAGCCGCCGACTACCGCCAGCAGCGCCGGGTAGATCGAGGCGCCGACCACCTGCTGGCGGACTCCGTCCATCTGGGTTTGATAGGCGATGTAGCGCGACAGCGCTTCCGCCATGGCGCCGGTCTTTTCGCTGGCGCGGATCATCGCGACGTACAGCGGCGGGAAATTCGCTCGCGACTGCTGCAAGGCCACCGACAAGGGATGCCCCTCGCTCAGCGAAGCGCAGATCTGTGCCAGGGTATTGCGGATCTCCGGATTGGTTTCCTTCTCCGACAGGGTTTCGATGGCATCCACCAGGGCCAGTCCGGCTTCCAACAGCGCCAGCAATTCCTGGCTGAACAGCACCAGGGGAAAGCGCGTGTTGCGGGTTTTCCGCCAACCCGCCCAGGCCTGTTTGGCGTGCACCGCGATGACCGCATAGCCCTGCGCTTTGGCCTGCCCGGCGGCATCGGCGGCATCCACGGCGTCCAGCACCAGTGCCGTTACGCCTTCGCCGCCCCTTATCGCTTTCACTTCGTAGCGCATCGTGTCTCTCGCCTCTTGAATAGTTGCCGGAGCGGCTACCAGTTCTTGATGTCCGCCGCCTCGCCCTCGCCGCCGGGCTGGCCATCCTTGCCATACGACAGCAGGTCGTAATCGCCGTGTTCGCCGGGAATCTTGTAAACGTAGCGATTGCCCCACGGGTCGAGCGGCACTTCCTTCATCAGATACGGGCCATCCCAGCGCGGTTCGTTGGTCGGGCGGACGATCAGCGCCGCCAAACCCTGGTCCTGGGCCGGGTAGTGGCCGGTATCCAGGCGGTACTGTCCGAGTGCCTTGTCCAGGGCGTCGATTTGCGCGCGGGTGGCCTTGACCTCGGATTTGCCGATCTGGGAAAAGTATTTCGGCCCGACGTAGCCGGCGAGCAAACCGATAATCACCATCACCACCAACAGTTCGAGGAGGGTGAACCCCGCTACGGGCCGAACCCTGCGCTGCGACCGAACTACGGAAATCGTTTTAGTCATCCTTGCCTCGCTCTTTCAGGTAGGTCTACGCTGCAATCGCCATACAGTGCTAAAGGTAGAACTACAGGCCCGACTTTGCCGTGGGGGCAACACTGTATTTTTTTGTACAGGGTGAGGTGTATTTCTTCCGCCCGGCTGGGTTTGCCGCGTTGAAAACCGGGTGCTGCCCCGAGAGCCGCGCGGTCTCCAGCCAGGCTGCCGCCCCCTTTTTGCGAGGTGAGTGAAGAGTTGTCCATCCCTGCTAAACCCGCTTCAAAGGGGGAAACCCTGTAGGGCGATTACCCAGGGGTACCGTGAAGGGGAAATAACGCGGCGTCAGCCGCGCCACCCGGGCGGCGGGAATACCGTCCGGGGGGGCCGGCAAATTCGGGAATGACCTGCTGTTCGATCCGGCGGTGAAAGGGCTTCGCCGGCACCCCCCGCCGGATCGGCGCCATGTGCGGGCTTTCGCGGGAGTGCTCGTGGGCGGGGTCTATCCGACCAGCGCCATCCTTTCAGCCGGCCAGTACACGCGGATCCGCGTTCCGTGGCCTTTTGCCGATTCCAGCGTATAGGTTCCGCCGGACAGTATGGCGCGCTCCTTCATGGTGAGCAGCCCGAGTCCCTTGTTGAAACCGCTGCGCTGACCGGCCTCGACCGGATCGAATCCTTGCCCGTTGTCCTCGATGGACAGGTGAATCGCATCGTCGGCCTTGTCGAGGCCGACCCGGATCCAGTTGGCGCCGGCATGTTTGACGATATTGTTGACCGCTTCCTGGAGAAGACGATAGATCGTCAGTTTGAGCGGGGCCGGCACGTCGGTTTCGGCGACGTAGAAATGTTTTTCCACGATGATCCCGCGACAGGCTTCCTCGAATTCGCGGAAGAACCAGGACAACGTGGCGAGAATGCCCAGGTCGTCGAGCGTCGAAGGCCGCAGGTTCATGGAAATCCGCCGCACCTCGCTAATGGCGTTCTTGACCCGCGGAATCAGGCGGCGCAAGGTATCGCCGGCCTCGCCGTGCGTACCCGAGGCCATCAGCCGGCTGGCTTCCTCCAGCGAAAAGCGGATCAGGCTCAATGATTGGCCAAGCCCGTCATGCAAATCCACGGCGATCCGTTGCCGCTCGTATTCCTGGATTGCCAGAAGCTGGGCCGATAGTTGCCGCACCTCGTGAGGCGAATCGAGGGGGGCCGTATGGGGCATCGGCATCGCCGTATCCCCGCTGCTGCGTAATGGAATTGACATGTTGTCCTCCATGAATAATTGCTGGGAACATCAATGAGCAATTCACCCACTTTATCCACCGTCTCAGTCTAAGTTGACTTTCGGCAGTAATCCATCTGGACGGTTACCTAACAATTTAAAGGGTTTCCTTACCGAAGGCAGCGCCTGGGATTGCCCGCAGCGGCGGGGTGACAACGGAAAACTAGGGATTTCCCTAACCCATAAATAGGATTACGGTCATAGCATGCTCGCTACCGCTCTTCTAGACTCTTTAATTCAAGGCTGAAAATGGGGCGGGTTTCGTATGCGCTCCCAATCCGACAATATATTAAGAAGACTATCGACGATGAGCATCTCAAACCTGGTGGCCGCCCCAATCAATACTCCTTTCTGCAGCACCTGCCTGCACTGGGAAGGAAGTCGGGAATTGAAATCCGGGTATTGCATCACCCCGCTGATGGCGGAGGGTAATTGCGTGCGCACCGCCGACGGGCTGGACGACCCTTCCTGGCAGCCCTATCTCAAGCCGGCGCGGGAATACGGCTGCGAGTTTTGGCGCGGCATGGAATTCGGTCGGGAGTTTGGCGGGCTTAACGCCTGACATTGCGGGGTTCCGCTACCGTATCGATAAAATAAATTTCTAAAACCATGCGGCTGATTTGCCTATCGATGAGGTGGCACCTAGACTGAAACGCCACCCACTTTTCAATAAGGAAACCACCCATGAAACGTTTCTCCGTTTTTCTTGCCCTGGTTGTCATTTCCCTTAGCGCCGGCGCGGATGTGCCGGCCCGTCCTACCCAGTTGAGCCTGGCCAACCCGTTGCAAAAACCTGCCGAAATTCCGCTGACGCAAAAGGCCAAGGTGCTCAACACCATCAACGCCAACCAATACACCTACCTCGAAGTCGTACAGAACAAGAAAACCCTGTGGCTGGCCTCTTCCGCCGTGACCGCGAAGAAGAACGACGTGATTCGCTTCGACGACGGAATGCTCATGAGCAATTTCTACAGCAAGACCCTGAAACGCACTTTCCCGAGCATCGCCTTCGTCAACCGCGTGGTCGTTGCGAATGAAAAGGAGTGACAAAAATAGTGGTTGTGGATGCCCGCCGTCAGGGGTTTTTTCAGTCCGGATATTTCATCTTGTGAAATATCCGGGCCGAATAGGGAGAATCACCTAATTCCTTAGGTGAACACCCAAATAGCTTCTCCCTTACCGGGAAATTAAACTGGACCTGTGGTTAAAGTCGGAAGAGAACCGCTACGGATTTCGAATGGCGTTCACCACAACCCCAACCAGGAGAAGCGCATGAACAAGAAAACGCAATCGAGCCATGAAGTTCTCGGCGGGGGATTCGAGTTTTTCCATACCGCTGAAGAGGATTTGAACAAAATGATGCACGACGCGGAGCATTGTTTCGGTTCCGTCAAACGCTATGCCTGCTCCGACATTTACTGTCAGTGGAAAGCCGAATGCCACGAGGTGGGAAATATCTGGATGATTTAGCGGTCGACCCTATAAAGCTTGTCCAACCAATAACATGAGGAGAAATTTGCAATGCCTACCACCAAATTTCCGTTGCGCGAAAAATACAACAACGTCAGCGATCTCACCCACACCATCACCAGTTTCTTGAACTGGATGGAAAAACAGAAAGGGCTGCGCCTGTGCGAAGCCTATAAGCCGCAGTACGAGTGGTACACCCCGATTTGCGGCAGCAAGGAAGAACTGGCGCTGGAATTTTTCGGGATCGACCTGGCGGAACTCGAAAATGAAAACTGGCTGCTGGCGAGTCAACTCAAGAACGCCCCGGAAAGTCTCTCTGTCCACGCCAGCATGAACTGAAGCACCCGCAACGCAAACCGGTCGAAGCGGCGGCACTCCTCGATTCCCCGCCGCCAGACCGGATCGATTTCGAAATACCCCCTATCTCTTCAATATCCCCGGCGCGATCCGGCCTTTTCTGGCGCGGCGGTTCATGAAATCCGTTTCAAGCTGCGCCCAGGCAATGACCTTTTCGCCGCGCTTGGTAAGGAAAGCGATGCCTTCCCCAGCCACGACGGGCAAGGCGACCGACAGGCTGTCCTTGTCCTCCACCGCCATCAGGATCACCCCGCGCCCCTTGGGCAATTCCTTCACCTCGCCGAGATCGAACAGCGACAGTTTGCCCTTGGCGCTGAACGCCAGGACATGGGTAGCGGCACCGACCAGGTGCGGGGTGAGGACGAATTCCCCCGCCTCGACACGCAGGAATTCCTTGCCGGCTTTCTGACGGGTCGCCATGTCGCCGACCTTGGCGACGAATCCGTAACCGCCGCTGGTGGCGACCAGAATTTTGTTCTCGGCTGCCGCGCACACCATCGCCACGATCCGTGAACTCTGCAAATCGACGAGGGAGGCGACCGGCGCGCCGTCGCCCTTGCCGCCGGGAATGTCGGTGGCCTTGACGTTGTAGGCGCGCCCCAGGGCATCGAGGAGTATCACGGGATGCACGGTGCGGGTTTCGGCGATGCTCAGTTCGCCGTCGCCATCCTTCCAGGACAGCGTGGACTTATCGATGCCGTGGCCGGTGCGGCAACGGATGAAGCCGTTCTTCGAGAGGATGATGGTGATCGGTTCGTCGGCCACCGCTTCGACCTTCGAGGCGGTGATTTTCTCGGCGGCCTGGATCAGGGTGCGGCGTGCGTCGCCGTACTTGGCGGCGTCGCCGGCGATTTCGTCGAAAACCAGCTTGCGCCGCGCCCCCTCGTTGTCGAGCAAGTGGTGGATGCCGGCTTTTTCTTCCTTGAGATTCGCCAGTTCGCGCTCGATCTTGATGCCTTCCAGGCGGGCAAGCTGGCGCAAGCGGATTTCCAGGATGTCCTCGGCCTGTTGTTCGGAGAGCTGGAATTTGGCGATCAGGGCGGCTTTCGGCTCGTCGGACTCGCGGATGGTGCGAATCACATCCTCGATGTTGAGGAAGGCGATCATCCGTCCTTCGAGGATGTGGATGCGCTTGTCCACGTCCTGGAGGCGATGGCGCAGACGGCGTTCGACGGCGACCATGCGGAACGTCGCCCACTCGCGCACTACCTGGGCCAGCCCCTTCTGCTGGGGCTTGCCGTCCAGGCCGATCACCACCATGTTCATCGCCTCGTTGGATTCCAGCGAGGTGTTGGCGAGCAGCACCGCCATCATTTCATCGGGAGTCTGGCGCGACGAGCGCGGCTCGATGATGATGCGCACCCGGTGTTCCTGGTCGGAATCGTCGCGCACGCTTTCCAGCACCGACAGGATCTTGGCCTTCATGGCCTGCTGCTCGGGGGTCAGGGTTTTCTTGCCGGACTTGATCTTGGGATTGGTCAGTTCCTCGATTTCGGCGAGGAATTTGGCGGTGCTGGTTTCCGAGGGCAGCCCGGTAATCACCGCCTGCCATTGGCCGCGCGCCAGTTGTTCGACCGACCACACGGCGCGTACCCGGATGCTGCCGCGCCCGCTTTCGTAAGCGCGGCGAATTTCCTCGTCGCTGGAGATGATGTGCCCGCCGCACGGAAAATCCGGGCCGGGAACGCAGTCCAGAATCGCCTCGTTGCTCACTGTCGGATCGCTCACCACGAGCTTGCAGGCAGCGGCGACCTCTCTCAGATTGTGCGAGGGAATGTTGGTCGCCATGCCCACCGCGATGCCGGAAGCGCCGTTCAGCAGCAGCACCGGCAGGCGGGCCGACAGCAAGGTCGGCTCCAGGAAGGAACCGTCGTAGTTATCCGAGAAATCGACGGTGCCCTTGTCGAGTTCGGAGAGCAGGATTTCCTCGGCGAACTTCGACAGCCGGACTTCGGTATAACGCATCGCCGCCGCGCCGTCGCCGTCGCGCGAGCCGAAATTCCCCTGCCCGTCGATCAATGGGTAGCGCAGCGAAAAGTCCTGCGCCATGCGCACCGCGGCATCGTAGACCGAGGAGTCGCCGTGGGGATGAAATTTACCGATCACGTCGCCGACAATCCGCGCCGATTTCTTGTAGGGCGAGTCGTGGCGGTTGCCGAGTTCGCGCATGGCGTAAAGAATGCGCCGCTGCACCGGCTTCATGCCGTCCTGAACGCTAGGCAGCGCGCGGCTCTTCACCACGCTCATGGCATAGGCGAGATAGGCCCGTTCGGCGAAGCTCGGCAGGTATACGCCGTCGCCGTCGTCCTCGGGCGGGGCGGGGGGGGACGGCGGTCCCGGCGGCACGGCGGGAGCATCGCCCAAGGCCACATCCCGATGGAAGGGGGCTACCGGTGCCGCAGGTGCCGCCGCCGGGGGAGCCGCTTCCACATGAGGCGGCTCGGCAAGCGTCACCCCTTCGCCAAACAGGTCGAGGGTCAAAGGATCGTCAGGCGGCTTCATCATGGCGCGGTTTCCTTCATCGACGGGGCGCCCGGCAGGTTACGGCGCGTTTCGGTATTTCGCATGTCGTTCATTTTTTGCTATTTCCTAAGCCGGACGAGCCGGAACCAAAGAAAGTAATGAGTGATGGGTGATGAGTGATGGGAGGGTGGTTTTCATCACCCATTCCTCATCACCCATCACCGCGGAATTCAATTCAAACCGCATTGGTGTCATGTTTTGACATCACTTGGCTGATAAGAACTACAGATCCAACTCGGCCAGGTCGCCCTTCTCGGTCAACCACACCCGGCGTCCCGCCGATTCGCCCTTGGCCATCAGCAGGGTGAACATTTTTTCCGCTTCCGTCATCTGCGCGAGGGTCAGCTTGATTTGCAGGAGGCGGCGGGTGTCGATATGCATGGTGGTTTCGCGCAGTTGCTCGGGGTTCATTTCGCCCAGGCCCTTGAAGCGTCCGACGTGTACCGCTTCCTCGCGGACGCCGTCGTCGCGCAGGCGTTCCAGCATCTGGCCGCGCTCCGCCTCGTCCAGCGCATAGAGGCGGCGTTCCGGCTTGCCCTTCCCTTGCGGCGCCACCTTGATGCAATACAGGGGCGGCTGGGCGACGTGGATGTGGCCGTTGAACACCAGCTTGGGGAAATGGCGGAAGAACAGGGTGAGCAGCAGGGTCTGGATGTGCGAGCCGTCCACGTCGGCGTCGCTCATGATGATCAGCTTGCCGTAGCGCAGGTTGTCCAGCACTTCATCCGGGGCATCGGCATCGTGCGGGTCGATCCCCAGGGCGACGGCGATGTCGTGCACTTCGTTGTTGCTGTAGATCTCGTTGCGCCCTACCTCGAAGGTGTTGAGCACCTTGCCGCGCAGCGGCAGGATCGCCTGGGTTTCGCGGTCGCGGCCCTGTTTGGCGCTGCCGCCCGCGCTGTCTCCTTCGACGAAGAAGATCTCGTTGCGGGTAATGTCGCGGCTTTCGCAATCGGTGAGTTTGCCGGGGAGTACCGCCACCCCGGAGGATTTCTTCTTCTCCACGACTTTCCCGGATTTGGCGCGGGCCAGGGCGGCCTTGATCGCCAGTTCGGCAATCTTCTTGGCTTCCTCGACATGGCGGTTGAGCCAGGCATCGAGCGGATCCTTGATGCGCGAGGCGATCAGGCGCAGGGTGTCGCGGCTGGTCAGCTTGTCCTTGGTCTGCCCCTGGAATTGCGGGTCGAGCACCTTCGCCGACAGCACGTAGCGGACGTTGCGCCAGATGTCCTCGGCCTGCAGGGTGACGCCGCGCGGCAACAAGGCGTGGTGCATCACGAAATCCTTGAGTGATTCGTACACCCCGGCGCGCAGCCCGGCGTCATGGGTGCCGCCCAATTGGGTGGGAATCAGGTTCACGTAGGATTCGCCGCCGCCCGCCGAGTCGCACCAGGCCAGTGCCCAGGCGGCGCCTTCGCCGTCGGAAAAGCCGGCGTCCTGGCCGCTGACGTAGCGTTCGCCGGCGAAAATCGGGCTGACGTAGCCGTCCTCCGGGAGGGTTTCCTTGAGGTAGTCGAGGAGGCCCTTCTCGTAGCGCCACACCTTTTCGTCGCCGCTTTCCAGGTCGATCAGGGTCACCGTGACGCCCGGCAACAGCACGGCCTTGGCGCGCAGCAGGCGTTCCAGTTCGGCGCGCCGGACTTTCGGGGTGTCGAAATATTTGGGGTTCGGCCAGGCGCGCGCGTAAGTGCCGCTGGTGCGCGGGCCGACCTCGCCGATCACCGCCAGCGGCTCGATCACTTCGCCTTCGGCAAAGGCGATCTGGTGCTCCTTGCCTTCCCGCTTGACGCGCACTTCCAGGCGCGTCGACAGGGCATTGGTGACCGACACGCCGACCCCGTGCAAGCCGCCGGAGAAGGCATACGCGCCGCCCTCCTTCTTGTTGAATTTGCCGCCCGCGTGAAGGCGGGTGTAGACCACTTCGACGGTCGAAACCCCCTCCTCCTCGTGGATGCCGACGGGAATCCCGCGCCCGTCGTCCTCGACCGACGCGGAACCGTCGGGATACAGCGTTACCTTGATGCGCTTGGCGAATCCGCCCAAGGCTTCGTCGGCAGCGTTGTCGATGACTTCCTGGATGATGTGGGTCGGCGAATCCGTCCGCGTGTACATCCCCGGCCGCTCGCGAACGGGTTCGAGACCCTTGAGAACGCGGATTGATGATTCGTCGTAGGACATGGTCAATTACACCCTTTTTCATTTGCTGCTTCGGCAGCCATTCGTTGAATTATGCGGGACTCGGCTCGGGGTTCCGGTTAGGCCGGCCCCTGCGGAAAGCCCTGACGAGGCCTCCAAGGAGGCGATTCTATCTTAACCTCGCGGCGTTTTCCTGCTCTTGCGGGGTTTTCTGTGTGCGCCGCCAGTCCTGCGACTTGAAAAAGGGCCATGAACCGGGGATCATGCAGCCCCTTTAGCGGATTACGGAGCAGCCATGTCCTTCAAAGAAACCCAGCCCCAATTCCAGATGATCGACGTGGCGTCGGTCGAGCCGAACCCGGCTACTCCGCGCCAGCACATCGACGAAGCCGCCCTCAAGGGTCTGGCCAATTCGATCCGCCAGAAGGGGCTCATCCATCCCCTGGTGGTGCAGCCCGCCAATGCCGCCGGGCGACATGTTCTCATCGTCGGCGAACGGCGCTGGCGGGCGGCGGCGATGGCCGGCGAAACGCGGGTGCCCGCGCTGATTCGCCCCTGCGATCCCGCCGAAGTCCTGGAAGTGCAGGTATTCGAAAACCTCGGCCAGGGGATGCGCGCCGCCCTGGAGCCGCGCGACATGGCCAACGCCATCCAAAGCATCGCGGAACGCTTCGACAGCCGGGAGGCGGCGGCGGAACACCTGGGCGGCACGCCTACCTGGCTCAAGCAAGCCACCGCCGTGGCGGCTGCCAACCTTTCCCCGAAGATCACCGCCCTCCTCGACTCGGGCAAGATTTCCAGCGCCGGCGCCGCCGTGCAACTGGAGAAACTCGCCAAGAAGAACGAAGCGAAGGCCGACTCCCTGATCAGCCAGATCGAGCAACTGCCGGAAGGGGAAAAGCTTTCCGGGAAAATCGTGGAAAAAGCCCTTTCCGCAGAGGGCGGTAGGCGCAAAACCCGGGAAGATGCCGTGGTGGACCCGGCGCCCGCCGCGCTACAGGACGGCACCCCGCCATGGGAGGACAGTCCTGCCGCCGTGGCACCCAGCCGCAGCCGGATCAATCCCGGCAAGGTAAAAATGGTGGCCGATCTTCTCGGCCTGACCGATGGTGACGAGGAGGAAATCCTGGCTCGCCTGATCGATGAATTCCTGGCCATGAAGGGCGAAGGAAATCCGGGTTAGCGCCAATGCGGTTAAGTTAAGCAAGCTCTGATTATGTCCTTCGACAAGGCTCTCCCAAGCTAAGTCGAAGGGTCCAGGACGAACGGCAACTCGTTGATTAAATTAGCTGCCGGCTTGCCGAGCCATGAACAGAATCAACTTAATCAGAGGCGCCTTAATACCGCCATGGTGCGGCTTGGGGTGCCGGGGAATCCCCAGCCAACGGCAGGGTAAGCAGGACTTCCACGCCGCCTTCGATATTGCGGAGGGTGATTTCGCCGTCCATGTGCTCCATGATCATTTTCGACATGTACAGGCCGATGCCGGTGCCGTTTTCCTTGGTGGTGAAATAGGGGTCGAACACTTTTCCCAGAATTTCTTCGGGAATGCCGCCGCCGTTGTCGCGGAGGATGACGGTCAAGGTGTTTTCTCCTTTTTCCACCCCGATACGGACTTCCCCGGCGATGCTTTTACCGATGAGGACATCCTTGGCGTTGCTTAGCGCATTCAGAACGACCTGCGCAAATTCGTTGGGATAGCCGACGACGCTGCAATTCTCGCAGGTGTTTTCCTGAATGATCGCGATGTTGTTGTTGGCGAAGCTGTGCCTGACCAACTTGACGGCCTCTTCCATCGCCTCGGATGCATGGAAGCTTTGTTTTTCCTTGTCGGGTCGGAAGAAGTTGCGGAAATCGTCGATGGTTTCGGACATCCGCTGAATCAATTCCTGGCCGATGACGACCTCCTTGTCGAGGTATTCCTTGTCGAGTTCATGGTAGTCGTAAGCATCTTCGATATTGGCCAGCAGCAGGCCGAGTGCGTTGATGGGCTGGCGCCACTGATGGGCGATGTTGCCGATCATCTCGCCCATCGCCGCCAGGCGCGATTGCTGGATGAGCAGGCGTTCCTGCGCCATATTCCGGGCGGTTCCTTCCTGGATGCGCTGTTCCAGCGTTTCGTTGATTTGCCGCAATTTTTCCTCGCTGTCGCGCAAGGCGATTTCCACCTGCTCATGCGCCCTGATTTCCGCCTCAAGTTGTTGGGTGGAAGCTTGCAGGCTGTCGGTCATGGCATTGATGGACAGGGCGAGTTCGGCGAACTCGTCGGAACCCTTGCCGTCGAGCCGGTAGTCCAGGTTGCCGTCGGCAATGATCCTTGCGCCGTCGTGCAGGGGAGCCAGGCGCTTGCGCATCAACCTGCCGATTTGCATCGCGGGGAGGATGGTGGCGAGCGCCAGGGTGACCGCGAACAACCCGATAATGATGGTCAGGTGTCGGTAAGCCTGCTCGACGCGGCGAGCGGAGACCTCCTGCAAGGACGTCGCGGCATCCCGAACGGCAGCGGCTTTCAGCAGCAGTTGGCTGAACAGCCGCTTATCGAGTTCATCGTAAACGCGGCGGTTGCCGGTGGCGCTATTCATGGCCTCGGTGTTGTTGACGATACGCCGGAAAATGGCCGCCGCCTCTTCGGTATTCCGATGCAGGCGCTCCAGGGCTTGCGGATCATTTCCGGGGCTATCGGCCTGATGCACCAGACGGTCGGCGGTTTCCGCGCTTTTTTCCCACTGCAACCGCGCACGGTCCTCGCGGTACAGGAAATACTGGTCCCGGAAGGATGCCCGTTCGAAAAAATTGACCAGGATGGCTTCGGCGAGAACGTAGTCGTTTTTCGCGTTGCGGAATTCGGTGAACGACCAGATGAGTACCGGCATCAACACCACCAGCGCAGCCAGCGTCGCCGTCGAAATGAGCCTTAATCGGGTAGCGATGCGCATCTTGTGCTACCGATTCATCCTGATGGCTTCCGGCTTGACCGCTTTCAGGCTGTCGAAATGAATGTAGCCCAGGTAGTCGGGCATGTCGGTCTGATCCGTCAGCTTGTTTTTCATCGCCCAGCGGGTTTCATCCTCCAGGGTAATCAGCAGCGTTTGGTCGAGCACGGCGTGATAATTGAAGGCGTTCCACACCTCGCGGATAAGATCGATGTCCGTTTTTGTCGCGGTGGACATGATGGTCTGCGCTTCAGCCGCATGTTTCGCCACGAAATTTTCCGCCTTGATCAAGGCCCGCAGAAAACGCTTGGTCGTCTCGGGGTTTTTATGGACGAAATCCTGCAAGGCGGCGATATTGAAGGTTTCGGTATAAATTTCCCGGTCGTAAAAGATCGTTCCGGTGCTCCCGAGTTGCCGATTGATCTGGGTCAGCGGATAGTTCCAGGTGGAAACCGCATCGACTTTTCTCGCCAGGATGGCGTCCTGCATTTCCTCGGGTTTCAGCGCGACCGGCTGGATTTCCTTGCGGATCAGGCCGCTTGCCGTCAACAGAGAATCCAGAAAGAAATCGGAGGTGGTGCCGGGCGTGAATCCGATACGCTTTCCTTTCAAGTCGCCCGGGGTGGAAATACCGGCGTCTTTCCTTGCCACAATCCCGTTGTTCATGGCGCTGGCTTCGATGTTGGCGATCACGAAAATCTTGTCGCCCCTGAGTATGCTGAACATCACCGGGGTTTCCGCAACCGTTGCGAAGTCGGCCTTGTTTTCCAGGACCGCTTGCAGCGCCGCCTTG
Source organism: Sulfuricella sp. (assembly GCA_018336195.1). Lineage (GTDB taxonomy): Bacteria > Pseudomonadota > Gammaproteobacteria > Burkholderiales > Sulfuricellaceae > JAGXQV01. Next base: position 35,372 of record JAGXQV010000022.1, on the reverse strand, counting down.
CCGTAGGTATGCATCAGCGGCTGAACATCGAGGCCTTCCTCGGCAAAATAGCCTTTTGCCGCCGCAACGTGGACGAGGGTGCTTTGGGGTTGGTAGGTATAAGCAACGGTGATTTTCTGCAAGGGGGCGGCGCCCCGCTGTTCGGCATTCTGGGAGGGCGATTTCTGGCACCCCGCGAGGGCGGCGACGAGCGCCAAAATAAAGAAAGTATTCCGCATGAGAGCGTTCCCGATAAGATGGCTTGGCCCATTCTATCCGAGGTGCGCCGAACTACTCCAGCCAAGGGAAAAGCGGTATGATGTGGTAATCGCACAAAGCAAACAAATTCATAATGTTATCGTTATATTTGTTTGGGTTTAATCTACTTGTTCCCTATCGTGGTTTCGCAAATCAGCTTCCGACAGCCAATCTCTCCGCCCATATTGGTATCCAGGGAACTCATCGGCTAATGTTTTCTCGCCTTTGATCAACTGTTTTGCCAGTGCGACCAACGCGCCAATTTCTTCCTTGTTGCGGATATCGGCCGGAACACAGAGAGAAATTCCTGTGCACCAAGAAACAGTTTTCGCGGACATTGACGGACGCACCACCAGATCGATACCTTCGGATTCCAGGCGCTTTTCGATGGTGTGCAGTTTCTTGTAGTAATCCTGCTGTGAATCAGGCATCCGGTGTGACCGGTAAGCAACCACCCTTTTACGTGAACGCCCAACTTTCTTCCATTGCTTTTCGCTGGGTTCGAACAAATCGGCTCCGTGTAGCGGTGGCTCACCCGCTTCCTTCCACGCCAAATCGCCGATGGCGTCGGCATATTTCATCCGGGGATGAATCCACCAGACCATGACGCGGCGACCATTCAGAATAAAGCCAACATCGTCCCACCAGGATAGTTTCCGGGGCTTCGGGTAAGCATGAGGAATGAATAACCCGTTTTCCAGGCGCCACGGATGGTGGCGGTGGTATTGCTTCATGCGGCGGCGCAGACGTTCTTGCTTTGGATTCTTCGTGGCACGGCCTTTAGCGTTTCGATCCTGGCAATCACCACCTGCTGCACCGCAGGCGATTTCTCGGCACCATCCTCCGCCCCGAGCCGGCGCTTGAGGTAAAACAGCAAGGCTTTCCTGACAATAATTTCAGCCTTGCCGCGTTTCATCGCGTAGTCCTGTTCGATGATCTTCTTCTGATTCGCCGGTAGGTTAGGGTGGGCTGCAATAACCACTTTTACGTGTGTATTCCAATCCGCATCCATTTCAGCGGAGACTTCCGATGGCTGCTCGTCGCGCAACGCCATAATCCGCCCCAACACAAAATCCCGGAACTCTCCTTTGGAATGGCAGAAAGCCCGGACATGCCAGCGCATTCCATCCGACACCAGCGCGTGGGGAGTAACCCTGCGCCAGCCGGGCGTTTCCGTGCTGAGCGACTGGTAATGGATTTCGACGGAAAATTTCTCGCGTATCGCTTTCAGCAACTGTTGCAAGGTGCCGCGATCAACGCGGCGTTCCGGCGAAGGCAGCACATCAAATGGTGGTGTCGCCCCGATCAAGCCAGGATGGCCTTGCTCCTCTCCGTTGATGCCCAGCGCGACAAGTTGGGACAAGTATCCTTCTGCACGATCGGAAATAAAGGCCGGCTTGAAAGTGGCCGTGGGAAAGTAATACCTGCGCCGCTTGTCGTAATCCATGTTCCCCGGCGCTCTTTCCATGTACTCGCGGAAGTCCAGAGTGGATTGCGGGACGGAAATGCCGAAGACCTCGATAAGGTCGCTACGGTTGACGTGGCCCTCCCACAGAAGGCGGAATTCAATGAACTGGAGGCGCTGCAAGGCGCTCCAGACTAAATTTCGGGTTTGTTGTTTGGATTCTTCCATAGGGCCAATATTAGCATAATAAATAGGTTGACCCAGTTGCTATTTGTACAGATAATGGGTGTAATAGTTATTCGCACATAATAAATGTTCTCATTAAGACTTGACCCGCGAAGAGAAATTACATTGTGGTGCTAAGCATTCAAACCAATGAGCTTCCTCACGATATTCGCCTGATCGCGGCGGTGTCGCGCCTCATCGACCTCCATCAAAGCCGCCGGGAATCCGGGGGCGCCTCTGTGCCTGATGTACCCGATAAAGCCGGATTCAACCTGTTCCTCGCGCTTCGGGTTATCGAAAGTCTGCATGAAATTGAAATGGATCGGGGCATTGGGTTTTGCCCGATAACCGAACTTGCCGGCAGAACCCGCAAACTTGTTCCCTTGGCCACTGACGCGGACATCGAATATGTCATCACCAATCTCAAGCAAGGGCGTGAAATCCATTATGGTTACCACAGCGAGCAAGGGGAAGTTACGTTTGCCCGCACATGGGAAACCACGCCCCTGGTCGATGTTCAGGAGGGGTTTTCCCAAGCCCGGCTTACCGAGAACGCCCGCCTGCTTCTCCGCGTGTCGTCTCTCAGGGAAAGCTGGTTATACAGCGATCTCGATGCGGACAGGTTGATCAAAGCTATTGAACGAGGGCAATTTCAGGACATCCCAGGATTTTGCCGAGCCATGACGCTTGATCTTGCCGCAAAGAGCAAGCAGCTCTCCGAAGTGCTGGAGCGGCCTTCACTGGTCGAATTGCGCTCCACCTTGATCGCGGAGGGTGCCAACATTGCCGCATCGCTCAATTCGGCTGTTTCCACAATCAGCCAGGCTATCGAACTCGTGTTCAGCGCGCACACCTTCGGCGCCTTTAATCTGTGGCTTGAGCGAACGAATGCACCGTTTTACCTGGGCAATCTTCAAGCTGATCTGGAACTGGTTCTACAAAATGTGGAATCGCTTTCGCGGCGATTTCTGCTGTTTATCGGCATGGCACAACAGGTACGAAACGAGGGTGTTCAGGCGATACGATTTCTTGAGATTGCAAATACCTTGGCTGGAAAAGGCGATGAAGGCACGATTCGTCGCACGGAATCGCTGCTACGCGAATTGATGCCATGGGGCCTGGAAATTCACCACTACCACCCATCCATGGTGGTCGGCGAAGCAGATTTGAAGGCGCCGGCCACCGATATGCCGGCGCAGGCTCACGGCTTTACCGTAGACCCGAGCATGGCCGGCACTTCCTCCCGCTTGGCAGACTTCGTGAGACGTAACCGGGAAGTTGTAATTCAGCGACTCCAGATCGGGCCCATGGCCTTCAGTGAAATGATGGCCATGACCGGTTTCACTCTGGAACCCGATGAAACATTGTTGGATTTTTTCGGCGTATATGCCTCCCCAGGACTGCTGGCATCAGATACCCAGAGAATCGTGGTAGGCCTGACCGACGCCATGGCGCGATTCACCGACACCAACCACGATGTCATCGCCAGCGATCCCATTATGTATCTGGAGGAAACCCCATGACCCCCTCTAATCTGGGGCTGATATTCGGCCTGCTGCTCAAATATCGGGAAATCCACGGGAATCCGCCGGATCGCCCCCTCCGTGAAAATGAACTTGAGGCATCGCGCGCCCTCGCGGATTGTGGCCAGCCGGACCTGCGGGATTTAGAGGAGTTTCTTTCCTCGCAGGGTTTCAGCCTCTATATCCGGGATGGCCTGGAATTCGGGATCCCACCGAAGGCCGGGCGGAACAACCGCATTTATGTGATGACACGGCTCCGTGGCGAGCCGCTGGCTTGCTATCTGGACAAAAATTGGGCCATCGAGGAGATGCGCGATGGCCGGCACCGCGCCGCAAAGGCAGAGCGCGTGGTCTGGCTGGCGCGTATGTGGCTCACCCTGCAATGGTTTTTCTATGAACGTATCGACCGCCTGCCATCAGAAGTCAGCCGCTACCGTGAAGCCCTGGTTTCCGAAAAATTGTTTGCCGAAACGCTCTCCCAAGGAATCGAGCAGCTTGGCAATGCGGGATGCCCGGATGGGTCAGCTGGCGTAACCTGGAGCCATCTCTGGAAGAACAAGAGCAACTTGCCAGTCTATGCTGGCCGATTCTTCAAAATTATGGAGGTGACGGGCATGATCCAGGATGCCGGAAACCCCGGTGAATTCCGTCAAACATTGGTTGCAGCGGTGGATATGGCAGTTATCGCCGAACAGGAATTGGCCTACCTAATGCCGCCTGACGTATCGACCAGCCTGGAAAACCGGACGGTCGAACTCATTATGGGAGAATCCAAAGAGGGGGAAAATAATGCCGCTACTGCAACGGATTGAACTATCCAATTTCCTGAACAGCACCCGGGCCAAACCCTGGCGCCCAGATTGGCCGCACCAGGTCATGGAAATCGGCGGGGTGAATGCCGCCCTGAACATCCCCAACGGCAAGGGCAAGAGCACAATGGTCACGGCGATTCTGGCCATGCTTACCCGCCACAGCAAGAGCGTGAAGGATATTCGGACACGGTTTTTTGCCCCACCGTCTTCCGGGCACTTTACCCACATTCGCATCGAGGTTCGCGTTCCGGTACAGGGCGCCGGCGAGGATATGTTTGCCCGTGTCGGTGGCGAGCCCGGCGGACAGTCCATGGTTTTCGGCATGTATGGCTATAGCGGCGACAACGAGCAACTGGATTTCTATGCCTACCAGGGAACATTCGATGATTGCCCCGTGGCCCATGTCTACAACCTGCGCCATACCCTCATTGCTGACGATGCGTTCCTTGGGCAACTCAAAACCTGCTCGAACTTGTTCCCCAGCAATGCGAAGGAGCGAACGAAACGCGCCTGGCTGGCGTATGTCGAGGATTTCTTCGATATGTCCTCGCTCAAGCAGCAACTGGTTTACCAACTCTTACGCGGCGCCGAAGGCGGCCATGGCTATTTCGAGGTCAATCCGCCTACCGGAATGAATTACTCGGCCGGCGTGTTCTACGAGCGGCTGGCGCCGGAACTGCTCACCGACGTTATGGGCGATCTCGGTGAAGAAGGCGAGCACGGTATTGAGGATACGATTCACGAAAAGGTTTCCAAAGTCATTGCCGCCAAGCACGAAACCGAACGCAAGGCAAAAGAATTGCTCCGTGCCGAGAACACTCTCCGGGAACTGGGGAACCTGGTGCAGGCCAGCGACAGGATGAAAGCCGCGCAACAAGCCTACAACCAGCACCGGGAGGATTTCTCACTCGAAATGGCCGTCTTGAAGGACGTTGTGGTGGACAATCCGATCCCCGGTGTGCCGAGGACGCCGCCGGAAAGCGTACCGGGCATTGCGCGGGCCATGGTGATGCAGGGAGACAAGTGGTTTCTGCCAGATCGGGTGATGGCGGGGTTCACTGGCGAGCCGGCAAGTGAAGTAAACCGGCGAGCCCATGACAGGAATGGCTTGATGCTTGCTCATGCCAATAAATCGCAACTAATTGATTTTGCTTGCCATAGTTTTTCTGTGACGGGGAAGCGTGGCCCATCAGGAAGCCTATATTCCCGTGAATCCGCTCTCTCACTCTTGAAGCTCACAGCCAACTTCACTCGTGACTGGACACGTGAAAAGGCCATCGAATCGGTGACCCAAGCCTTCGATTGGGTTGAAGCCCATGGCGACACCAATCCCGCGCGGACGCTCAAAAAACAGCAGGATGCCGAGTTGGGAGAAAAGGAGACCGAACGAACGAGGCTGTCGAAAAAATACGAGGATTTCCAAGGCGAGAAGGAACGCCTGAAGGAAGAACAAAGCCAGGTGAGTGCCCAGCAAATAGAATACCGCCGCATGGTGGAGAGTCGCCTGTTCAATGACGCAGAACTGGCCGCGCCGGCCCAAACCGGCGTAACCGTCACGGACGCCCTAAAAGCTGCCGACGATAAACTGGATGCCCACAAGAGCAAAGTTCATCGACTTTCGGTCATCTATGAGTCTTGGCAAGCCTATGTCCGGGAATTCGGCGACTCGATCGCACCGGCCGAGCAGGCCGCGCGACTTCAGGAATCCTTGAAGAAGGCCAATGACGCACGCGAAGGAATCAGGGCGGCGCTGAGCCAAGCGCGCAACCAGAGAAAGGGCTTGAATGACACCAGGAATATTGCGCAAAAGCGCTTCAATGACGTCGAGGCGAAGTTAAAGCGTTTCCTCGAAACCTTGCCGGCCATGACGCGATTTTCCGAACTATTCGGTACTGTAGCGCCGACAGGTTTGGCAAAAAAAGTCGAGAGTGACCGTGACCAGGTACAGAATCGAATCACGGCAATCGAGAAGCAACAGGAACACTACAAGCCATCCTTGAAAGCCTTGGCGACATTCCGTGCCAGCCACGGTGACGCCGCCCCGGAGGCCTGGATCAAGGAACGTCGGTCTCGCTGGGAAGCGTTCGGCAAGGAGATCGACCAACTCAAGGGAGATTTGGGTGAAGCCAGGATGCGTCGCATTGCCCTGAATCAAGCTGCAATCGCCGCAGGCAAGGTGACCCGAGAAGCAGCGGAGATTGCCGGCGGCAATCAGGTTCCCCTGTATTCCATTCTGGAAGGCATCAATCTGGACGCGGATCGCAAAGAGCGCGTGCTAACCCTGTTTTCGGCGCTGCTCCATGCCCCGGTTTATCCGACCGTGAATGAAGCGGCCAATGCGGCGACCCGGCTGGAGAAGGCTGGCGTCGAAGCGCCGGTATTCGTCCGCCATGATCTGGAAGCCTTCTGCAAAACTGGAGTAATCGCCCAGGACGCAATAGCCGCACATACCTGGCTTGTGGGTATCCGTACGCGGCAAGTCGATTGCTTGCTGGATCCGTCTCTTGTTGATCGGGAAAAGGCAACGACTGATGCGCTCATCCACGCGCTGTCTCGGCAAATCCAGGGCAAGGAAGCTGAACGAGAAAAACACGATCCAGAACATGCGGATGTGACCATGGCAAGACGTGCTGCCGAGGCGTTGGAATCGAACTATCCGACCAAGAATGCGCAGTTGGTCGAGGAACATGAAGCCCTTAACGCAAGGCTGCCGGAACTTAAGGCCAAAGCCTCTCCCGAGTCCTTGAAAATCATTGCCCAGACAGAACAGCACCACAAGGAATTTGGTGAGATATCCGAAGACGTAATCAGGAACGAACGTGAGTTGCTAAGCCTGGCTTTGGAACGTGCGGGCGAGGCGGTTGAGGTGAACGAAGCGGAAATCGAAAAACAGGAGAGGTTATTCGAAACCCAGCAGGGTATCGTGAGTGACGCAAATCTGGCGGCAAGTAAAACCGAATCTCTCTTGGCCGTCCAGGCATTCATTGAGCACCGCGAGGACAACCCGGCCTTCATGAAGCAGGCCGTCAGCACCGAGCATTCTTTGATAAACGCAAAGAACCTCGCGGATCAACGTACCCGGTTTCAGTTTGGTTTGGCGGATACTTTTATCAAGAAAGGCGCTGAACGGCCTAAACAGATTGAAGACCGATTGAAATTTCTCAAGGATGAACAGTGGGAGATTCAGAACAAATTGCAACCGCCCCTGGAAAAGGAAATCAACAGGCTAAAGGAACGCCAACTGGCATTGATTTCCGAGATCGGCGAAATAGACGGGTTCATTCGCGAGCTAATCAAAAAATACCGCGACCTCGCCTCGGAACAGGGCGAAACCGTGCCCATTTCCCCGGAGCGTATCGAGCATCACCCTTTGGGCGGGTTTGCAATCGGTCTGCGCGAGGAAACCGATCCGGAAACCCTGATCCGCTACCTGCATGACATAGACAACGATATCCGTGGGGAAGAAGTGAATGCACTTCGCCTGGCAATGAGTGGGGCGTGGACCGGATACCTCTCGGCAAAAAGCAGCGTATCTGCATTGATTGAAAAGATTTTAGTCATGCCCGATCTGGATATGACCGAGCATGTGCGAATCGAGCTACAGCGGGTAAACGAATATCCCGAAATCGCCAACCATCTGCATGAAGTCGCACGTAACAACTATGAGAAGAACCGGGCGGCCAACAAGACGGCTGCCGATTTCCTCGAAGGCGAGTGGGAAAACATCGGCAAATGGCTCAAAGCCTTTACCCAGCGCCTGCCGGACAATCTGAAGACGATGAAAGAAACCTTCGGCCCCGCCAGGGATGCCGTTACCAAGGAATATCTCTGCGCCGGTTTCGGGATCGAGGCCGGGTTGGCAGAGCAAAGCGACATCCAGGCCGTACTGGATGACGTGGTAAAGAAGGTCGAAAAATATGAATCAACCAAGCGTGCGGTTGAAAATGCCGAGCCCGGTTTACGCGACCAGGCAATACGCGGACTCCGCGCCGACATTCGGAACACTTTCTATCAGAAAGTCATCATAAACCCACGAATCAAGGTGTTCATGCCATCCATCAGCAAACACGCCTTACCCCTCGAAAAAAACATGGTAAGCACGGGCCAAAGCGTGGCCATGACGCTGCTTTGGATCGTCAAAATGGCCGACTACATTACTAAACGAGAGCTGCGCCGCATGACGACCAACCGCGTCCAGCAACAGCATTTGCACCCCACGCAATTCGCTCTGATGGATGGGGCGTTTTCGAGCCTGTCGAACAAAGGACTCATCCAGGATGCACTGGAGAGCATCAAATCAACACGTGGCCGCTTCCAGCTCATTATCACCGGGCACGATGAAAATTATCAGAATAACTTCGACTATTTCCCCACACTGATCGAGGCTCGCGAGATCAACGGGCAATTCATGTACGCGGAAAGTAATACGCGACGGGTTCTCCAGCCCGAGGAGGTGGGTTCGCATTACGGGGCGTTGCGCGCCATGAATGTACAAGTTCGGCCTCATGTCGCCGCACAGCCAGGCCAAATATGAGTCTCGAAGACAGCATAGAGCGCGTGCGTTCAGCACTTATCGAAAAGATGGGGAACAAGTCCTATCTTCGGCCTGCCGGGCTAGTCGAAGCCTTGGCGGGGGATACGAAGGAATCCGCTATCACTGTTCGGCAAGCCATGGGGCGCCTGACGAAAGAAGGCTGGCTCGATGGCGTCGGCAGAGACGGTACGCCTCTCGGCCAAGTCCATATCATCGGTACGCTACCGGTCAAGCCTATCGACCCTGATGCACAAAGGTGGCTCGCTGTTCTGGAAGCATCTGGCGTAACCGAAAAAGACCGAAAAGCGTTGGCGCCATTGAGTGCAAAGCTCGTCGATTTCGACACCCCGGAAATGAAGCATATCCTCAAAGGGCTTACAAGGCTTCGCGAAAATCTTGCCGGCGAGCGGGGCCATCATCTTTTTCTGGTTAGCGCCAAATACCTTATTGGCTCGTCCAAACTGCTGGGCATGCTCGCTGGCCCGGCGCTACGGACGTTTGGCATTCCGGTTGATGGGTTTTCAACCCACCCCCCCTATGTAGTTGTCGGCGGCAGCACCCAGCCGGAAACGGTTGTCTTGGTGGAAAACCCTGCCGCTTTCGAACTTGCCATGGCTACGGGAGCCGCGCAACGATGTGCTTTTATTGCGACCTATGGATTCGGCCTCAGCAAAACCGATAATGAATATGGCAACCAACTGGCTGAACTTGTGAAATATGGTTTCTCAGGGGCTATCACGCTAATCCGCGAAGGATCGTCATGCCCCCCGGTGAGGGAATTATTTAGTCATCCCAGGATCACTTTCTGGGGCGACCTCGATCTGGCAGGTATGCAAATCTTCGAGCGGATTGCCGCAAAAATTCCTCGAATTCAATTATCCGCCCTGTATGGGCCGATGCTCGAAGCCATCAAGGACACGGAGTGCCGGCACCCCTATGCCGTCGCGACAGGGAAACCCAGACAAAAGCCGTACCGATCAAACCGGCAAGATGTTCAGCAAATACTTTCCCTATGTGAACGCTATGCCGTCGATCAAGAGATTGTCTCGCCGGAAAAAATCGAATTGCTGGCGAGCCACGTCTTGGACGTATCTGCGTTTGGGCTTTAGCGTCTTCGCAGTTCGCAACCGAGCTTTTTTAGTCGCTTACCAGCCAAATGATGTCAAATCGTGACGACAATGTGTCCTGAATTGAACTCTGCGGTGATGGGTGATGAAAACCACCCGCCCATCACTCATCACCTTTTTCGGTTCCGGCTTGGCCCCTTTCAGGTATAAGCGACGGTAGCCAAGGAAAAAGGGGCGATGGCGTCGCCCCCTTCCCCAATCGACATTTCCGCCGGTCGATCACGCCGGATGATGCGTCCCCATGTCGCCGGGGTGTTCAAAACGTGTCGGCAAGTGCCCAAACCCCAGGAATAGCGCCACCGCTGCTATCACCGAGTGCAGAACCGCATCGGGCAGGTTGTTCGCCATTACGCCGAAGAAGAGCGGCGCGTTGCCGTAGCCGAAACCGAGCAGGGCCACTAGCGCATACACGATGCCGAAAACCTTGAAGAAAGCATGGCTGGCCACTTCGCTAGCCAGACCAGCGCCAATCGCGACCCCCCCGGTCAGGACATGTACCAGATTGTGTACCGGATCCACCGCGAATATGCCGAGCAGATGGCCATGACCACCTTCCGGCACCATTGCCGTAACGCCCGGGACAAATCCCAGCACACCGACGAGTAGGAAGACCGCGCCAAAGATAATGGAAATTCGTTTGATCATGATCCATAACCTCCAGATAATTATCGAATCTCCCTTTTTTATTCTACGGACAAGCTTCTTGTACTGATTAGACCGGCGTGGACATGCTTTGGTGCCGAATCAGGTCAATGGCACAGGCGGCTCCAGCAGGGGCTGGCCGAGTTGACCCTGTTGATCGAAACACGGCGGAATTTGCAACCTGGGTAGAGCACCGAAGGTGGCGCCGGCAGAATTCGGAAAAAACTGTATGCTAGGCTGCCACAATCAACCGTGGCGATTGACGGAAGAAGGGGGTTACAGTCCCAACTCGGAATGCGAACCAAGCCGCACCAGTTCCAACTGCTCCGCGTCCGGTTTGCTTAATCGTCCGCATCGAGAACAGACTGCAGTTGGTCGAGCGTGACCGTTTCCAGGTTGCCCCTGCGGGCTTCTTTCATCGCCTCGATGGTTTTTTCATTGGGAATGAACGGGTCGAACGGCAGGGTATGTTCCCGTGCCACCTTGGTGAGCAGTAGCCGCACCGCGTCGGATACGGTAAGCCCCATCGCAGCCAGCACAATGGCGGCCTCTTCCGCTTCGTGAGCAGACCCCAAATCGTCAGCGCATCGAAACGCGCTACCGTCAATGAACCCGGCGCGCCACCTGGTCGGGCATCACACCAGGTTTTCCTCTTTCAGGGTTTTGATCACCGCCGGTCGCGCTGCCACGCGCGCCAGGTAGGCGCCGATCCACGGCCACTTCGCGGTATCCACGTGCAACAGGCTATTCCATCTGAGCACCGTGAACAAATAGGCATCGGCCACGCTGAAGTGCTCGCCCATCAGGTACGGCTGGGCGTTCAGGCATTTCCCCAGGAAATCGTAGCGGCTCCCCAGCAATTCCACCTGATGAGATCGCCATACGTCGGGAATGGTGGCGTTGAACAGCGGCCCCAATTGCTTGTGGATTTCCGACGACACGAAATTCAGCCATTCCATCAGGCGATAGCGCTCCAGTGTCCCTGCCGGTGGCGCCAGGGCGGATTCCGGCTGGCTGTCGGCAAGATACTGGAGGATGACCGCCACCTCGGTAAGGATCTCGCCGTTGTCGAGGCGGATGGCGGGCACGTAGCCCTTCGGGTTGATCTGCAGGTAACCCTCGCCGGTTGCAGTGAGCTTTTTGGCCAGATCCACCTTCTCGATGTCGAACGATGGGAAGGCCGCCTCGTTGAGCACGATGTGCGGTGCAAGGGAGCAGGCTCCCGGAGAAAAATAGAGTTTCATGGGTAATCTTTCTTCCTGATTAGCGCTGATCTTCAGCTTGGCCGGATGTTTCAAATAAATGACTCTTTATCCTGTAGGAGCGTGGCTTGCCCGCGACAGAAGGTATCACGAAGAGGCACCGCAATCGCGGCCAAGGCCGCTACGAAGAACCGAACCAATAGCTGAAAATCAGCGCCAATCAGGATCTTTCATGAGTTGTCGATAGTCCTTTAGGCGGTGCAAGCAGCGGCATCCACCAGATCGGGGAAGTAAGCGTCGATGTCGGTTTCCCCGCGCAACGCCGTGACACCGTCGTTCTCCAGAACCTGCATGGAAATCCCGATACACATCACAGCGCTCCCAATTGCGAGCATCCCATTTCGAAGGCGGCCAGGTCGAGGCCCGTCGGCAAAAGCGGTTCCACGGTCTCCGCGCCGCGCGGCTCTGGCTCGCAGCGCCAGCGCAGGAGGTTGGCGAGCGCCAATTCCAGGGCCGGCTCAATCTGTTTCCTGACCACCGGGCGCAGGCTTCCGCCATAATCCTCGAAATCCTCGGGCTGCACGCCGATCAGCACCAGTTCGTTCGGCAGTTGCCCATTCAGTTCCGCGATGGCTAGGACTTCCTGGAAGCCGGTCTGGTGCAGGCTCAGTTTCTTGGCGCCCATGAAGCGCGGGACATGCTCGTTTCTCAATACCTTGAGATTGCCGGGAGGCAGGTCGAAATCGACGGCATCGAAGATGATCATCTTGTCCGCCGCCTGCACGTAATGGAGCAGGCTATATCCCTGGGTACCGCCGTCCACCAGCGTTACCCGCTTGGGGAAACGCCAGCGGCGATGCAGTTCCTGCACGGCGCGGACGCCGAAGCCTTCGTCCGCCCACAATAGATTGCCGATTCCCAGCACCACCACGTTTTCCACGCCGCCGGCGAGATCCGCCGCTGCCTGTGCCGCTTTGTCCCAAGGCATCAACGCAAGCATTTCACGTCCTCCCGTGTGTTCGTCTGGCATTTCAGAAGCAACTCCTCGCTGCCGCCGGCGGGGTTGCGCAGGTATTGCGCCGCTGCCCCGGAAGCGGCCAATACCGTGGCCGCCGTTGCTGCAAAAGCCGGTTTCCCATTCATGCCATATCCCTCCTGTTAGTCGTCTCAGCTGTCGCGGTTAGGTCAGCGGCAATTTGTTGCTGCCGGGCGGCTCCCTATGCCCGCCAGACGGACAGGCGGGAACGCAGGGCTTCAAGCCCGGGGGCGACCGCCCCCCGGTCGCCCGTGACAACGGCGGAAATGTCGCCGATTTCGATCAGTTCGCCGACCGTTTCATCGTCGCTATTGCGGTGGCGAACCCACCACACACAAGGAACCAGGGTTTCCTGGAACTCGCTGTGGCCCCGCGTATCCTCTACCGAGAAAACCTCGCCCTTGCCCAACAGGTTCGCCAGGATGTCGCGTTCCCCGGGCATCGCCTTCAAACAGCGCAGATCGATGGAAGTGCCTTCGCCGGTCGCCACGAAGCGGGCGGCACACACCGCGATTTCCGAAACCAGCGCCAGCGCGGAAGAGCCAAGTGCCGTAGCGATGGTCAACCCCGAGGACGTGTCGGGGTGTATCCAGAACGTGGGGGGGCTTGGGTGTTTCGCCGCGTGTTCGCCATGCGGCATATCCGCGCCCAACGGGACTTGCTGGTTGTTATGGGCCAAGCTGGGTTGGAAGCTCTCGACTATCATGCCTATCTCCTGAATGTAACCATCAAACCGGTTGTGGGTAGGGGCAACGCCGCGACTATTTGAAGGGAATGCCGAAGATCGCCTTGATCGTGGTCTTGTCGGCTGGCTCGGTCCAGCCGTGGCCGATGCCGAGGTTGATGTCCCAGCCCTTGCCTTCGTACTCCATAACCAGAAAGGTGGACTGGGCCGATTCGCGCCAGGCATGGAGATGATCGGCGGCCCCGAGTTCGGCGTAGTGCTCGACGCCGAACGCGTAGCCCGCTCCCACTTTGCGGGAAAGCTTGAGGGCCAGATCGACGTCGGGGACTTTGCCGCCGCCCGAAACGTCCCAGCCGAGAATCGGGTTGGCGGTCAGTTGCCAGCCCCCCTTCTCCATGCCGAGAATGCCGCGCAACTCGGCGTTCCAGCGATGTTCCGCGATTCTCAACTGGCTGTAGCCGACTTCCAGGTTCACGCCGTAATACAGCGCATCCTCTTCCGTACCATTCTTTTCGAGGCGCTTGATGCGCGCCTTCACCCCGTCCAGCGTGGCGCCGCCGCCCGCTGCCCAAGCCATGGGCAGATAGAAACCGGCGTCCCAGCCCTTGGCCAGGCCGACGGAAAATTCCGGGGTTACCCGCAGCACATGGTTGGGCGGGCGTTCGCCATCGTAAAACGCCGAATCGCGGCCCCTGGTCACGTAGTTGGTGTGAATCTCCAGCCCCATTTCGCCAGGCTCGTTGATGTCGTCGGTGTAGACCTGGATCTCGTCGGGAGCGGCCAGCGCGGGCGTGCCGGTCAGGGAGGCGGCAAGTGCCAGCGCCAGGCCGGCTTGGCGAAAACAGGGGGAGGATAAGTGTTTCATGCGATGGGGTTCTCCACTAAAAATTAGGCGACAGGTTTAGGCTAGGTGGCGATCCTCTCGTTTTCAATTGGTGAAACTCCTTATCCCCCTAGGCGAACATCCGAATGGATTCTCCCCTAGCCGCCACCTAACCTGAACCTGCGGCAATCATTCGGTTGCCCTCAGGGAAAGGAACGCATCGTGGAAATGAAAATCGGCCCAAAGATCTCCCTCGCCGTTGCCGTGCCGCTGCTTTTATCGGTCGGTTTCGGCATCTGGCTGTGGTCCGTGGTAGGCGGTATTCACGAATCCGCCAAGAAAGTCCGGGATGAGAGCATCGTCTACGCGATGCTGGCGCGGGACATGGAGCGCGACGTCATCCAGGTTCAGCAATATCTCTCCGACATCTCGGCCACCCGCGCCCAGGACGGACTCGACGACGGTTTCAAGGAAGCACGGAAAAGCTACGACAGCTTCCTGCGCGCCACCGACCAGTTCGAGAAAATGTTCGCCGTCGAGCAGGATCGCGATGGCCTGAAAGAATTGCAGGTTCTCAAATCACGCTTCACCGCCTATTACCAAACCGGCCTGACAATGGCCCAGGCCTACGTCGAGGGCGGGCCGCCCGCGGGTAACCGGCTGATGGGCGATTTCGACAAGGCCAGCGACTCGCTGCAGGGCGCCCTGGGGCATTTCGTCAAATCCCAGGTCGACGAGGCGAGCATCGAACTCACCCGGACCGAGGAACTGGCGGCCTGGGTAAGAAAGACCGCGGCAGCGCTGGGCCTCGCCAGCCTGGCGATCTCCTTCCTGGTGGCGTTCGTGCTGATTCGCTCCATCCTCCATCCGCTCAACAAGATGCAGGAACACGTCACCCGTATCGGCGAAACCGGCGACCTCACCGCGCGGGTGCATATCGCCAGCAAGTGCGAGCTGGGCGATATGGCCTGCCATCTCAACCAGACTCTCGAAAAGATGGGCGCCTCGATGCGCGAGGTGGTCGGCGTGGCAACCCAGGTCGCCACCGATGCCGAACAATTGGCGAGCGCCACCGCGCAACTCACGGAAAGCTGCAATGTCCAGGCGGAAGCCGCCGCCGAAATGGCCGCCGCCGTCGAGGAGATCAGCGTCAGCATCGGTGAGGTGGCCGACCATGCGCAGGGAAGCGAAACGCTTTCCGAACAGGCCACCGGCTTCGTCGAACACGGCGAGAAGGTAGTGCAGGATGCCGCCCAGGGCATGTCGCGAATCGCCACCCGGGTGGCCGATTCCGCCGAACGGATCACCGCGCTGTCGGCCCGTTCCAACGAGATCAGCAGCATCGTCCACGTCATCAAGGAAATCGCCGAACAAACCAATTTGCTGGCGCTCAATGCCGCCATTGAAGCGGCGCGCGCCGGCGACACCGGGCGGGGATTCGCGGTGGTGGCGGACGAAGTCAGGAAACTGGCGGAGCGCACCGCCTCGGCCACCACCGAAATCGGCGGCCTGATCGAGGCGATCCAGCGCGAGACCGCCGACGCCGTGCAGGATATGGAGCACTCCAGCAATCATGCCGGCGAGGGCGTGAAATTGGCGAGCGAAGCCGGCAACGTGTTTTCCAAGATCAGCAACAGCACCAAGCAGGCGGCATTCAAGGTGCGGGATATCGCCTCGGCGGCCCGCGAACAGGACATGGCCGGCCAAGGCATCGCCCGCAACGTCGAGAAAATCGCCCAGATGACCGAGCAGAACAGCGCCGCGACGGCGGATGTCTCGGATTCCGCGGTGCACCTGCTGCAACTGGCGGGACAACTGCAAACCGCGGTGGCGCGGTTCCGGACGTAGCTTGGTCCGACGTGAAAGATCATAGGTAGGAGCGGGCCGCGCTCGCGATACGCTGTCGCTATTTGAGACATGGCTTCGGCTTTGCGGCATCGTTCGCCCGCAAGGCAGGCTCCTACCGATAACCATAGGAAAAACCATGCGCGCATCCCTGACCGTTCCGATCGTGGCGCTAACCAGCCTGCTGTGCGCCTGTTCGGCGCCCGACAAGCCGGGCGGGGCCATGCCCGGCGGCGGAAAACCCACGGCGCTGGCGGTGACGGTGGTCGAGGTCCACCCTACCCAGGTCGCCGCCGGCGTCGAGGCGGTCGGCCAGACCGAGGGGGCACGGGAAATCGAGGTGCGCGCCCAGGTCGGCGGCATCCTGCAAAAACGCCTGTACCTGGAAGGCCAGCCGGTCAAGGCCGGGCAGGCGCTGTTCCAGATCGACCGCGCGCCTTTCGAGATCGCCCTGGCGCAAGCCCGGGGGCAATTGGCCGAACAGCAGGCCAAGACCGAACAGACCGCCCGCGAGGCCCAGCGCCTCAAGGGATTGGCCGAGACCCGGGCGATCAGCCAGCGCGAAGCCGACGATGCGGCCTCCGCCCTGGCCCAGGCGCAGGCCGCCCTGCAAACCGCCCAGGCCAAGGTCCGCGAGGCCGCGCTCAATCTCTCCTACACCACGGTCGCCGCGCCGGTTGCCGGGATCTCCGGGCGCGCCGTCCATTCCGAAGGCACCCTGGTCGGCACCAGCGACAACCTGCTCACCACCTTGATTCAGCCCAACCCGATCTGGGTGCGCTTCAGCCTTTCCGAAACCGAGTTGGCGCACTTGCCCGAGGGCCGGCTGACTCCCGCCGGCGTGCGCGGCGTGGAACTGCTCCTCCCCGACGGCACGCGCTATCCCGAGCAGGGCCGCATCAACTTCGCCGCCGCCCAGATCGACCCCAAGCTCGGCACCCTGCAATTGCGCGCTGAATTCGCCAATCCCGCCGCCAAGCTGCTGCCCGGCCAGTTCGTGCGCGCCCGCCTGCTCGGCGGGGAACGCCATAACGTGTTCCTGGTGCCGCAGGGCGCCGTGCAGCAATCCGAACAGGGGCGCTTCGTGTTCGTCGCCGCCGCCGACGGCACCGCCCAAGCGCGCCCCGTCGCGACCGGCGATTGGCACGGCCAGGATTGGGTGATCCTCGACGGCCTGAAGGACGGCGACCAGGTGATTGTCGACAACCTCCTCAAGCTGCGGCCCGGCGCGCCGGTAACGGCGCATCCGCCCGCCGCGCCGGGCGGCAAATAGCGAGCCGCCCATGACCTCGCGCTTCTTCATCGACCGGCCGATCTTCGCCTCGGTCATCTCCATCGTAATCGTGATCGCCGGGCTGGTCGCCTCGCGCGTCCTGCCGGTTGCCCAATACCCGGAAATCGCCCCGCCCACGGTGGTCATCACCGCCACCTATCCCGGCGCCAGCGCCGAAACCCTGGCCCGCTCAGTGGCGGCGCCTATCGAGGAGCAACTCAGCGGCATCGAAGGGCTGAGCTATTTCAACTCGTCCGCCGCCGCCAACGGCGTGCTTACCATCACCACCACTTTCGAAGTGGGCACCAATGCCGACATGGCGGCGATCAACGTCGCCAACCGGGTCAAAATCGCCGAGCCGCGCCTGCCCGACGAGGTGCGCCGCAACGGGGTGGTGGTGCTGAAACGCTCCAACGACATCCTCCTAGTGAGCGCCCTGAATTCGCCGGATGGCCGCTACAACACGCTGTTTCTCAGCAACTACGCCACCATCAACATGTTGGACGAGCTGAAGCGCGTACCCGGCGTGGGCGACGTGTTCATCTTCGGCGCGCGCGACTACGCCATCCGCATCTGGCTGAAACCCGACCGCATGGCGCAGCTCGGCGTCACCGCCAGCGACATCGCCCAGGCGGTGCGCGCCCAGAACGCCCAGAACGCCGCCGGCAAGATCGGCCAGGAACCCGCGCCGTCCGACCAGGTGCTGACCTACACGGTGACGGCCAAGGGGCGGCTGCTCGATCCCGAGCAATTCGCCGACATCGTGCTGCGCGCCAGCGGGCCGGGCGGCGCCCTGCGCCTCAAGGACGTGGCGCGCGTCGAGCTTGGCGCGCAAAGCTACGACGCCTCCACCACCCTCGACGGCAAGCCCACCGTGGCCCTCGCGGTGTTCCTCCAGACCGGCGCCAACGCCCTCGCCACCGGCGCGGCGGTACGCGCCAAGATGATCGAGTTGAAGGGAAAATTCCCCGCTGGGGTCGATTACATCATTCCCTACGACACCACCCGCTTCATCAGCGCGTCGATCCACGAGGTCACGATTACCCTGTCGATTGCCGCCCTGCTGGTGGTGCTGGTGATTTTCGTGTTCCTGCAAAGCTGGCGGGCGACCCTGATTCCCATCGTAGCGGTGCCGGTATCGCTGATCGGCACGTTCGCCGGGCTATGGCTGTTCGGCTTCTCGATCAATACCCTGACCCTGTTCGCCATGGTGTTGGCGATCGGCATCGTGGTGGACGACGCGATCATCGTGCTGGAAAACGTCGAGCGCCACATGAGCGAGCAGCAACTGTCTCCCAAGGACGCCGCCATCGCGGCCATGGGCGAGGTTTCGGGGGCCATCGTGGCAATCGTCATGGTGCTCTGCGCGGTATTCATCCCGGTGGCTTTCCTGGGCGGCATCGCCGGCCGGCTCTACCAGCAATTCGCGGTCACCGTGGCCATCGCGGTGGTGATTTCCGGCACGGTGGCGCTGACTCTCACCCCGGCGCTGTGCGCCCTGCTGCTCAAGCCCCGCCACCAGGAATCCCTGTTGTTCGTGCCGTTCAACCGCGCGCTCGCCCTGTCCACCCGCAGCTATACCGTGGTGGTGAGATCCGTGCTGCGCCACGGGCTGCTTGCCGCGTTGCTGTTCGCCCTGGTGATCGGCGCGAGCTGGTGGATGTTGCAGCGCATCCCCGGCAGTTTCGTGCCGTCCGAGGACCAGGGCTATCTCATCAGCGCCCTGGTGCTGCCCGACGGCGCCACGCTGGCGCGCACCGGCAAGTTCGGCGAGCGCTTCCGCCGCGGCATCGTCGCGGATCCGGCGGTGGACCACGTGTTCGTGGTGAGCGGCTTCGACTTCATCGGCGGCAGCAACCGCGCCAATATCGGCACCATGTTCATTCCCCTGAAACCCTGGGACGAGCGCCACAGCACCGCCGAAATGCTGTCCGGCAAGTTCATGGGGATGGGCATGACGCAGCCCGACGGGGTGGGGCTGGTTTTCAATCCCCCGCCGATCCGCGGGCTGGGATCCGCCGGCGGCATCGAGGTCTACATCCAGAACCGCGCCGACAGCGATCCCCTCAAGCTCGCCGGGGTGGTCAACCAGTTCATGGAAGCCCTCCGCAAACGCCCGGAAATCGGCACCGTCAATACTTTCTTCCGGCCCACCGTGCCGCAACTCTACGTCGACGTGGACGAAGCCAAGGCAACGGCGCTCGGCGTCCCCCTCACCGACGTCTACGACACCCTGCAAAGCACCATGGGCGCGCTGTACGTCAACGACTTCAACAAGTCGGGACACACCTTCCGCGTCCAGATGCAGGCCGAAGCGCCGTACCGCATGAAGCCCGACGACATCGGCAAGGTGTACGTGCGCTCCCAGGGCGGCGACATGATCCCGCTTGCGGCGCTCGCCACGGTGCGCGGCATCGTCGGCCCGGAACAACTGGAGCGCTTCAACGGCTTCCTTGCCGCCAAGCTGCTGGGCAACGGCGCGCCCGGCGTGAGTTCCGGCGACACCATCCGCGTCGTCGAGGAAACCGCCCAGGCCAGCCTGCCGGAAGGCTATTCGTTCGCCTGGACCGGCCAGGCGATCCAGGAAAAACGCACCGGCTCCGCCTCGGCGCAGGCCTTCGTCTTCGCCATCGTGATGGTGTTCCTGATCCTCGCCGCCCTCTATGAAAAATGGTCGCTGCCCCTGGCGGTGATCTTCGCCGTGCCGTTCGCCCTGGGCGGCGCGCTGCTGGCCTTGCTGGCGCGCAACATGCCCAACGACATCTATTTCCAGATCGGCCTGGTGGTACTGATCGGGCTGGCCGCCAAGAACGCCATCCTGATCGTCGAATTCGCCGTGCAGAAACACGCCGCCGGGATGGCGTTGCGGGAAGCCACCGTCGAGGCGGCGCGCCTGCGGCTGCGCCCCATCATCATGACCTCGCTGGCCTTCGTCCTGGGCGTGCTGCCGATGGTGCTCGCCAGCGGCGCCGGCTCAGCGGCGCGCCGCTCGATGGGTACGGGGGTATTCGGCGGCATGCTCGCGGCGACCTTCATCGCCACGCTGTTCATCCCGCTGTTCTTCTACTGGCTAGCGCGGATCGGCGCCGGGAAAGAGCGGGCGGAGCAAGAAAAATGAAGATCGTTCCTACCGCCCTTGTGCTCTTGCTGATCCTGACCGGTTGCGCCGTCAGCCCGGAATACCGGCGTCCGCCGACCCGCTTGCCGGAACAATACGCGGAAGCGCCGCCCCAGGATGCCCAGGCAAGCCCGATCAACCCGGCCTGGTGGAAGCTCTTCAACGACCCGCTGCTCGACGAATTGCAGGAAAAGGCGGCCGCCCGCAACCCCGACATTCACGAGGCGGCGGCGCGCATCGAGGAAGCCGACGCGGTGCTGCGCCAAACCGGCGCGGCCCTGCTCCCCGCAATCGACCTGGGCGCCGCCGGCAAGCGCTCCCGCTCCAGCACGGAAACCGCGGTGCCGCTACCGCCTGGTGCGCCGATTCTGCAAACCGATTACCGGGCCAGCCTGAGCACGGCTTTCGAGGTGGATTTCTGGGGCAAACTGCGGGCGGCCAGCGCGGCGGCGCGCGCCCAGGTGCTGGCCGCCCGCCACGCCGACGCGACGGTGCGGCTCACCCTGGCCGGGCTGGTCGCCCGGAATTACCTGAATCTGCGCGCTCTCGACGCCCAGCTCGCGGTTGTCCGGGAAACCCTGCGAAGCCGCCGCGACAGCCTGCGGCTCACCCAGGACAAATTGCGCGGCGGCGTGGCTTCGCGGATCGACGTGGCGCAGGCGGAAAGCGCCGTTGCCGCCGTGGTTGCCCAACTCGCCGAGCTTCGGCAACAACGCGACCTGGCGCAACACCAGGTGGCGCTGTTGACCGGCACCCCGGATCTCCAGCTTGGCACCGGCGACATCGGCGATCTGCCGCTGCCCCCGGCACCGCCGCTCGGCCTGCCCGCCAGGCTGCTCGAAGCGCGGCCCGACATCCGCCAGGCCGAGGAAAACCTGATCGCCCTCAACGCCCGCATCGGGGTGGCCAAGGCAGCGCTGTTTCCGGCGATTTCATTGACCGGCTTGTTGGGCGGGCAAAGCATGGAGTTGTCCAACCTATTCGCTTCCGGCGCACGGATCTGGTCGCTGGGCTTTGCCCTCAGCCTGCCGATATTCGATGCCGGGCGGCTCGATGCACAAGTGGACCAAGCCACCGCCCAGCAAAAACAGGGCGTCGCCGCCTACCAGCGCGCCGTGGAAAATGCCTTCCGCGAAGTAAACGATGCCCTCGCCGCCGCGCGGCAAAGCGCAGCCGCCGAAGCCGCCCTGACCACCCGCCGGGAGGCTGCCCGGCAGGTTCTGGAACTCACCGAAGAACGCCGTCAGGCGGGCTATTCCGCCTATCCCGAAGTCCTGGACGCACAGCGTAGTCTCAACGACGCCCAGCTCGCCTTCGTCCAGAACCGCCAGGCCCGCTTGGCCGCCGCCGTCGAGTTGTTCCGCGCGATGGGCGGGGGCTGGCAATGACACCTGGACTTCCACTCCCCCGCGGGGACAATCAATCAGGCACCTGATTAGCGCTGATCTTCAGCTTGGCCGGATGTTTCAAATAAATGACTCTTTATCCTGTAGGAGCGTGGCTTGCCCGCGACAGAAGGTATCACGAAGAGGCACCGCAATCGCGGCCAAGGCCGCTACGAAGAACCGAACCAATAGCTGAAAATCAGCGCCAATCAGGATCAGGCATATCCAGCTTTAAAGCTATCGGTAGAGTCCCGGAAATTGAGCCTTCAGGTGGTCGATCTTGGGCAAGTCGTTAATCACGATGTACAAGCTGTCCGGGTGAAGCGTCGCATAGTTTTGATGATAATCCTCGGCAGGATAGAACGCCGGCAAGGTGGAGACTTTCGTCGCAATCTTCTCCGGATAAACTTTTGCGGCGGAAAGCTGGCGGATATATGCCTCGGCGACGTTCTTCTGCTCGCCGTCCACCGCAAAAATTTCCGTCCGGTATTGGGTGCCGGTGTCGGGGCCTTGACGGTTCAGTTGCGTGGGGTCGTGGGCAACCGAAAAAAAGACCTTAAGCAACTGGCCGTAGGAAAGTTTTGTCGGATCGTAGGTTACCTTGACCGCTTCGGCATGGCCGGTCGCCCCCATGCCGACCAACTTGTACTTGGCCGTGCTCGCGGCCCCGCCGGCATAGCCGGCGGTCGCCGACACGACCCCTTTTACGTGCTGAAATACCGCCTGTACCCCCCAGAAGCAGCCCCCGGCAAATACCGCGGATTGAGGCGTCGAGGTCTTGGCGGCGGGATAGTCCACAAGGGGATCCGGCAAGCTGGAAGTCTGACCGTCGGCGAAAACCGGGTTGCACAGGAGTGCCGACAGGAACGTCAAACAGGAAAAACCCGGGTGATGAAGGTAATGGGAAAAAGCGCGCATGATTGCCATCCTTTCGTTATTCGTGTTCATGTTGAATTTAAGGTGCCGGATTCCCGAGCATCCCTAACCGAAGGTGAACGCATAAGCTTCCAGCCCCGGCGAATCGGATTTAATTTCGAGCAAGCCGCTCCCCGGGGTTTTCAGGTCGATCAATTCATACAACGTGTTACCGGAGACGGTGACTATTCCCGCCGCCGCATCCTTTCCCCCTCGCTCGCCAACGGCCCGGCCATCCAGGCTGAGCGTGAGGTGTATCGGTTTGCCGGTGGCCGTGCCGAGAACCAGGAACACCTTGCGCGCCGTGAAGTTCAAGCGCAAGGCCGCCCCTTTGTCGCCCGCGACGATTTTTTCGGCTTCCACTTTCCATGGGCCGCCCAGCGCCCATTCCCCGCCGGCCAGGGTGGCGGGGAAGCGGTAAGCGTTGGGGGTATCCGGTACGGGCTGCGTCTTGCCGCCGAAACGGTCGGCCCTGGCGTAGCCGAGGTAGGTTTCCGGGGTTTGGTCGGGTGTCGAGGCGGGCGCTTCCGCCCGGATCGGGGCGCTCTTGTTTTTCAGGCCGAGCAGGTAGCGGATGTTGTTTTCCGTGACGTCATATTCGCCCTCGCCGAAATGGGTGTAGACCACCTGGCCGGCGCGGTCGATGAGGTAGTGGGCGGGCCAGTAGCGGTTATGGAAGCGGTCCCAGGTGGCGAGCTGGTTATCCAGCGCCACCGGATAAGCAATGCCATGCTGGGCGATGGCGGCCTTGACGTTATCGAGCTTTTTCTCGAACTCGAACTCCGGCGCATGCACCCCGACGATCACCAGTCCCTGGTCGCGGTATTTCCTGTCCCAGTCGGTAAGATAGGGCAGGGTGCGCACGCAATTGATGCAGGAGTAGGTCCAGAAATCGACCAGCACGACCTTGCCTTTCAGGCCGCTCATAGTGAGCGGCGACGAGTTGAGCCAGGCCTCGCCGGCGGCCAATTCGGGCGCAGGATAGGGCTGTTCCAGGCCGTGTTGCAGGGTCAGTTCGCTGTCCGCCGCCTGGGGCTTGGCGGCGCTTGTAAACAGCGCCTGTGCATCCACGCCGGAGGCGATGTAGGCCACCGAGAGCAGGATAAGCACGCCGAAAGCTTTGCGTACCATTTCGGCATGCCGGGCAAAGAAACCGAGTTTGCTCATGATCTTTCGTCCGGTCAGCGCGATGGCCAGCATCGGCACGCCCGCGCCGATGGCGAACGAAAGGATGATGGCATTGCCCGCGAGATCCGTTTGTTGGCGGATCACCTGCACCAGCACGGCGGCCAGGATCGGCCCCGCGCAGGGCGTCCACACCAGGCCGATGAGCGCCCCGATCATCACCCCGCTAAGCAGTCCTTCTCCGCCGCTGGAAGCCAGTTGGTTGCCGAAATTGGCCGCGCCCTGGGTCACGGCGCTGAATTTTTCCGACAATTTTTCCGACATCAACACCAGGCCGAACAGCGCCAACAGCACCAGGGAACCATCCTTGATGACATCGAGGTCGATACCGAGCAGCGCCACGACTTTGCGCGCGGCAATGGCGAATATGCTGAACGCCAGCACGAAGCCGATGATGATTCCGTAAGGGCGGCGCTTGCCGCCATCCACCGAGGCCGCGAGTACCAATGGCAGCACCGGCAGAATGCAGGGCGAGACGATCAGGGCCAAACCTTCGAGAAATGCCAGACCGATGTCGATGGTGTTCATGTTGTCATGCCTTCACAGGAAAAAGTTTTAAGGCGCCGGCAGCGCTCCGTCCTTGCCGATGAATTCGAACCGGGTGGGAAAAAAGTTACATCGTCAGACAGGTTGGGAAGATTTCAGGCAAACACGTTAATCAAGCGGCCCACGGTGGCATCGGTTGACCGGACTGCCGAAGCGGAGGAGGCATCGTCGGCTGCTGGTTTTTTTGGCGCAGCCCCGCCTTGGTTGGGGTTCGTGGCTACGGACGCTTTTTCCTGACTGCCGGGCTTGGCGTTGTCGGCCTCTTCGATACGCTTCTTTATCGCACTGGCTTTGTCCGACAACGCCTGAATCGTAGCCTTGCCCTCGGGGGTCTTTGCGGAGACGCAATGGGTCCAGTCGGACAACTGCCTCTCGCACTGGACGAGTTGGGATTCAAGGACGCTGGTTGATGTGCCGGTGCCTATGGCGCCGGTGAATGAGGGCGACCCGACTGCGCCTATCATGATGCCCTCCGCGAAAATGAATCCTGAAGATCGGTTAATGGCCCGCTGCCATGGGAAACACGCGGAGTGGGAGCGGGGTATGCGACATACCCCGCTCATTGAGAAGCGCCCGGTTACTTGCTGCGTTCCATGCTCATGCTGCCGCCCGGTTCCATTTTGCCGTCCGGCTTGGGCTTGGCATCCTTTTTCTTGGTCATCGTTCCCTTATCCATGGCACTCTTGTCCATGGCGCCTTTATCCATGGAACCCTTGTCCATGGCATCCTTGCTCATGGAATGCTTTTCCATGGAGTCCATGGCCTTGGGAGCATCGGCAAGAGCCAGGCCGCCGGCGCTTACAAGACAGAGAGTGAGCAATGCGGAAGAAAGTTTGTTCATTTGAATCTCCTATTATGTGAAGTGGCGCCATTGGCAATGGCTTGCCGGAAAGAAAAATCGCCACAGGTCGGCAAACGATCGGGTTCAATGACCGTAGCATATGAATCGTTCATAATTGCCTTCCCGTACCGGCCTATTCGAACACGCGCCAAAAAAGGTTACATAAGGTGGTGGATAAAACCGAAAATTTCGAAGAATTGATGAAGCGGTCCCTGGACGGGGACCAACACGCCTATGCGCTGTTGCTCAAGGAAACCGCAAGATTTCTTAGGCCTTTTCTGTCCAGACGCCTCACTTTCGCCTTCGAAGTGGACGACCTGCTGCAGGAAATCCTGCTCTCCATTCACAAGGCGCGTCACACCTATGACGGGAACCGCCCCTACAAGCCGTGGGCCTATGCCATTGCCAAATTCCGCTTGCAGGATTATCTACGGGGGTATTATGCCGATCACCTGCGGCAGGCCGTTGAATTGTCCGAGGTCGAAAACTATTTGCATGAACCTGTAACCGAATCCGGCATCAGCTACGAATCTATCAGCGAGGAGGTGCAAAAGCTTCCGCCGAAGCAGGCGACCATCCTGCAGTTGATGCATCAGGAAGGCTATACCGCCAAAGAGGTGTCCGAAAAAACCGGGATGAACGAGTCCGCCGTAAAGGTGGCCGCCTATCGCGCCTACAAGGTATTAAGGCAGAAATTGGAAAGATGATGGTAAATATCGAGGAATTGGTGGAGGTATTGGCCCAGGATGCGACCAAGGTCCAACCCGCCCCCCACCCCTTCAAATTATCCCTGCAATGGCTGGCCGGCGCCGCGGCCTATATTGCCCTTGCGCTGGCGATTTCCGGCTTGCGCCCCGACCTGGCGGCGAAATTCCACGAGCCTTGGTTCATGGCGGAAATCACTTGCCTGGCCGGGATCCTGGTCGCCTCTTCCTCGGGCGCCGCCGTGCTGGTATTCCCCGATTTGTACCAGATGCGCCGGATCGCATTTGCGCCGGCCGTACTTCTGGCGCTGTTCGCGGCGATTGTCTTTCTTTCCTGGCATGCCGATAGCCCGCCCGCGGCGCTGCCCCAGCACAGCTATCAGTGCACCATCGGCATTACCCTGATTTCCCTGGTGCCGGCGGCCTGGATATTTTATTTCATGCGGAAATTCGCCAGCACCCATTATCGTCTGGCGGGCAGCATCGCCTTGTTTTACGCCTTCAGCATCGGAGCCTTGTGGCTCAGGCTTCATGAACAGAATGACTCGCTCATTCACGTTATCCAGTGGCATTACATGCCGATGGTCGGCTTCGGCATGATGGGTTTGTGGGCGGGGAAAGTGCTGTTGAAATGGTAAATACCCACCGCTGCCGGTAGTCGAAGTCCCGAAGCGCTCAACTATTAGGCCGGCACCTATTCAGTCCGGCCCATCGTCCCGCAAGGAGCAGCCGTCATGGCGGAATACCGGTTCGTCACGCTGTGGCGCCTTGAAGCGCCGCTTTCCGAGATTTACGAAGCAATTCTCCATTCCCGGCATTGGCCGGGCTGGTGGCAAGGCGTGGAAAAGGTCGAAGACATGGCGCCGGGAGATTCGACAGGGATCGGCAACGTGCGTTGCTATACCTTGAAAAGCCGGCTTCCCTACCGGCTGGTTTTCGCCGCCCACACCGTCCGCATCGAGCCGCTGGTCGAACTGGCCGCGGAAATCAGCGGCGATCTGGAGGGGATGGGACGCTGGCTATTTTCCGTCGACGGGCGTGTCACCACGGTACGCCACGAGTGGCGGGTGCGCACCACCCGCCTCTGGATGAACCTGGCGGCGCCGCTGGGGCGCTTTCTCTTCGAATGGAATCACCACGCGCTCATGGAACACGGCGCGCTGGGATTGGCGCGCTTGGTGAACGCGCCGCTGCTCGGCGTCGTTCATGCCGACTGGCCGGACCGTTAATCGTAAATAATGATCCGGGGGCGCACCAGATCCAGATCGACCAGCAGGCCGGCTTGCGCGGCGGCCTCACCGACGATCGCCAGAGCCGGCTGCCCGTTGGCGCCGGCCAGTTGGCTGAGCGTGCAGCGCGGCTCGCATCCCAGCAAGCGCTTTCCTTCGTCGATGATCCGGCAGCCGCAAGCCTTGGCATCCACGCCGATCCCGAAATCGGCGCCCATTTCCATAATCAGGGGTTCGCCGTGCATGATCTGGGCGCGGGCCTTCACGACGCTGTTCTTGCTGCCTTCCCAGGTCATCACCGGCATGTTGCCGTAATCGCGCATGATGGGTCTCCTCAGTAAGCGGGCGCCTCAAGTGGAATGGCGCCCACAAGCGCCCGGTTGGCCTGGCCGGTGACGCTTCAGTGCACTTGGTCGAGCGCCTTGCTGAAGCGCTCTTTGTTCAGGAATATTGCCGCGCTTTCCTCGGTCGCCTTGCGCTTGGCGGCGTCCAGGTTGGTGGGTTTGCCGACTTGCGCCACCCCCACCATGCCCATGCTCTTGTGCGAATCGCAGGCGAACAGGTAAACCCCCTCTTTCTCAAGCTTGACGCGGAACGGCTTGTCGAACGGACCTTTCCACGCTGCGGCGCCGGCTGGGACCAGCAGGCTCGCGGTGTCATGGCCCTTGTTGAGGGGGGTAAAAACCAGCACGTCGCCGACATTGGCCTTGATGAAACTCGGCGTGAAGGCCATCGGACCCTCACTGGAGTTGTCGGACATTTTCACCTCGATGTCGGCGGCATTCGCCGCGCCGCCGCCTAGCGAAAAACACCCGGCACACAGCGCCGCCGCCAACAGCGCGGCGGGAAAACGATTCTGGGTCTTCATGGCATGAACCTCCACGTAACGGTCAGGTCAGTTTGCTGGTCCACTCGTCGAGCGGTACGCAGGCCTCCTTGCTCGGATTATGCGGATTGTGCAGGGGGTGCGGGTTGCGAAGCGCGCTGGCCAGACACAGGTATTCCTTGCCGTTCAGGTCGTGCATGTTGATATAGGGGCTGGGACCGTACATATCGAAATCGCCCGAATCGGCGAAGATGAAATCGTATTCGTCGTTGACGTTCACTTCCAGTTTGCCGCTATGGCTTATCCCGTAGTCGCGCCAACTGGTTTCGACGGCACAGTCTTCCAACACCGGAGAACGCATCGAGGTCTTGCTGTCGTTCCAGGCGACCATGACCGGTTCGCTGATGTCGCCGTCTTTCTCGGCGAACATGACGGCCATCGAACGCGCCGTTTCATAATCCAGATCCATGCCCGTGTAGTTGATGTGAGCAGTTTTCATGGTGTTTCTCCTCAGGGTTGCTGGCGGCCCGGATCGGGACCGTCGGAAATCGTCTTTGCCCTCCCGCCTCCTTGGAGGCAGGAAATTCACAAACATCACGTTCACTTACATTTTAGCAAATTTAGTTGACTATTTTGCTCGGATATTAGCCAGGCGGAAGTCAGCCGCAGTTTTCGCAGCGGCAAATCAGTTGCTGGCCCGGCACAGGACAGACGCCGCCGTTCAGGTCGACAATCACTTCGTCGTAAAGCAAGGCGCTCAACTGCCGTTCCGCCATATCGTAGCGTTTGCGCTGGGCGCTCTGCGCCATCTGCTCGATCAGCCCCTGGATGTAATGCAGGGCCAAATAATGCAGGTTGCCGTCCAGGCGCGACTCTCTTTTCAGCACTGCCGCCCTGATGCGATAGGCCTGCCCGGCGCGTTGCACCACCGCCCGGTTGGTGGTGGTTTTGTTGCCAAGGAACAAGGAGGTGCCGACCAGGCCGTAATTGCCGGTCACGGCGATCTCCGGGGCGCTCCCGTCGCCCAGCACCTGGAACAGCGCGATCTCGCTGGTGGTGGGAAAATACACGTACTCCAGCTTGACGCCGCTATCGTGGACGATCCAGCCGGGCGGCATCGACACCGCTTCGAGATCGGGCAGCAGGCGTGCATATTCCTGGTCCGGCAAAGCTGCCAGCAGATGGTTTTGTCGGGGATCAGGCACGGCAGTCGTGGCAGAGGCGGTCATCTCATGCTCCAAAAGTGACATAGCGCCGGGGAAAGAGTCCGGCAATTTCATGGTCGTTGTTCCGCAACGCGATGGTATGGGCGGTATCACCCGCCAGGTTGCAAATCGACGGGTCCGCGCCGTGCTTCAGGAGGAACGCCACTACCGCATTTTTACGTGCCGCGACGGCAAACATCAGCGCCGTATTCTGGCCGAAACGGCCACATATCGACGAGTTGGAAACCGCCGAGAGCGCATTGACATCGACGCCTGAACCGACCAATTCCTTAACGCTCTCCAGGTCGCCCGACATGGCACAAGCGAACAGCTTGAGTTCGTCGTGTGACTTTTCCCCAATTCTGGTTGGCGGCGGATGCTCACTGTGATCGCCCGCCGTCTGTAACTCGCAGAAGGCGCGGAACTGTGGCGAAACTGGTTTATTCAAGGCTTGCAAGGTATTCATGGGATTTTCCTTTTTTCAAAATTAGCCCCGCCCTGATACCCGACGGAACCCTTTCCCGGCTTGCCTCACGTTAGATGCAGCAGAGTTGTTTTTCCGCAATACCGACGCTTAACCCGAAAAGCGAAACATCGGGGTATCGCCGTCGACGATGGTCGATATCGGTTTCCAGAAATTGCCATCGGGCATCTTCATCAAATCCTGCCAACGCACGTCCACCCAGCGACCACCCGCTTCCATGAGTTCAGTAACTGTTTTCATTGCGTTCTCCTCAAGCCGTTATCGAAATCACCGGCCCGCTGCAGGAAACCCGGGGCCGCCCGCGGGAGCGGCGGATGCCGCCCCACGGGCAGTTCACCGGTTGCAGGGATCGGCCCTACTTCACCGTAAACCCTTGCATCGAACCGTCGCCGTTACGCAGGTAGATCACGTTGCCCTCGCTCGTCCAGGCCGGTTGGCCGGCCTGCGTCCCCGCGGACGGCGTCACCGACCAGGCCGGCATGAGGACATAGGGATGTCCGAGAACCGTGGCGGTGATGCTTCCATCGGTATTGGACTGGACCGTCAGGGCGGGATCGTTGAATTCCTTGCGGAAGGTCGAAACCAGCGTGGTGTAATCGACGAAATCCGGCAACAGCTTTTGCATGAACGTTCCATCGCTGTAGCTCACGGTGTTCTGGTCGACGGCATCGAAGGTGGGCGCGCCCGCCTGGGCAGGCTTGACCATCCACGCCGGGCGGGTAGCGCTGAAGGTCGTGCCGGCAACGCTGATCCGGTAGGAGCCATTGGCGCGCAATGCCGTGGTGGCGCCCGGCAAGGCCGCCGCCACTTTCGCGGCAAAGCCCCGCGGATCGACGATGGCCGGGGCAAAGGTGGTGACGTAGCCGCCGGCGGTGATTTCCACGTTGCCTTCCCCATTGGTGGCAACCCCATCGGAGCGACTGGTATCCACCACCACGCGCTTGATCGGTATGGCGGAATAGGTCTGTCCGCCCGCCTCGAAGGTCATCACCCCGCTGGCGCTTTGTTTCGGCGTGGGAATACTGCTCTGCCCGGTCTGATTGATCACGGCGAAGATGCGATCGTCCAGGGAGGCGCCGTCCAGCCGGTCGGTCGTGCCGTGCAGGCTGGGCACCTCGGTTTCGACCTCCAGGCTATCCTTGCCGGCGAGCAGGTTGTCGCCCACCGCGCTGGTATTGCCGGCAGCGCTACCCAGCACAACGTCCGCGAGATCGCCGTTCTTATCGAATTCCGCGGTTTCGCCGGCCCACACGATGTTGTCCTTGAGAACCGGGAAGCCGTTCCGGGCAATGCCTTTGCGGGCGGCGCTCGCGCCGCTGCTCGCCACCGGCGCGGCATTGGACGGCAGCACGGCATAGCAACTGACCACCTGAACCGTGTCGCTCTTGGCGCCGCTGCTCGCTTCGACCGTGGTCGTGCAACGCTTGCCGGCGCTGGCGGTGCCGGAACGAATCACGTTATTGCCGACGCGCACCAACGGCTGATTATCCGCACCGGCTTCCACCCGGGCGCTGCCCGTCACCGCCAGCACCGGCTTCAACACGCCGTCGACGTCGACTTTCCGGAAAGTCATGCTGGAATTGGCTTGCCGGGGTTGAACACGGAGGGTTTTGCCATCCACCTGGAGAGCCACGCTGGACGAGGAGCCGGCGGCGGCGGGCGGCGGCAGGATCACCTTGGTGCCCGAGATGTCGCGGTCGGCGGGCACCACCAGGGTATCCTTGTCGCCCAGTTTGATACTGCGCGTGGCGCTGCGGGCATCCACGGTGATCTCGCTGTCGGGAGCACCGGAAACCACGATCATGCCGTCCAGTTCGGCGAGCGCCTGGCCGGCCTGAGTGGCGCGCAGGGTAACGCTGCCCTGCTTGACGGTAACCGTCCTGACCGGGGCGGCTGCGCCGGGCAAGGTGACTTCCTCGACGCTCAGGCTACCGCCGTCGCCGCTGGGGATTGCCGAAAACTTGCCGGTGCCGGGCAGATCGACATCGACGGCGCTAGTGCCGCCGGACGGCACGTCGATGGTGGAACCGGTGGAGGACGTCCCGGTGCCGCTACCGGTCGTTCCAGTGGAGGTGCTTGACCCACCGCTGGTGGTACCGCCGCCGCTCGGCGGCGGGGTCACCGGCGCTGCAACATCCGGCCAGGCTCCTGCCGCAAGCTCGAAACCACCGCCGGCCGCTCCGCCGACTGCCGCCTGACCGACCGTTCCGTTCAGGGAAAATCCGCCGCCGCCCATCGCCCCGCCGCCGGAACTGATTACGCCGCGGGAAATGCTATAGCTGCCGCTGCTCATGGCGGCTTGGGCGCCCTGGGCGCAAACCAGGCCGAACACGATTGCACACGAAAGTCTGAGTGACGCGCATTTGGGCGTTGCAATGCGGGAAGCGGTTATCCGTTCAAAAAAACGTTCCATAATAATTTCCTTCCTAATCAGGGTTTTCACTGGCCTACATGATTCTCAAGTCTAGCGATGGGCCGCTGAAACGCCGTAAAAGAAAGGCTGTAATCGGGATGGAGAGAAACCCTACCTTGCACTTACGCACTGTAGATGCGGGAGGAATACGGAAAATCCCCTAATCGACTAGGGGAAGTTCCAAATAGATTCGCCCCCGACGGCAACCTAGAATAGGCCTGCAATCCCAGTATTGACGGGCGTCGTGGGGCATTCGAAAAAGCCTGGACGGAATGTCGGCCGGGCTGAGAAACGATGCCCGGCAACCCCCAAACCCATTTGAAAAATCGGCAAAACCGGATCGAAATAAGACGCCGCTTGGCTGGGCTTCGCGATATAGCCGCCCTGCCCGGCCTACGTACAACTACAGGAATTCGTCGGTGAACTACGGGAAAAACCCTATTCCCGAAAAACTGTTTCAAGCCTATCGCGAGCGGTCGGACACCCTGCAAGAGTGGCGGGGGGCAACACGGCGTCTTCCGCTCAAGTCGTTATCTCAAACAAGGTGATGGGTAATGAGTGATGGGCGGGGGATTTTCATCACCCATTACCCATTACCGAGGAGTTCAATTCAAAACGTATCCTGATTGGCGCTGATTTTCAGCTATGGGTTCGGTTCTTCGTAGGAACGGCCTTGGCCGCGATTGCGGTGCCTCTTCGTGGCACCTTTTGTCGCGGGCAAGCCACGCTCCTACAGGAAAAGAGTCGTTAATTTGAAACATCCGGCCGAACTGAAGATTAGCGCTAATCAGGAAACGTATTGTTGTCGGGTTTTGACATCATTTGGATGATTAGAAACTAAATAGAAGGAGTTCTAACCCATGTTTTTCAGCATCTTCACCCCCACCCACAAGCCCGATTACCTGATCGACACCTTCAATTCCCTGTTGCGCCAAAGCGACCACGACTGGGAATGGGTGGTGGTGCCCAACGGCGGCTGCATCATCCCGGCGGCATTGCGCCAGCATCCCCAGGTGCGCATCGTGACCCCGCCCGATTACCTGGGGAAATTGGGGGTGGGCGGCCTCAAGCGCTTCGCCTGCGAGCAAAGTCGGGGGGAATGGCTGGTGGAACTGGATCACGACGACTTTCTCGCGCCCCATGCCCTGGCGCGGATCCGCCAGGCGGCCAAGGAAAGCGGCGCCGGCTTCATCTATTCGGATTTCAGCAACTTTTACCCGAACGGCACCTGCCAGGTCTACGACGCGGCGTTCGGCTGGGAAAATTACACGACCCGCCTGGACGGACGGGAATTCACGGCGATGCGCGCGTTTCCGGTCGATCCGTCGGGGCTGGCGGCGATTTTCTTCACCCCCAATCACGTGCGGGCCTGGCGGCACGACGTGTATCGGCAGGTGGACGGCCACGATCCGCTGCTGCCGGTGTGCGACGATTACGAACTGGTGCTGCGCACTTATCTGGCCGGCGTAACCTTTCACCACATCCCGGAATGCCTGTACTTCTATCGTTTGCAGGAAGACGGCGGCAACACCTTCCTGGAGCGCAACCGGGAGATCCAGGAGCGCCAGCAGCAAATCGCCAACCAATACCTGTACCGGGTCATCGCCGAATGGTGCCGGCGCGAAACCCTGCCGATGCTCGATCTGGGCGGCGCGCACAACAGTCCGGAGGGGTATACCAGCGTGGACGTGGCCGACGCGGACATCTGCTGCGACATCCGCTACGGCCTGCCGCTGCCCGACAACTCGGTGGGCTGCATCCGCGCCTGGGATTTCCTCGAACACATCCCGGCCTGCGGCAGCGTGGCCTGCCAACACGGCGCGGACGGCGGCCCGCGCTGCACGGTGGGGGTGATGAACGAAATCTACCGGGTGCTGGTTCCCGGCGGTTGGCTGATCTCGCGCACGCCCTCCACGGAGGGGCGCGGCGCTTTCCAGGATCCCAGCCACGCGAGTTTCTGGAACCCCAATTCATTCTGGTACTACACCCGCCGCGAACAGGCCGGCTATCTGCGCGGCGTCACCTGCCGTTTCCAGGCCAACCGCGTGTGGCAGGCCTTTCCCTCGCCGTGGCACGAACAGAACCACATCCTCTACGTGTTCGCCGACCTGGTGGCGCTGAAGGGCCAGCGCCAGGCGGGGATTTGCGAAATTTGAGCGGCGCGCTACAACCCCAACTCGGAATGCGAACCCAGCCGGACCAGTTCCAGCAATTCGCTATCCGGTTTCCGGTAGATCAGCACCAAATCGGGCTTGACGTGGCAATCCCGATAATCCAGCCATTCGCCGCCCAGCGAGTGATCGCGATGCTTTTCGGCGAGAGGCTGGTCATCGGCCAAGGCCTTCACCAAGTCGACGAAATCCTGTGCCAGGGTGGCACGATGCGGGCCTTTGGCTTCGCGCTTCAGATCGCGCTTGAACTGGCCGGTTTGCTTAATCGTCCGCATCGAAAACCGATTGCAGCTGGTCAAGCGTAACCGTTTCCAGATTACCTCGGCGCGCTTCCTTCATTGCTTCAATGGTCTTTTCGTTGGGAATAAACGGATCAAACGGCAGGACATGTTCCCGTGCAATCTTGGTGAGCAGTAGCCGTACCGCGTCGGATACGGTCAGCCCCATTGCCGCCAGGACAATCGCGGCCTCATCCTTCACCGCTCCATCTATCCGGGCTTGAACCAGTGCGTTGGCAGCCATAGGAATCTCCTTGAAATATGAATTACATTGTAATTCACGCCAAGGGGGACTGCAAAGGTAAAATCACCTCAAATTTCCATGCGATTCAATCTGCTCTCTACAAAAAGCACAAGGCCGCGCCACCTCACGATGGCGCGGCCTTTCCCGAGTAATGCGGCTAATGACAGTTGACGGTCGCGGTAATCGTGGTGTTGCCCGATGACCCGTACGTGCAACTCCAGGCGTTGGTACCGCTGATCGCCGAGCTGGAGAGGAAATCCGTCATCATGGTGTCGTTGGTCGCACACCCGCCGCTGAACGCGGAGCCGGTGGTACAACTCGCCGTCACGGTGACCAGCGCGCCGGCAGGCGGTGCGCCGGTACTTGCCGTCATGGTATAGGTGGTCAGGCCGGCCACCGAGCCGGATGCGCCCTGCGGACCCGCCGGGCCGGTGGCGCCTTGCGGGCCGGCCGTGCCGG